>NZ_BAAARN010000001.1:2015623-2354265 GCF_039532215.1 Pedococcus aerophilus | reverse complement strand
TCTTCCACGTCACCGACGCCACCTGGCGAGAGTGCGCCTTCATCACCACCCGACCCGACACCACCATCACCACCTGGGCCGCCGCCCTCCGCACAGACCCCGCGCCGCAGTCTGCGGAGACCCTCGGTGACCCCCTGGCCGCGTTCCTCGCCTCGGCCGTCGAGTCCGGGCTCCCCCACCACACGGTGACGCGCTTCGACCCGGGCGGTGACAGCCAGGTCTGGCTGGCCGGGGCCGACGCCGTTCACCGCATCCAGATCACCGCCAAAGAGTCGGGAGTTGAGGCGTGAAGACCGCCTACACCATGGATCGATTCCGCCGCGCCTGCCTCCAGGCCGAGCCGGAGGAGTACGACGGACGGGCCCAGCTGCCGGTCCGCACCCTGGACCTCGCGCCCCAGCGCCTGAACCGCTTCCGCGAAGGGCTGGCGTCCGTGCTGCCGTTCCTCGACCGGGTGAACGGCCCGCTCCGGACCGAGCGGCCCGTGTACCCCCTGACCGCGTCGTTGTTGCGGGAGTACGCCGAGCCCTTCGAGGCCCTGGCCACGGAGGTCGAGTGGAAACCCGCCGACATCCCCACCGGGACGGGTCGCCTCGTCATCCGCCTCGCCAGGGACGGCGAACGCGTGTCGCCGTCGAAAGACCACCCGGACACCTTCGAGATGGTTCTCGCGAGGTCGGACGAGTACCGCGGCTACCTCAGCACGACCACGGGGTGTGTCGTCGGTTCCAACGCGTGGCTGGTGCGAACCCTCGACGGCGACAACGCCCTCGCCCTGACGCTCGTGGCGTTCGGACTCCTCTTCGCGGAGGACTATGACGCCAAGGTCCTCGAGGTGGAGGTGCCGGTCATCCCGGCGAAGCACGAAGTGCTCTCCCAGCTCCTCGAGTCCACCGGGCTCCAGCTCGTCCTCAGAGAGGTGACCCACGATGGCGACCGGTAGCCCGACCACCGTCCACTTCCCCTTCCCGGTGCGTGAGCTGAGGTGCACCGTCACCGGGCTGCCCGCCGACGTGCCCTCCCGTTCAGCGTTGCTCTGCCTCAGGGCGGAACGACGACTCACGGGCGCGCGCTGGTCCCCCTCGCTGGGGTGCAACTACGCCTACGTCGAGTTCGAGCAGGGGCAGGGCACCGCCAGCACCTCCGTCGTCATCGAGACGAACGAGCCCTGGCAGACCGGCGAGATCTACCTCCAGCCGTGGGGTGAGTCGCGTCGGCGCACGGACGTCGTCCCCGAGTCGATCCAGGTCTCGGCGACCGGCGTGATGGGCGAGGAGATGCGGGAGTTCGTCGTGACCTACCAGTGGTCCCCCGAGGCCTGACCCCCCGGCCCTGACCCCCTGCTCCCATGCCTTCCCGGGCCGGGGCCTCGGGTCCGCGGGCGAGTCCTCGACCTCGTGCACGCGAGCAGTTCGGTACATTTCACCAGTTCACCCGTTCCCTCCAGACAAGGCACTCCCGTGGCTCAGCACTCCACCGTCGCCGTGATCGGCCTCGGCTACATCGGCCTCCCGACGGCAGCCATCCTCGCCAGCAACGGCGTCAAGGTCATCGGCGTCGACGTCAGCGACCGCCACGTGGATGCCGTGAACCGTGGTGAGGTCCCGTTCGTCGAGCCCGACCTCGCGACGCACGTCGCCGGCGCGGTGAGCCAGGGCATGCTCTCGGCCCAGAAGGACACCCCGCACGCGGAGACCTACATCGTCGCGGTGCCCACCCCGTTCAAGGACGGGTATGCCGCGGACCTCAGCTACATCGACGCCGCCACTGACGCGATCATCCCCCAGCTGACCGGTGACGAGCTCATCATCCTCGAGTCCACGTCCCCTCCCGGGGCCACCGAGCACATGGCCAAGCGCGTCCTGGACGCCCGCGACGACCTTTCCCTGGACGGGTCCGGTGGCCGGCCGATCATCCACTTCGCGCACTGCCCCGAGCGGGTCCTGCCCGGCCGCGTGATGATCGAGCTCGTCACCAACGACCGCATCATCGGGGGCCTGACCACCGTGGCCGCCGAGCGCGCCCGTGACCTCTACCAGGTCTTCTGCGGAGCCGAGCTGCACCTGACCGACGCCACCACCGCCGAGATGGCCAAGCTCACCGAGAACTCCTACCGCGACGTCAACATCGCCTTCGCGAACGAGCTGTCGATCATCGCCGACAAGCTCGGCATCGACGTCTTCGAGCTCATCGAGCTGTCCAACAAGCACCCCCGCGTCAACATCCTGCAGCCCGGCCCCGGCGTCGGCGGGCACTGCATCGCGGTCGACCCGTGGTTCATCGTCAGCGCCGTCCCCGACGAGGCCCGCCTCATCCGCACCGCGCGCGAGGTCAACGACCACAAGCCGGAGTACGTCCTGAACAAGGTCAAGGACCGCGCCGACCGCTTCAAGGACCCGGTCATCGCCGCCCTCGGACTTGCCTTCAAGCCCGACATCGACGACCTGCGCGAGTCGCCGGCCCTGGAGATCACCAAGCAGCTCGCCCAGCGGCACTCGTCCTCGCGCGTGCTCGCCATCGAGCCCAACATCGAAGAGCTCCCCGCCGGCCTCGCCGCCCTGCCCAACGTCGAGCTCGCCTCGACCGCCGAGGGCATCGCCGCCGCCGACATCGTCGTGCTGCTCGTCGACCACCGCGAGTTCCGCAACGTCGACCGCCGTCTCCTCGCGGAGAAGGCAGTCATCGACACCCGCGGCCTCTGGCGCTGACGTAGGCGCTGACCGGCTGCAGGGGTCGGTGGAGGGGGAGGCATGGCCAACTACCTGCTGGCACTGAGCCGGGAGGACGGACACGAGGCGCTCGGGCAGGCCATCGACGAGGTCGGTGCGCAGTTCCCGGACGACCACGCGCGCTCGGTGCTGCCCGGCGGCTGGAGGCTGGACTGGTTGGCCCGGCACGCGACCGGCGACCTGATGCCCGAGGGCCAGGGCCTCTTCACAGGGGTCGCCTACGACGACGACGCCGAGGGCCTCTACTTCGGACGCAGTGGCTGGGGGAGCCGCGGGGCCCGGGTGTGGGCCGACGACGACCTGCCCGGGTGCCATGTCATCGGCTCGTGGCGAGGCGACCGACTGCGTGTCACGACCGACCTCTATCGGATGATGCCGCTCTTCACGACCTCGGCAGCCGGGCTCGTGCTGGTCTCGGACTCGGCGGCACTGCTCCTGCGGCTGCGCCGCCGACTGGGTCTGCCGTGCACCCCGGACGCCACCGTCATCGGGGCGATGCGCTGGCCCAACGCCATGTCAGCGCAGTTGATGAGCACCCGGACCCCCGTGCAGGAGATCACGTACGTCGCCGTCGGCCAGCGCGTCGAGGTCGACCTGACCGACCCCTGCGCCCGCGCCGAGGTCGTCACCCGCCCGATGCGCGAGGTCTTCGCCTGGGACGGGCAGAGCTACGGTGACACCATCCGTCACGGAGCCAGCAGGATCGCCTCGATCATCCACACGGTCGCCACGCTCGGTCCCGAGGCAGCCCGCCTCTCCCTGTCGGGAGGCAAGGACTCCAGGATCTGCCTGGCAGCCGCCCTGCTCTCACCCGTGGGCCGCGACTCCGCCAGGTTCACCTGCACGAACACGCTGCCGCAGCACCAGCGTGACGCCGAGGTGGTCCAGCAGCTCTCCGAGACGTTCGGCTTCCCGCTCGGCTCACGGTTCCCCGCGGTCCCCCGCTCGGCCGAGATCTGGCGGGTGCGCGACCCGATGGGCCTGTGGTCCCTCGACAGCGCCCTGACCTACTACCCCGTCAAGCTCCAGGCCTACGGTCTGCGGGCCAAGGGCCAGTTCGCCATCGCGGGCTTCGGTTCCGAGCTCTACAAGGGCAACTACGGTCTCCGCTCGGTCAAGACCATCGCCGACTCCATCGCGACACGGTTCCCGGACATGGCCGAGGACTTCGACGCGACCTGCTCGGACTACCTCACCCGGGTGGGGATCGACCCAGCCGACCCGCTGAGCGCCGAGTGGCACTACCTGGGCATGCGCAACGCCCTGCACGGCGGACGCTTCGTGCCGGTGTCCAAGCTCGGCATCCGGCCCCTGCAGCAGCGCAGCCTGGTCGGACTGAGCAAGCTGGCGGCGCAGGACCGTCCTGCCGAGATGTCCGGGCCCAAGGACATCACCGAGGACCTCATGGCGACCATGGGCCCGGCGCTGGCAGCTCACCCCTTCGACCGCCCGGCCAAGGACCGCGACCCGGAGTGGGTGACCGAACGCCTGCGCGTCATCGGTGGTGCCTTGACCAGCGACGACCTCTCCACGTATGCCGTCCACGGCGACCCCGAGACCGTGCAGGACGGCCCGGTGCCGGCCCTGAGCGCCCTCGGCGCCGACGGCCAGGAGCCAGGGGCCATCACCCGGGAGCGGGTGCAGGCACGCTTCGAGGTGGCAGCCGCAGCGGTGGGAGACTCGGACTTCGCGACCGACTGGGTGCAGATCGTCGACGACGCCAGGCTCGAGCTCGCCGACCCTGCAGTCCCCGTGGGTCAGGCCCGCGGCATGGCAGGTCGGGTCCTCAGCCTCGGGGAGCTCCTCCGGTAGGACCCACGGCTCGGGCGACGAGCCGTCGGCGGTCACCAGCCGAGGCGGGCCCCCAGCTCGTCGCGGAAGGCGGCACTGACCTGGCGGCTGTCGAGGTGGGCGATCAACGCCAGCACCTCGTCATGGGTGATCTCCCGCGAGCGCTGGGCAGCCTGGGCCAGACCCGATGCGAAGCCGTCGACGTCCCCGTTGGCGGGGTTCGCGACATACGTCACGGCCTCGGCCGGCAGCGCTTCCCGGAACACCGGCGTGTCCGTGGCCACCACGGACAGTCCGAAGCTGAGGTAGAGCAGCGCCGCCCCCGAGTTGAGCGACCGGGCGTAGGTGACCAGGCCCACGTCGGACGCACGCAGGAAGAGCTGCGCCTTGTCGGTGGCCACACGTCTGGGATCGATCAGGACACGCGGATCGGTCACGCACCGGTCGACGAAGTCCGCGACCTCGGGGTCGTTGTCGGGGAGCCCGGCCACGAGCAGCCGGTAGCGACCCGTGGGGTCCTCGTCGCACAACCGGTGGAAGGCATCCAGCGCCTCCCCCAGCGCCTTGTACTTCTTCAGGGCACCGAAGACGAGGAAGACGGTCTCGTCGGCGTCGATGCCGAACGCCGCTCTGGCCTCGGCGCGGGAGACGTGGCTCTCGTAGGCGCCCACGTAGCTCGGGTGCGGCGCGAGCACGGTGCGGTCCGGATCGAGGTCGAGGATCCCGTCCATGTGGTCCGTGGTGGCGCGCGCCATGACGTGCACGACGTCGGCGCGATCGGCGAGCCCCTGCTGGAGGCGCAGCTCCTCCTCGACGAAGCGCGCGTCGTGGGGGTAGACGTTGTGCACGGTCCAGACAACCTTGCCTCCGTCGGACCGGAACTTGTCGATCCGCCCGAGCAACCCGCCGACGAGACGACCGGCGTCAGCACCGTGGGTGATCTTCCCCAGCGCCCAGCTCATCCAGTGGAAGTGGATGGTCTGGCTGGCGCTCAGCGGGCGGAAGGCGCCCACGGCCCGGAAGTCGTGCCCGCGCAGGACCGGCGCGACCGCGATCCCACCACTTCCGAACTCGCGGTAGAGCAGCGACTGGAAGGGGTTCATGCGAGCGACCGCGGTGTAGCCGAGGAGGTGCGGGGTCGTCGTGGTCGACACCGCCCGCAGGGCCAGCTGGATCTCGTGGGCCGGACTCGCCGCACTGGGGAGGTAGCCGGTGACGTTCGCCTTCATCGCGGGAGCTCTCCTCGTCCCAGCACGTGCTCGAAGTACTCCCGGTAACGGGGACCGTTGTGGACCCACTGGCGCTGGGTGTGGATCCACTCCGTCGCCGCCGACACCCTCCGGGACCGCTCGGCCGGGTCGTCGAAGACCTCGGTGATGACCCGGGCGAGATCACCCGCGTCGTCCGGCTCGAACTTCCAGCCCCGGTGCGGCGGGTCGGTCAGCTCGACCAGCGCCGGAAGGTCGCTCACGACGACGGGGATGCCGAGAGCCATCGCCTCGAAGGGCTTGAGCGGCGTGACGTGCGTGGCAGCGCGCTCGCGGGTGCGGGGCACGACGAAGACGTCGATGAGGGCGTAGTAGTCGACGACCCGGTCGTGGTCGACGTTGCCCGTGAAGTGCACCCGGTCGGCCACGTCCAGCGACTCGGCCAGGGCCTCGAGCATCTCGCGCCGGGGGCCACCGCCGACGAGCAGGCAGTGCTCGTCGCGGCCCGCGGCCTTGAGCGCGGCACAGGCAGCGATGAGCGTCTCCTGCGACTCGCGGTAGTGGTCCATGTTGGAGACGTAGCCGAAGGTCGGGGCGTCGCCGATCCCCAGCTCGTCGGCGAGCTCCTGCGGGCGCTCGCGCGGCGTGAAGCGCTCGACGTCGACGCCGTTGGGGATGATGCCGACCTTCTCGGCCGGGATCCCCCGGGCGACGATCTCGCTGCGCATCGACTCGCCCAGGGTGAGGACGAAGTCGGCCCTGTGCATGCACTCCTCCTCGAGGCGCATCCGGGACTCGAACTGCTCGCCGCTCGCCTCGTAGCGCACCTCGTCGGTCCAGTTCGCCTCGAAGAACGACCGCACCTCGTAGACGACCGGGATGCCGGTGCGGTCCTTGATGGCAAGGGCGACCAGGGCTGTCTCGTAGCCACGACGACCCGAGCTGACATGGATGATGGCCGGCCGCAGGAAGCGCACCCGCTCGAGCGCGAGGTCGGCGAAGAGCTGGAGGTAGCGGTCGACCGGCATCGCCTTGAAGTCGGCGGGACCGACGTCCAGGTGGAAGTGGCGGATGCCGTCGGGGTTCACCTGTGGACGCGCCGCATCACCCACGACGGACCGGGGGAATCCGGGCTCGGTGACCACGATCGGGTCGAGGCCGGCCTCGCGCTCGGCGAGGAAGTTGTAGTGGCTGCGGGAGGTGAAGCCGTTGGACAGGTAGGGCCGGCTCTCCTTGACGAGGTGGAGCACCCTGTGGGGGTTGAACGGCACCACGGTCTCGGCCGGGCCGGGCAGCACCGGCACCTGGCCGGTCAGCTCACGAAGGCGGCCCTCGATCAACGTCGTGGCGTCCTGGGACGCCTGCTTGAGGGCGATCAGGCGTTGCGTGGTCCGCAGGGTCGCGGTCATCTCGCCACGCTTGATCTGCAGGCTCCGGGCGATCTTGAGGAAGTTGGCGTTGGTGCTGTGCGCCTCCCACCACTGGTCGACGAGCGCGAGGCCCTGGTCGTACTCCTTGGCCGTGAACAGGTGCCGCAGCAGGGCGACGACCATCTCGGCGGAGGCATCGGGCAGCGTGCGGTCCAGCACGTCGCCCAGGTCGTTGCCCACGTCGTCGCCGAGGTTTCCGCCGAGTGCGCCGGACTCGGCGCCGGGCACCTGCGTCATGCGCCGAACCTGACTGCGCCGCGCGGGAAGTCGGCGTCGATCTTGCGCACGAGGGTGCGCACCGCGTCGTTGGCGTCGAGCTCGAGCTCACGCACCGCCGCGCGCGAGACCGGCATCCTGGCCAGCTCGACCTTCGCCAGCATGTCCGGGTCCTCGTTGCTGGACAGCAGCGGACGGCGGTCCAGGCGGGTGTAGAGGTTGCGGCTCTTGGTGGTGGCCGAGAGGACGACGGAGGACACGCCATACATCGTCGCCACGACGGTCCCGTGGAACTTGTTGGAGATCAACAGGTCGAGGCCACCGAGGTAGGAGCTGAGCTCGTCGATGCTCTCGGACTCCAGGATGATCTGGTCCTTGAAGGGGAAGGCCTGGGCCACCTCCAGATCGCCGGCCCTGGTCTTGCCGGTGCCGAGGACGAGGTTGACGACGTCATACCCGCGGTCGTGCATCGTCTGGCAGACGTTCACCAGGGCAGTCGGGTCGGACCCGGCCCGGTGGGTGCGCAGGTTGAAGGCGACCGTGGGCTTGTCGAACGTCGCGGCCGGCGGCAGCGTGAGGTTGAAGGCGAGGTCGGCGTGCACGACGACCGGCACCTTCGGCGTGAGGTACCGGCGGATCCACTCGGCGCTCTCGACGTCGCGGGCGCCGATGTGTCGCACGTTGGGGTGCTGGAAGAAGTTCTGCAGCCGCTCCATCACGTCGGGCGCCTGCTGCTTGATCCAGGTCGGCACCCCGACCCCACTGATGTAGATGGGCTTCGCGAGCCAGGCGCGGTTCCAGTACAGCGGCGAGATCTTGTTGGGGATCACCAGGTCGCCACCGCCGATGACGAGGGCGTCGAACTCCTTGACGATCTCGGTGGCCGGGCGGCTGAAGTACGGCGCGGCCAGGACGTCGTGCACGACGTCGACGTCGTGGTGCACCCCGATCGTGCGCTGCCAGTTGTGCAGGAACAGCTCGTCACCGTAGTTCCCCCATCCGAAGAAACCCACGAGACCGATGCGTGCCATGCGTTGTCCAGCTCCTTGTGACCGTCGATTCCGCCCCGGCGTCCGCACCGCCCAGAGGTCGCCCGATGCTATCTGCTCGACAGGTCCGTGCAACGGCAGCACCGGCCCCTCGGACCCCCGGCCCGCGGCCGGTCAGCCCCTAGGATGACCGCGTACACCTGACGTCGAACAGCAGGAGACTGCACCAGTGCACGACGACGAACGCCGTGACCATGCCGGACTCGACCAGCAGGTGACGTCAGAGCTCCTGAGCAATCCGAAGGCCCTGCGCGCCCGCCTCGATGCGCTGGAGGCCGGCGACCGCGCCGCACGCGGCAAGCTCAAGGAGGCGGAGAAGAACGCCCGCGAGCTCAAGCAGCTCCGCAAGGAGAACCAGGAGCTGACCCGCAGGCTCGGCAGCGCGAACTCCGCGCTCGACGCCTACCGCGCGGAGTCCACCCGCCTCAAGGGCGACCTGAAGCGCGTGCGTGGGTCCAAGGCCTACCGGCTCGGTCGTACCCTCACCTCGCCCATGGCCCTGGTGCGCCACACCCCTGCGCTCCCCGCGGCGAAGCAGCTCCCGGCCGGGCCCTCGAGCGGGGGCACCGCCTCCGCCCCGGAAGCCACTGCAGAGGGCGGCACCGCCGAGCGCAGGCTCAGCGACTACTCCTACGAAGAGCTCCTCCAGCGCTTCCACGCGCAGCAGACGCCGACGCGCCTCGGCCACGTCCTGTCCCGCTCGTGGTTCGAGCAGGGCACGGTGTCGGTGCCCACCCGCCTGCTGCGCGAGCACCCCGAGGTGGTCGCCGAGCTCGACCCTGCCTCCGCAGAGCTCGCCGAGCGCATCCTCGCCGTCGAGCGGGTCCGCCTCGAGAGCATCTCCGTCCCGCCCCGTGCGCAGGGACCGGCCTACCTCCCCGAGCCGGGCCGGGTCATGTACTGCGTCCACTCCACCCCCGCCTACAACACCAACGGCTACTCGGTCCGCACCAAGGGCGTGGCCTCCGGCCTGCGCGAGAGCGGCAGCGACGTCGTCGTCGTGGGCCGCTCCGGCTACCCGTGGGACGCCAAGGTCGACGTGAAGTCCCGCGCGCGCCACCGCCACGAGGTGGAGGTGGACGGCGTCGGCTACGTGCACCTGCCCGGCAACCCGCTGGCGAGCACGCCGGTCGACCGCTACATCCTCGAGTGCGCCGACGCCTTCGTCCGCGAGGCCCGTCTCCAGCGCCCCAGCGTCATCCAGGCCGCGTCCAACTTCCGCGTCGGGCTCGCCGCCCTCATCGCGGCCCGCCGCCTGGGCATCCCGTTCGTCTACGAGGTGCGTGGCCTCTGGGAGGTCACCGAGGCGTCCGCGAAGCCCGGCTGGGACCAGACCGAGCGCTACGCCGTCCAGACCGCCCTCGAGACGCTCGTCGGCAGCGAGGCCGACGCGGTGCTCGCGATCACCGGCCAGACCCGCGACGAGCTCGTCCGCCGCGGCGTGCCCGCCGAGCGGATCACGGTGGCCCCCAACGCGGTCACGCCCGGAGAGTTCCTCCCGCTCCCGCGCGACACGCAGTATGCGGCGTCGCTCGGCGTCCGCACGGACGTCCCCGTCATCGGGTTCGCCGGCAGCATGGTCCCCTACGAAGGCCTCGACGTCCTCGTCGACTCCGCCGCGGTGCTGCGCGACCAGGGCGTCGGCTTCCAGGTCGTCATCGCCGGCTCCGGCTCGGCCGCGGCCGGGCTCAAGGAGCAGGTGGCCCGGCTCGGCCTGGACGACCACGTCCGCTTCGTCGGCCGGGTTCCCGGCGACCACATGCCGCGACTGCTCAGCCTCTTCGACATCATGCCGTGCCCGCGCCTGTCCCAGGCCGTGACCGAGATGGTGTCCCCGCTCAAGCCGCTCGAGGCGATGAGCAGCATGAAGGCCGTCGTCCTGTCCGACGTGGCACCGCACCGTGACATCGCAGGAGCCGACCAGTCGCGGGCCCTGCTGTTCCCCGCCGGCGACGCCCGGGCCCTGGCCGACGTGCTCCGACGCCTCGTGCAGGAGCCCGACCTGCGCGCCGACCTCGGTCGGACCGGACGGCTCTGGTGCCTCGACGAGCGCAACTGGAAGGGTCTGGCCACCACGGTCCTCGGCGCCCACCGTGAGGCGACCGTCGTGCACGACCACAGCGCCGTCGACGGACCGGCCCTCGCCACGCTGCGCGTCGGCCTCGTCGCCGACGAGTTCACCACCCAGACCCTGTCCGCCTCGGTGCAGGTCGTGCCGCTGGACCGGGACGGCTGGCGCGACCAGGTCGCCGGCCTCGACCTCGTCTTCATCGAGTCGGCCTGGAAGGGCAACGGCGGCACCTGGCACCGCGGCGTCGGCCGCTACTCCGACGAGGAGCACGCCGACATCAGCGGCCTGCTCGCCCTGGCCCGCGAGCTCGGGGTGCCGTCGGTCTTCTGGAACAAGGAGGACCCGGTCCACTACGACCGGTTCGTCGCCACCGCGTCCCTGTGCGACCACGTCTTCACCACCGACGGCAACCGCGTGCTGCCCTACCTAACCGCCGGTGTCGGCACGGTCCGCACGGCGTCGTCGCTGCCGTTCTACGCCCAGCCCAGGATCCACAACCCGTTGCCCGCGACCCGCGAGTACGAGCCGACCGTCGTCTACGCCGGCACCTACTACGGCGACCGCTACGCCAAGCGGTCCGCCGAGCTGACCCGGCTCCTGGAGACCTGCCGCCCCTTCGGCCTGGCGATCTACGACCGGCAGGCCGACATCCCCGACTCGCCGTACCACTTCCCGCAGGCCTTCCGCGGGAGCGTGCGCGGCTCCCTGCCCTACGCCGAGGTGATCGACTCCTACAAGAGCCACCTCGCGAACCTCAACGTCAACTCGGTCACCGAGTCGCCGACGATGTTCTCCCGACGCGTCGTCGAGGTCGCCGCCTGCGGTGGTGTCGTCCTCTCCGGCCCGGGTCGCGGCATCGACGAGACCTTCGGCTCGGTCATCCCCACGAGCAACGACCCCGTGGTGTGGCGCTCCCTGCTGCGCCTGTGGTCGGGCAACCCGCAGGCCCGTCTCACCGAGGCCTGGTTGCAGATGCGTGCGGTGCTGCGGTCCCACACGGCCGACACCGCGCTCACCATCGTCGCCCGGACCGCCGGGCTCCCCGTCGTGGCGCCCCCGCGCCATACGTATGCCGTCGTCCTCGACTCCGGCGCGCCGGACGTGCTCCGCTCGCTCGCCGCCCAGTCGGTGCCCCCGACCGAGGTCTTCGTCCACGCCGACCGTGGCTCGGGCGCCATCGACGACGCGGTCGCCGCCCTCGAGGGGACCGGCACCACCGTGCGCACCTGGGACGGACTCGGCAGCCCGGCCACCTCCGCGCAGTGGGTCGGGCGTCTCGCCGAGGTCGTCGGGCGCACGCACTACGAGGACCTCCTGCACGCTCCCGCCTTCGGGCACTGGGACCGCCTCGACAGCCACGCCGCCGCCGACCTCCAGCCCGGACAGCCGCTCGCGGTGCCCGTGTCGGGGACCGGCACCACCACGGGCCTGGTCACCACCTCCGTCGCCTCGGAGCACCCGCACCTCGACGACGCCCTGCGCGCCGACGGCCTCAGCGCGGTCCGCCTGCTGGTGCCGTGGGTGGTCGCCCACCCCGTCGCGACCCAGGGTGGCGCAGGTGGCTCCTCGGCCGGCACCGCCCGGGACACCGCTCCGGTCGCCGGTCACCGCGTTCTCGTCGCCGGTCACGACCTCAAGTTCGCCACCGCGTTGCTGGAGGAGCTGCGGTCGCAGGGCGCCGAGGTCGAGATCGACCAGTGGCGGTCGCACACCGCCCACGACGAGGAGCAGTCGCTGGAGCTGCTGCACCGCGCCGAGCTCGTGCTCTGCGAGTGGGGGCTCGGCAACGCGGTCTGGTACTCGCGGCACGTCATGCCCGGCCAGCGCCTCGTCGTCCGCGTCCACCTCCAGGAGCTGTCGCTCCCGTACCTGTCGCAGATCGCGCACGAGAACGTCGCGGCCTACGTGTTCGTCGGCGAGCTCGTCAGGCGGGCCGCCATCGAGAGCCACGGCGTCCCGGCCGACAAGTGCGTGGTCATCCCCAACCTCGTCGACACCGACGGCCTCGACCTGGCCAAGACCGAGGAGGCTGCGACGACGATCGGGTTCGTCGGCACGGTCCCGGCGCGCAAGCGTCTCGACCTGGCCCTCGACGTCATCGAGGCGCTGGACGCCAAGGGTCGTCCGCACACGCTGCGGATCAAGGGCAAGGGGCCCGAGGACTACCCGTGGATGAGCAGCCGGCCGGCCGAGATGGCTTGGTACGACACGCAGTACGCACGCATCGAGGCCCTCAATGCGGCACGCCCCGGCACCGTGGTCTTCGACGGCCACGGCAACGACATGCAGGAGTGGTACCGCGGCGTGGGCATCGCCCTGTCGGTGAGCGACTTCGAGTCGTTCCACCTGACCATCGCCGACGGCGCTGCCAGCCGGGCGATGCCGGTCGTCCTCGGCTGGGCCGGGGCCGACCTCGTCTACCCGCGCGAGTGGGTCGGTGCCACGGTCGATGACCTGGTGGACAGGATCCTCACCGAGGACCGCGACCCCGATGCCTACCGGCGCGTGATCGCCGACCGCTTCGAGGAGGCGACCGTCCTCGGACAGCTCGTCGACGTGCTCAGCCCCGACGCGACCGACGGCCGCTGACCGGGGCTCAGGTGACCCGCAGCGGCGGGCTCGTCACCGGGAGCCGTTCGCCGTCCTCGGTGAGGACGAAGACCCGGCAGCGGTAGATCCCCGGCTCGGGCACCGTGAAGCTGTGGGTCGCGGTGCGCAGGTAGGGGGTCGCCTCGATCCGTCGTGACCCCTGGTGCACCGAGAAGGAGCAGGCGCGGCTGCCGGCGCCGTGGATGCGCACGGTCAGCTCCAGCGACCCGGTCTGCTCCACGGTGGCCTCGGGGGCTGCAGCCTCGCGTCGCGGGTCGCGGTCGGCAGCGGCGGGCACCCGGGTGAGGTCCGACGGCTGCAGCGACTCCCAGCCCCAGGGCGCACAGAGACTGCGGGCCGTGGACGCCACCTCCCCGGCGAGGGCCAGGTAGGTGGTGTCGTCGTAGTGGAACGGCGCTGGGCCCCACTGGTGGTCGGTGTGGCTGACCGCCCCGGTGAGCCCGCGACCCAGCACCTTCAACCCCAATACCTCCACGGCTGCGTCGAGGTAGGCCTGCGTGAGCTCGTTGGCGCGCTCGGCATCGAGGCCGAAGCTCGACGGCGTGGGCTCGCCGGTCTGGGTGGCCGCTGCCCACGGCGGGGCCACGAGGACCGTCCGGGACAACAGGCCGTGATCCTCGAGCAGTGACCGCCACTGCGGCAGCGCCGCGCGGAAGCGATCGAGGTGCTCCGGCGACCCGAACGCCGGGCCGCTGGGGCCGGACGGCGCCTGGCCGTCGAGCCGGGCCTGGCGCAGCTCGACCGAGTCGGTGGTGACGTGACCGCCGTCGTGGTCGAGCAGGCCCAGACGCTCGTCGACGAGGTCCCACAGGACCAGGTCGACCTCGTCGGCCAGCTCGGCGACGATGCCCGGCAGGGACGAGCGGGCGTCACCGTCGAGCATGCGCCGCTGGAACGCGCTGGACAGCGCGGAGAGGTCGAAGTGGGGCTCGCCGCCGGGGGCGAAGGAGCTGACCAGGCTCTGGCGGGCGACATAGCCCTGGAGCGTGAAGTGGTCGGGGTCGAGGAACTCGAACGTGTCGCGGGAGACGCAGCTGCCGACGACGAGCACCCGCACCGGCTGGGCCAGCCGCTGCACCGGCTCGGTCCGGGTCAGCACGACGTGACCGAAACCGTCGCGCAGGTTCGCGCGCACGGCCACGAGCGCCTCGCCCACCGCAGGCACCTGCACCATGTTGTCGGCGTGGGAACGCTCGAGGAGCACGGTGCCGGAGGCGTCCAGCAGCTCGAAGACGGCCTTGACCCCGCCATACCGGTTCGGGCGACCGTTCCAGACGAGCGCGGCCCGGGCCGTGCCCCGGTGGTCGAGCGTGGCACTCAGCCCGACCCGGGAAGCCAGGTCCTCCATCTCCGGACGCAGGTCTCGGGGAAGGACGTCGAGCCCGGTCGACGGCACCGTCTTCGCCGCCTGGAGACGGTCGACGGCCTGGGCCGCGGACACGGAGGTGTCGAGCAGCGCGGACAGGGACTGCTCCAGCACCGCACGCGGCGGTGCACTGTGACCTGCCGCCATGGCAGACACGAGGGCGAGGACGCCGTCGCCCCGGGACCAGCGGCCTCCTCCTGCATGGGTGAAGCCGCCCTCCTCGAGGAAGGGGGCGAGGTGCTTGGCGACGTGCCAGTCCGAGGCGTTCTGGAGGTAGACCACACGGCGGGTCGACGTCTCGCGGGATGCCGACGGCAGTACGCGGTGCTCGATCCCGGCTGCCGCCAGTGCCGCCGAGCGCTCCCCCCGGGTCATCTCAGCCACCTGCTCCTCCGTGCGTCCCAGGGCGGCGGCGAGGTACTCGGCCACGGCAGGTGGGTCGTAGTCGAGGAGATCGGTCTGCGGGTTCCAGACCAGCGCGGACGCGGGGTAGTCGGCCCTGAGCACCTGGTGGAGCGCGGCGAACCCGCCGCCGGAGCCCCCGACGAGGAGCAGCTCGCGCCCGACCCGCTCGGACAGCGCGTGAAGGAGGATGCCCACGTGACCCTGGACGTCGTCGTGCGCGGCGCCGGTGTACCACCCCAGGCGGAGGTCGTCGTGCGCAGCGAGGAGGGGGTCGCTGATGGAGACCAGCGGCGTCCCGAGGTCACGCCCGAGGCTGGCACCGGAGAAGAACGGGGCGCGGGAGCCGTTGCGAGCGCTCACCGCACCGGAGAAGACCACCGGCAGGGCACGACCGGACGGGAGCACACCGATGTCGCCGCTGATGAACAGGTCGACGTGGGTCCCGGAAGGCAGCATCACGACGTGGACGCCGGGGGCCCACCCCGTCGCGGACGCGAAGTCGTCCGGGGAGGACCACACGACCACGTCAGGCTGGCGCGTGGAGTAGTCGCTGTCCACAGGGAGCGTCGGGGACGACGGTGTCGCCCCACCCGGCTCATGAGCGTCGGGGGTCGTGGCCGGGCTCACCGAGCGGCGTCCTCGGCGTACCACGTGAGCATCGCGGACGCGGCATACAGGTGGCGCACCTTGCCCCGGGTCCACGAGGTCGTGCGGGCGAGCTCCTGGAGGTAGGACAGGTTCACGACCTCGGTGTAGTCGGACAGGTCGACCTGCTCGAGCACCTGGCCGAAGGCGCTCTGGGTGGACTCCAGGTGCAGCGACTGCCAGTAGATGAGGTTGACGGCCTTGGCCCTGGCGAGCACGAGCTCCCTCCGCTCGGGGGTGATCTCCGGCCCCGGTGCCGAGGTGCTCGGACGCCTGGTGGCCCAGCGCAGGGGACCGTCGCCGAACGGGATCCCGCGACGGGCGCGGCGCTGGCGGCGGTACTCGGGCGAGGACCGGTCCGTGTCGAAGGGGTACTGCGACAGGGAGCGGCCGAAGGACTCGAGCAGGTCGTAGCCGAGCACGTTGGCGCGACGGGCGAGGCCGGTGAGCTCGCGGGCGGCAGGCAGCGCCGCGACGGTGTAGAGGGGGTTGACCCTGGCGCCGACCCGGCTCCAGTACAGCGTCGTCGCGCCCATGTGGTAGCGGTTGCGGACGTCGGAGTAGAAGACGTCCCCCACGAAGTCGGCCGGTACGCCGGTGCCGTGGATGCCGGCCAGGACCTCGCTGAGACGGGACGCGATCAGCCCGAACGCGTGCGTGGTGAGGATGCCCTCGTCCGGCGCCGAACCGAGCATCGCGGTCAGCAGGCCACGGCCGTCCTCCCACGGCGCGTTCCCCTGTCCGGTGATGGCGTGGGTGTAGAACGACCGCAACAGCTCGCCGTACCCGCCGCCCGCAGCGACGATGTCGCGCTGGGGCTCCAGGCCGGTCGGGCCGACGTTGGACAGGCCGGCGGTGTAGCTCAGGAGCGCCTGCTGCTGCTCGACGAAGGAGCCCACCACCACTGGCATCAGGCCGCCGCTGTGCGCCCGGGTGAGCCCGAACGTCCGCGCCAGGCCGTCGGCCACCGCACGATCCGGCGACTCCGGCGGCCCGCTGCAGAAGAAGTCGAACCGGTCCTGCAGACCCGTCTCGAGGATGGCCCCGAGCACCAGCCGGGAGTCGAAGCCCCCCGTGAGGTGGGCGACCCGCTCCTCGGTGGGGGCAGCCGCGATGGCCTCGACCGAGGCGAGGACGTCGGAACGGACGGTGGAGAGGCCGTCGAAATAGCTGAGCGGCTCGGTGAGCGAGGGCGCCGCGGCGTACCGGACCTCGCGCAGACCGGCCGCGTCGACGACGACATGGGTGAAGGTGGGCACGCGACGACCGCCGGTGTAGCTGGTCTCCCAGAGCCCCCCGCTGCCGACGACGGTGCGCTCGACCTGGTACATCAGGTCCTTGGTCGGGCGCAGCCCGAGCTCGGTCAGGGTGGAGATCAGGGCGCCGTAGTCGGAGGACAGCACGCAGACACCGTCGACCTCGTGGACGAAGACGGTCGCTCCGCCGATCGGGTCGGGGAGCACCACGAGCCGGCGCGACGCCGCGTGCCACACGTAGGCGCAGGCCGACTGCCGGGCCCGGGCGCCCCACCACTGGGCGAAGTCACCGGCGTCCCTGCCGTCCCAGACCTCCATGAGCTCACCGGCGGTGCGCAGCAGGCGACGCTCGACCACGGCCACGCCGTCGAGGCTCACGGTGCCGCGCGAGTCGCTCGCCGTGGTGCGCCCGGACGGGGACCACCGCACGTGGAGGCGCTCGGACAGCGACGTCAGCCCGTCGGGCCTGGACCGCCCGTCGAGCGATCCCGTGATCACCACCGTCGCCGGGGCGACCCGGGAGCCCTCGGTGTTCGCGTCCAGGACGTCGGCCAGGGCCGAGCTGGGCGTGTGGGTCATGGGACCGCGACTTTCATGAGGGTTCGGCCGGCCGAGTAGTAGGCGGCATCAGCGAGGAACTCTACCCGCGGGAACCTGATCCCACGGTCCGCGACCCGGGTGAACCCGCCGCTCCCGGTGTCGACCGCCCAGAGGCCGTCGGGGGTCACCGCCCACAGTCGTCCACCGCCCTCCGCGAGGTCGGTGTCGGCGAAGGTGGCCCGCTCGCCGCCGCCTGCCGGGCCCAGCGGGAAGCGGCGGACGACGCTCCCGTCGGACCGGTCGAGCTCCACGAGCACCGACCGGGTCAGCGCGAACAACCGCCCACTGCCGTCGAGCAGCACCGAGCCGGCCGACTGGAGGTCCACGCCGAGCGTCGAGGTCCAGAGCACGCGTCGCTGCTCGGTGTCGTACGCGAAGACCACGGCCCCGGCCGCGGTCGGCCCCACACCGAGACCACCCCAGCGCGAGGTCGCGCCGAACACCACGGACCCGCTCGCGGCCAGCCCCACGATGCTCTGGTCGGCGACCGGGCTCGGGACCACCGTGGGTGTCGTGCTGTCCCCCTCGAACCACCCGAGCACGCCGCCCCGGCGGCCGTACCGCGGGATGGTCCCGAAGTAGGTGCGGTCGGCAGAGGTCGCCCACGCGCCCGGACGGTCCTGCCCCCAGGACGGACCGAGGTGGGCGACCGGGGCCGGGTTCTTCCCGTCCACCCACGGCTGCCGGGTGTCGAACCGGAAGATCCGCGCGCCCGTGTAGGTCCCGAAGAACTCGTACGGTCCGCTCGAGGCCAGGCCCTCCACCTCCCCGAAGCCGAGCAGCGCGGCACCGGTGTCGACGCCACCCACCCGGGGGGTGAGGGCCGCTGCGGGGCGGTTGGTGTCGAGGCTGCTCAGGCTCGCCCCGCCGAACCCGCCGGCCCAGAGCACCCCGTCAGCGCCTGCGCCCAACGACTTGATCCGCAGCGTCTGCGGGTCGAGGGCCAGGGTCGTGCGCAGCCACCGGGCCTGCGGGAGGTCCTGCCCGTCAGCCCCGTCCGTCCCGTCCGCGAGCGCGCCCACGTCGATGGCGACCACGGAACGCGACCCGTCGTAGGACACCAGCCAGTCCGACGTCGTGCCGTCGAGCGTCGCCCGGACGACGAACCGGTCGCGACCCGGCGGGATGGACGTCCTCGCCACCGGGACCTTGGCCGTCGCGTCCGCACGGTCGGGGTGGACCCGCCACAGGAGCCCGTTGCTGAAGTAGTAGAACGGCTGCCCCGTGGGGACGGTGGACGGCGACTGCGCCAGCTGTCGTCCGGTGGCGTCCTTGGAGACCGGGGTGTCCCACGTGGAGCGCTCGAGGTCGTAGACGCCCCGCGCGCCGTCGGGGAGCTTCGCGGCCAGGAGCCGACCGTACGAACGCAGCTCGGTCACGAACCCGGAGCGCGGTGCGCCCGGCAACGCGATCTCCTGCCGCTCGGCGGGGTCCCGCAGGTCGATGCTGATGATGGACGGGTTGACCGAGCCGGTGCCGACGTAGAGCGTCTGGCCCTCGATGGCCAGCGACCTCGCGTACTCGTGACCGCCCCGCAGGGGGGCGATGGTCGTGAAGCCCTTGCGTCGAGGGTCGTGCACCCACAGCTCCCCGCCCGGGTAGCTGCCACCCCAGACCCGGCCGTCCGCACCGACGGCCAGACCGAAGACGACCTGCGCCTGGGTCGTCGCCCGGCCGAGGTCGGTGAGCGAGCGGGCCACCGGGTCGTACCGCAGGAGGTGCCCCGAGGCGCCACCCAGGTAGACCGACCGCTGGTCCGGAGAGGTCACCACCGCCCACGCAGCCGCAGCCCCGGGAAGCACGTGCAGGTCGAGCAGCCGGCCCGTCTCGAGGTCGGCCACCTGCAGCTCGGCCGGATCGCCGGACACGACGGTGTAGAGCAGCGTGCGCCCGTCCACGACGGTGGTCCCGGAGGTGTTCGTGTTGAGGTAGCCGCTCAGCCCGGACACCGCTTCGGCCGCCTGGATGGGACGGGAGGCAGGCGTCACCGGGCTCACGGCGACGTCGTCCCACGAGCCGACGCTGGCACCACCACCCGCAGCGCCACCCGTGTCACCACCCTCAGCATCGCTCGCCGGGTCGCTCGCCACCTCGACCGTGGCCCAGCGCGCACCTGAGGGCACCGACACCGGGGCGGACCACAGCTCCCACTGGCCGGGCGCGGTGTCGACGGGGAGTCGGGCGAGGTGGCCAAGGGGCCGTCGGGCGGCGTCGAGGAACCTGACGACGACCTGCTGGCGACCCTCCGACAGCCGGACCCGTGCCGAGACCGTGACCTCCAAACCGGGCGGCACCGGGGTCGGCTGGCTGCGCACCACGACGCCCGCGGTCGCGGATCCGTCGCGGACCTCGAGGAGGTGCCCACCACCATCAGGAGCCTGCACCCGTCGCGCGCTCGTGCCCTCGCCGGCCACGACCGACCATCCCCGGGGCTGCTCGGGCCGGTCACCGGCTCGCTCGAACCCGGCGTCGGGGAGCAGGGGGCAGGTGACGTCGACGTCGTCCCAGTGCCCGCTCGACCCGGCCCCCGCGGTGATCGTCACCTGCAGCTGCGTCGTCCCGCGCGGCGACGTGGCCCTGACGGTGGCCCGGCTCCACACCGGCGAGCCGGTGGTCGCGGTCGCCACGGTGGCCGAGGTCCCGGAGGGGTCCGCACTACCGGAGGGGTCCGAGGTCCCGGTCGCTGCGGGCTCCCCGCCGACCGGGCTCCCGTCGGCTCCGAGGAAGGCGACCTCCAGGCGCTGCTCCCGCGTGACGTCGCGCGCCCAGGCGCCGACGTCGCAGGCGAGCCCCTGCCCGACCGGTATCCGCGCGAGGCGTACGCGGGTCGGGCGCGACGCCTCACGGGGTGCCTCCAGACTCAGCGCACGCCGACCGTTCCGGGCCTCGTCGCCGGTCTCGATCGAGGCGGCACCGGTGCCGGACACCCGCCAGCCCGCGGCGGCCAGCGACTTGGCCTCGAACCCGTTGGACGCCGCCGACACCGGTCCCCTCGGCTCGATCGCCGGCGCCTCCGGTCGCGTGGCCGTCGCGGTCGCCGACGGAGCCGCCCGCCGACCCATCGCGGACTCGTCGTCAGGCCAGGCCACGACCGCTCCGGCCGTGCCCGTGACCACGGCGAGCACCACGACGGCCGGCAGCCATCGTCGCCGCGGCACTGCGCGCAGGCGGTCGCGGAGCAGCACCGTCGACTACCTCGGGGTGAACTCGGGCAGCCGCTCGCCGATCCCGAACAGCGCGGCGATCGCCGCGACCGAGCGGTCGGCGGCCAGCCCGTCGCCATACGGGTTGACCGCCTGGGACATCGCCTCGTATGCGGCGGGGTCGTCGACCAGCCGCGACACCTCGGCGACGATGCGCTCCTCGTCGGTGCCGATGAGCTTCACGGTGCCGGCGGAGACCGCCTCGGGGCGCTCGGTGTTGTCGCGCATGACGAGTACCGGCTTGCCGAGGGACGGAGCCTCCTCCTGCACGCCGCCGGAGTCGGTGAGGACGATCGTCGACAGGCCCATCAGGCGGGTGAACTCGCCGTACGCCATCGGCTCGGTGACGAGCACGTTCGGCAGGCCCTCGATCTGCGGCAGCACGGCCTCGCGCACGATCGGGTTGCGGTGCACGGGGAGGATGACGTGGAAGTCGGGGTACGCCTCGGCCAGGCGGCGCAGGGCACGGCCGACACCCTCCATGGCACCGCCCCAGTTCTCGCGGCGGTGGGTGGTGACGAGCAGGACCGGACGACCGGACGCCTCGACCTCGGCGAGCCGCGGGTCGGTGAAGGCGAGGTCCTGCTTGACCGTGTGCAGGAGCGCGTCGATGACGGTGTTGCCGGTGACCGCGACGGTGGCCGGGTCGATCGCCTCGCGCAGGAGGTTCGCCTGCGACGTGGAGGTCGGCGCGAGGTGCAGGGCCGTCGTCTGGCTCGTCAGCTTGCGGTTGGCCTCCTCGGGGAATGGCGAGTTGATGTCGCCGCTGCGCAGGCCGGCCTCGATGTGCACGACCGGGATGCGGCGGTAGAACGCCGCGATCGAGGCCGCGGCCACGGTGGAGGTGTCGCCCTGGACGATCACGGCGTCGGGAGCCACGTCGACGAGCACGGGGTCGAGCCGGTCGAACACCTTGGCCATCAGGCCGTTGAGGGTCTGGCCGTGCGCGAACACGTCGAGGTCGTGGTCGGGGACGATCCCGAAGATCTCGTTGACCTGGTCGAGCATCTCGCGGTGCTGACCCGTCACGACCGTCACGGACTCGAAGTCCGGGTGGGCCTCGAGGGCCTTGATGACGGGGGCGACCTTGATGGCCTCCGGGCGGGTGCCGTAGATGGTCATGATGCGCAGGGTCAAGAAGTTCTCTTCCGTCAGTTTCTCGACGAGTGTCGTGAAAGGTGTTGGTCGGTGCTGGTGTCCTCGGGCTGGACCACGGTCGCACGCAGCTGGGCCCGGGCGGCCTCGAGCAGGACGTCGGCCTTGGCCGTCTCACCCTTGGCGATGTTCCAGGCCCACCAGCGGTAGGCGCGGGCGGTCTCGTAGGCGGGACCGTCGAGCACCATCTCGCCCTGGTGCAGCCAGATCGCCCGGGTGCACATCTCCTCGATGGTCTGGGCCGCGTGGGAGACGAGGAAGATCGTTCCCGCCTGCTCGCGGATCTGGGCCATCCGGGCCTCGCTGCGCTCCTTGGAGGCCGCATCGCCCGTCGCGAGCGCCTCGTCGATGAGCAGGATCTCCGGACGTGCCGCGGCCGAGATGGCGAAGCGCAGGCGGGCACCCATGCCGGAGGAGTACGTCTTCATCGGCAGGTGGACGGAGCGACCGATCCCGGCGAGCTCGACGACGTCGGGGATCGCCTCGCGGACCTCCTTGGGCGTCATCCCCATGGCCAGCAGCCCGAGGCGGACGTTCTCCATGCCGGACAGCTCGGGCATGAGGGCGGCGTTCACCCCGAGGAAGGACGGAGTGGAGTGGGCCAGGACCCGGCCCTTCGTGGGGGTCTCGAGCCCGGCCATCACGCGCAGCAGGGTGCTCTTGCCGGAGCCGTTGTGGCCGACGACGCCGATCGCCTCACCGGCGCGGGCCACGAAGGACACGTCGTCGACGGCCTTGACGGTGACCGTGCGGTCCCAGCCGATGCGGCGGGCGGCGCGCTGGGCCCGGGTCGCGTCCTGGCTCTCGCGCTCCTTGCTGGCGACGCGGTAGTGGACCGAGAGGCGCTGGACCACGACCGTGGGGGGACCGAGCGGCACCTCGATGCCCTTCTTGGGCCCTTGGTCGGCGTCGGGAGGGCTCTGGCCGTCGTTGTCGACGTCGGCGGTGGAGACCTCCTCGAGGTGGGTGTCACTCACGGCCGTACTCCTCCTCGCCCTGCCAGAAGTACAGGAACCCCAGGATCGGCGTCACGACGGCCCACGCGGTCAGCGTCAGCCACAGCTTGATGTCGGGCATGACGCCGTAGAGCAGCAGGTCGCGGCTGATCTCCAGCACGCAGAACGCGGGGTTGAGCTCCATCGCGGCGAGCGCCTTCGGGTGGGTCACCCAGCGCTCGATCGAGTACATGACCCCGGACCCGTACATCCAGAAGCGCGAGGCGAACCCGATGATCATCCGCAGGTCGGGCAGGGCACTGGTGAGCCGCGCGGCATACAGGATCAGGCCGGTGTTGAAGGAGAGCTGGAGCAGGAAGACCAGGGGGAACAACGCCCACAGCCAGGTCACCTTCGCGTGCGGCGGGATGACCATGATCATGATGAGCATCGTGATGACCACGGGGAACATCGAGATCGCCTGGCGCAGCGCCAGGGCCAGCGGGATCGAGGCCCGGGGGAACGAGAACGCACGGATGAGGTTCTTGCCCGCGATCATGACCGTGGCGCCGCCGTTGAGCGACCCCGAGGTGAACGAGAACATGAAGACGCCGATGAGCAGGAAGCCGATGTAGTTCTCGACCCCTCGCGCGGTGCCGAGCAGGACGCCGAAGATCAGGAAGTACGTGAAGCCGTCCAGGACCGGCTTGCCGACCAGCCAGAAGCGGCCGAGCAGGGTGTCGCGGTTGCCGGCGAAGGCCCGCGCCCGCGAGTCGGCCCAGATGAAGTAGCGGCGCTTCCACAGCTGGTGGACGTACGCGCCGAGCGAGACGCGCTGGCCGACCGGCTTGAGGCCGCTGATGTCGACGACCTCCAGCTGGACGTCGTCCACCCCGTCGAGGGGTGAGAGGGTGCGAGCCCGTTCGCTCACGGTCTGCTCCCCAGGGTCTCGTAGATATCGTGGTAGCGGGCGGCCATGGCCTGCCAGGTCCGCGTCGCGGCGAACTCCCGGCCTCCGGCGGCCAGCTGCTGCCACAGGGAGTCGTCCTCGAGCAGCCCGTGGAGTCTACCCGCCAGCGCACCGGCATCGTCCGGCGTCGCGAGCAGTCCGCTGCCCGGTCCGGCGACGATCTCGGCCAGTGCGGGCAGGTCGCTGGCCACGACCGGGCGTCCCGCCGCCATCGCCTCGATCGGCTTCAGCGGGGTGACGGTCCGGCAGACGAGGGTGTCGCGACGCGGGACGACGAAGACGTCGAGGGCGCGGTGCCACCGTGCCGCCTCGGCGCGGCTGACCCGGCCCGGCATCACCACGACGTCGTCGAGGCCGAGAGTGGTGACGAGCTGCTGCAGCGACGGGCGCGAGATGCCGTCGCCGGCGATCGCGCATCGCACGTCGAGCCCCTCGTCGCGCAGCCGGCGGACGGCGTGCAGCAGCACGTCGAGCCCCTCGTAGTCGACGAGCGAGGACACCGTCCCGACCCACCGGCCCTCCTCGGGGAGGCCGAGCGCCCGACGTCCCTCGCGCGGGGTCGTGCGTCCTTCGAGCAGGCCGGCGTCGACGGCGTTCGGCACGACGGTGATGCGACTGGGCTGCACCCCGCGCTGGACGAGGTCGTCGCGCATCACCTCCGACAGCACGACGACGTGGTCGGCAGCGACGGCGACCTCGGTCTCCTTGGCGTGCCAGAGCCTGAACCGTTCGCTCGCCGCCCCCTCGTCGCGCTGGTCGGCGGGCCGGGATGCGAGCCAGGTCTTCTCGAGCTGGCCGCGCGCCTCGTAGACCCACGGCAGACCGGCCGCCCCCGCAACCGCCCGCGCGACGAGCGCGTTCGGGAAGTGGGTGGTGGTGTGCAGCACGGTCGGCGCGAACTGTTCCACGTGGAACCTCAACAGCTCCGCGGTCTGCTCGAGGCGCCCCTCCGACGTCGCGGACATCCGGCGCGGCAGCAGCCGGTGGTACGGCACGCCGTCCACGACATCGCTGCTCGATGCCCACGGGAGCCCGACGTTGACGGGGTAGCCCAGCCGGGTCACCGCACGGACGCCGATCCCCAGCCCGGCCTGCGCGCGCAGGATCGAGTGGGACCGCAGCGCATAACCCGACTGCGTCCATGGCAACGAGTTGGTGAGCAGGTGCAGGGCCCGTGGTGCCCCCGACCGCTCCCCACCCGTATGGCGCGGAGCCACACCACCGGCCGGCGCCGCGATCGTGAAGTCACCGGGGTCCGTGCGGTCACCGCGGTCCGTGACTGGGCTGGCATCGACGTGCGACGAGGAGGACCACCGCACCGGCACGGCGTAGCCGGGACGCATCGTGGCCAGCTCGGAGGCGAGGCGCTGGGCCTGGCGACGGGCGGCCCGGCCGGGCGCGGCCTCGAGCAGCGCGATGGCGGCGGTGAGGTCGCCGCGACGCCACAGCGCGCGCGATCGCAATACGGCACCGGCGCCCGGCGGGACGTCGAGGTCGAGCTGCACGGCGAGCTCGGAGGCGATGCGGCTGCCCCCGAGCGTCGAGGCGGGCAGGTCCCGCAGCACACGGCGGGCGTCCTCAGGGCGGTCGGCGAGGTAGCTGCCGAGGGCCTGGAGCGGACTGGCCGCAGCCGGCCTCGCGGCGCGGGCGAGCGCCCGGGCGACCGGTCGGCGGACGCGTGGCGGCATCCGCCGCATGCCCTGCACGGCGAGGCGCGCGGGGTCGTCCTGGGCGTGCCTGCGGAGCATGACGACGAGGATCCCGAGGTTGCGCAGGGTATCCACCCCACCGGCGCGGGTGGTGCGGTCAGCCACGGCCGGTCACCACGCCGTCGAGGATCTCGAGGTAGTCGGCGGCGAGGCGCGAGTCCT
This sequence comes from Pedococcus aerophilus, assembly GCF_039532215.1. Taxonomy (NCBI): domain Bacteria; kingdom Bacillati; phylum Actinomycetota; class Actinomycetes; order Micrococcales; family Intrasporangiaceae; genus Pedococcus; species Pedococcus aerophilus. The sequence continues at coordinate 2,328,755 of NZ_BAAARN010000001.1, read as the reverse complement.
CGGCGTGCTCGCCGACCCACGCGATGCCGTCGGTCCCCGGGTCGAGGAGGCTGCGGTCAGCGGCCACCGACTCCCAGACCTCGGCCAGCGCGGCCGGATCGCCCGGTGTCGCGACGTGGCCGACGTGCGACCCGGTGATGATGTCGGCCGCCTCGCCCGCCACCGAACCGGTGACGTGGACGCCGAGGGCCATCGCCTCGTACAGCTTGGAGGGAACGGTCAGCTCCAGCGCGGGCCACGGCCGCAGGCTGACCAGCACCGTGTCGCACCAGGCGTAGTGCTCGCCCATGGCTGCGCGCGGGACCGGTTCGACGAACTCGACCTCGACGCGTTCAGCAGCCGCGAGCGCGACGAGCTGGGCGCGGTCGGCGCCGTCACCGACGAGCCGCAGGCGGACGCGCGTGCCGCGGCCACCGGCAAGGGCGGCGGCCTGCACCGCAGTCGCGAGACCCTGGGCCCGGCCCATCGTCCCGGCATAGAGCACGTTGAGGGTGCCGTCCGCGGCGTCGCGAGGGGTGTGGCCGTCATAGCCGGGGACGGGGTGGGCGCCGTTGCGCACGACGTGGACCCGCCCGAGGCCGCGGTCCCGCAGTACCTGGGCGAACGTGTCGGTGGTCGTCACGACGGCGTCGGCCCGGCGCTGCTCGTAGGTCGTGGCCCGGCCGACCCCGGCCAGCCCGCCACGGGAGACACGGCGCACCGCCTGGCGCCCCCGTCCCGCGGAGACCGCGTCCCACTCGTCGGCCACGGTGAGCAGGTCCGGCCACGCGTCGCGCATCTCGGCCACGACCGGCACCCCGAGGCGGGCCGCGACCCGGCGCCCGGCCCAGAGCATCGGCAGGGACGGCACCGTCGCGACGACGACCTGCGGCCGCGACCCGGCAGCAGTGGTGCGCGCGGTCCGGACCGCGGCCCGTGCTGCGACGACCTGGTCGACGAACCTCGACCCGACGTCCCCGGCGTACCCCCGGAAGGCGACCCGGTGCACGGTCTCGCCGTGCGGGCCGGAGTGCACCGCCCCGGGAGCCATGGCGGCGTGCTCGGGCAACAGGCTCCCGTGCGGGTAGTGCGGAGCGGGGGCGATGACGGTCAGCTCGTGCCCGGCGGCGAGGAAGTGCTCGGCCAGCGCGCCCCACCGCTGCTGCGGGGCGCCACCCTCGGGGGCGTAGTAGTGCGTGAGCAGCAGGATCCTCACGACGTGGGTTCCTGCAGGGGCCGGTCGACGTCCGCGGCCAGGGCTGTGTCCGTGGCTGTCGGCGGCGCCGGGTCCGCGACCGGGGACGCGGCGGGAGGTATGGCGCCGGGCGCCACACCGTCCGTCGTCACGACCTCGAGCGGCACGGCACCACGGGCCGCGCCCCACCGCGCCGACCCACCGACGAACCGGGGCAGCCCCAGGTACGCGAGAGCGAGGACGACGTCGGCGACGAGGATGGCGCCGCGGGTCGGGCGCGAGGCGCCGAGCATCGCGGGGACGGCGAGCAGGCAGGCGAGCGCGGTCGCCGCGGCGACCATCCCCGACACCGCCATGTGCGGCCAGCCGGCGTGGGCGACCCGCTGGTAGACGTGCAGGCGGTGCGGTTCGAAGACCCGGTCACCGTGCGACATCCGCCGGACGAGGGTGACCCCGGCGTCCAGGACGAGGATGAACAGCGGTGCCAGCGCCACCTCGGTGGGCACCGGCAGCAGCACGAGCCACGAGGCGAGCACCGCCCAGGCGGCCCCCAGCGCGTACGAGCCGATGTCGCCGAGGAAGACCTTGGCGGTGGGCAGGTTGAAGGGCAGGAAGCCGAGTCCGCCGGCTGCGACACCGACAGCGAGGACCGCGACGGCCGGCACGTCGTAGTGGACGCCGGCGACGGCGTACCAGAGGCCGGCCACGACGGCGTGGCCGGAGATGAGGCCGTTGACGCCGTCCATGAAGTTGGTGATGTTGACCATCGCGATGGTGCCCAGGAGGACGAAGGGCACCCACGCGACCCCGTCGCCGGTGACGGCGATGGCCGACAGGCTCCAGACCAGGCCGAGCGCGCCCTGCACCAGCAGGCGGATGCGGACCGACAGTGACCACAGGTCGTCGGCGAAGCCGACGGCGCCGAAGCCGATGACCGGCAGCAGCACGAGGAAGAGCTCGTCGACCCGTCCCTTGACGGCGTCCGGGTGGATCGCCGCGACGAGCAGGACGGCACCGAGCACCGCGGCGACGACGCCGAGCCCACCACCGCGTGGCGTGGGGACGACGTGCAGCGACCGGTCTGCGGGGATGTCGACGACGCTGTGCCGACGCAGCAGCGGCAGGGTCCCGCGCACGACGAGCACCGAGAGCGCCGTGCAGGTGACCAGGGCCCAGGCGAGGGCTGGGGTCATGCCCGGCCGCTGGAGACGGAGCCGGGCGACAGGGAGACGGGCTCGGCGGCGTACGCGACGACCTTGAGCCAGGCGTGCAGGTCGATGAAGCGGCCCAGGCCCAGCTCGCGCCGCACCCGGTCGATGTCGACCAGGACGTCGTCGGGCATGAGCGGCATGCCCACGTGGGTGACGAGGTCGTGGAACGGGCGGTGGTCGGGCTCGTCGCTGGCCAGGGTGCGCTCGGTCATCTTCTCGCCGGGACGCACCCCGGTGTAGACGACGGTCGGGGGAGGGAAGCCCTGCAGCGCCGCGAAGCGACGGGCGAGCTGCTCGATGTTGTGCGGCTTGCCCATGTCGAGGATCAGGCCCTCACCGCTGCGCCCGTGGACCGCCGCCTGCAGCACGAGCTGCGAGGCCTCGTGGACGGTCATGAAGTAGCGGGTCATCTCCGCGGAGGTGATGGTCAGCGGGCGCCCGGCCGCGAGCTGGGCGGCGAACGTGGTCAGCGCCGAACCCCGGGACCCGAGGACGTTGCCGAAGCGCACGGAGATGTAGCGCGCCGACGGGCCGGCCTTGACGCCGAAGGAGGCGGTGAGGCGCTCGGTGATCCGCTTGCTGAACCCGAGGACGCTCGCGGGGTCGGCGGCCTTGTCCGTCGAGATGTTGACGAAGCGGCTGACCCCCTGCTCGACGCAGGTGGCGAGCAGGTCGCTCGTCGCGGCGACGTTCGTCAGGAAGGCCTCCGACGCATACCGCTCGGCCAGGGTGAGGTGCTTGACGGCCGCCGCGTGGAAGACGACGTCCGGTCGGTGCCGGCCGATGAGGTCGGAGATGAACCCCGGGGTGCGCAGGTCGCCCAGCACCAGGTCCTCGGAGTCGAGCATGCCGCGGCCGTCGACGGACAGCTGGACCGCGTGCAGGAGGCTGTCGTCGCGGTCGGTCATGACGAGGCGGGCGGGCTGGTACTGCACGATCTCGCGGCAGAGCTGCGACCCGATCGAGCCACCGGCGCCGGTGACGAGGACGACCTTGTCGCGCAGGTAGGACGCGATGGCCTCGGCGTCGATCTCGACGGCACCGCGGCCGAGCAGGTCGTCGAGCAGGACGGGGCGGAACGCCTGGCGCGGCAGGTCGATGCGGACCCCACCGGGGATGCCCTCGCGGGTGGGACCGGAGACCCCCTGGGTCGAGAGCATCTCGTCGAGGGAGGGGAGCACCAGCAGATCGGCCCCGGCCTGGTTGGTCAGGTCGATGACACGCTGCACCAGCCCGGGCGACGCAGAGGGCACGGCGAGCAGGACGACCTCGGCACCGAGGCGGCGGGCGAGCTCGGGGAGGTCCTCGATGCGACCCTGGACGCGGATGCCGGAGATGCCGAGGTGGCGCTTGCCGGAGTCGTCGTCGACGAGGCCGACGGGGTGCAGCACGCTGCCCGCGTCGTCGAGCATCATCGCGATGGCCTGGCGACCACCCCACCCGGCGCCGACGACCAGGGCCCGTCGACCGGCCCGGCCCTGACGGCGCTTGCGCGCGCGGTGGTACTGCACCGCGACATACCGGAGGACCAACCACCCGCACGCCGCGCACGGTGCAGCGGTGACCGCGACCGAGAGCGGGAGCATGGCGGGATGGGTGAGGATCGAGGCCGCGCTCATCGAGGACATCAGGAAGATGGCGACCACGGCGAGGCCGACGACCTCGTCCTGGGTGCCCCACCGGCAGCGGCGGGCGACGAGCATCGAGTAGGTGGCGAGGTAGACGCAGGCGCCGAGCAGCAGGGCCAGGCCAAGGCCCTCGCGGTTGACGATGGAGGCCTTCTGCTCGTACCGGCTCATGGCGAGCAGCACGAGGATGACGACGAGGATCGCGACGTCGACGAGCATGAGCACGGGGATCGGCCAGTGCCGTACCTCGACGAGGCCGTTGGCACGGCCCTTGCGGTTCGCGTCCGAGGTGGACTGCGCGTCGAGGCTGGTCACGTCCTCGGGCGGGGTCTCAGCAGACGTCTCCGCCGCGGGTTCGAGCACGTCGTCGTCGGGGGTGACTGGATCGTCATCCCCGGGAGCGCGCTGAACACTGGACACGGTGGCCAGAGTAGCCAACGAGGCACAATCGCGAGCAATCGTGCCCAAGGCGCGCCGGGCGCCCCCAGGCAGCCTGGCCAGCACCGATGAGTGTTCAGGCAGCCCGTGTCAGGTCGGGTCGGTCGACTCCGGCTGCTGGGCCCACCACTCCCTCAGCGCAGCGGCAGCGGCGTCACGCCCGATCGGGCCCCGGTCGAGGCGCACCTCGAGCAGGAACGAGTAGGCGCGACCCAGCACCGGCCCGGGGCGGATGCCGAGGACCTCGGCGATCTCGTTGCCGTTGAGCTCCGGCCGCACCGCCGCCAGCTCCTCGGCCTCCTGCAGCGCGGCGATCCGGACCTCGAGGTCGTCGTAGGTCCGAGACAGCCGGGCGGCCTTGCGGGCGTTGCGGGTGGTGGAGTCCGAGCGGGTCAGCCGGTGCAGGCGGGGCAGCAGCGGTCCGGCGTCGGTGATGTAGCGGCGCACGGCCGAGTCGGTCCACTGGCCGTCGCCGTACCCGTGGAACCGCAGGTGCAGCTCGGTGAGCCGGGCAACCGCCTTCACCGTGTCCTTGTCGAACCGCAGCGCCTTGAGCCGCTTGGCGGCGAGCTTGGCGCCCACGACCTCGTGGTGGTGGAAGGACACCCCGCCGCCGTCCTCGAACCGCCGGGTCGCCGGCTTGCCGATGTCGTGCAGCAGGGCCGCGAGGCGCAGCCACAGGTCGGGTCCGGGCACCGACGCGGCGTCCCCGTCGGCCGGGCCCTCGAGCGCGATGGCCTGGTCGAGCACCGTGAGGGAGTGCTCGTAGACGTCCTTGTGGCGGTGGTGCTCGTCGATCTCGAGCTTGAGCGCCGGCAGCTCGGGCAGGACGTGGTCGGCCAGGCCGGTCTCGACGAGCAGCCGCAGGCCGGGTCGGGGTGTCGGGGCGAGCAGCAGCTTGACCAGCTCGTCACGCACCCGCTCGGCCGACACGATCCCGATCGAGGGCGCCATCTGCTCCATCGCCGAGCGCACCTCGGGGGCCACCGACACCCCGAGCTGCGCGGCGAACCGGGCCGCCCGCATCATCCGCAGCGGGTCGTCGCCGAACGACACCTCGGGCGTCCCGGGGGTCCGCAGCCGTCGCGCCGCGAGGTCGGTGAGTCCGTCGTGCGGGTCGACGAACTCCATCGACGGCAGCCGCAGCGCCATCGCGTTGACCGTGAAGTCCCGGCGGACCAGGTCGTCCTCGAGGTTGTCGCCGAAGGCCACGACGGGCTTGCGGGTCTGCCCGTCGTAGGCGTCGGCGCGGTACGTCGTCACCTCGATGGTGTGCTCGCCGCGGCGCACGCCGACCGTCCCGAACTCGCGCCCCATGTCCCAGTGGGCGTCGGCCCACGGCTTCAGCACCGCGAGCGACTCGTCCGGCGAGGCGCTCGTCGTGAAGTCGAGGTCGGGCGAGACGCGCCCGAGGAACGCGTCGCGTACCGGGCCGCCGACGAGGGCCAGCTCGTGACCGGCGGCGGCGAACAGGTCACCGAGCTCGGTGAGCAGGGGCACCACGGGGGCGAGGTGGGCGGTCGCCGCCCGCAGCAGCTCCGGCGGGGCGGCGAGAGCGCCGGCCTTCGGCTCGCGGGGATCAGCGGTGGACACGAGGGACAAGCCTAGGCGCTCGTTAGAGTGACCGGGTGACCTCCCCCGCGCGCGATCCCGAACGGCTGGGCCCCAGCCGCGCGCGCCTGCCCGCGGTCGAGGAACGCTCCGCCGGTGGCATCGTCGTCGACGTCCACGACGGCGTCGCCCGCATCGCCGTCATCGCGCGCCGCAACCGCGCGGGACGCATCGAGTGGTGCCTGCCCAAGGGTCACCGCGAGAACGACGAGACCCTCCCCGAGACCGCCGAGCGCGAGGTCGCCGAGGAGACCGGCATCGAGGGCCGCGTCCTCACCGAGCTCGGCACCATCGACTACTGGTTCGCCACGAGCGACCACCGCGTGCACAAGTTCGTGCACCACTACCTCCTCGAGGCCACCGGCGGCCGGCTCACCATCGAGAACGACCCCGACCACGAGGCCGTCGACGTGGCCTGGCTCCCGCTGCGCGAGGCCCACGAGCACCTGACCTTCCCGAACGAGCGTCGCATCGCCAGGCAGGCCTGGCACCGTCTGGCCGGAGACGGGTGATGGTGCGCGTCCCGGTATGCCGCGTGCTCGCCGCGGCAGCCCTGGTGCTGCCCGCGGCGCTCACCGCCCCCACAGCCACCGCCACCGCCGCCGCCTCCCTCACCGCCACGGCCGCCGCACCCTCCGCCGTCGCCTCCACCTCGGTCGCGAAGGCCACGACGACCACCGCGGCCACCACCGCCGAGCGGCCGTCGGTCGCCGCCGCGGACGCCCGCGCCGTCGTCCAGCTGACCGGCGTCAGCCCTGCTGTCGTCGCCCCCGGTCAGCCGCTGGTCATCACCGGGACGGTGCGCAACGACGGCACCACACCCCTGGCCCGCCCGACCGTGCGGGTGGTCGCTGGCAGCATGGACAACACCCGGGAGGCGGTCCGCACCTGGGCGACCGAGACCACCCCGGCGCAGGGCGAGGTCATCGGGTCGACCCGGCTCAAGGGCACCATCGCCCCCGGCACCGCGGCCGGCTTCCGGATCAGCATGACCGGCGTCGCGTCCCGCCGCGCGGAGGCGACGTACGGCGCCATACCGCTCAGCGTTGAGTCGGCCGACAGCGTGGTGCGGACTTTCGCGGGCTACCAGCGGATCAAGCAGTACCAACCGCTGGCGATCTCGTGGGCCGTGCCCCTGACGCTCGACCCCGACCCGAACCTCTTCGGGGCCGGTGGCACAGAGCGCGAGGCCGCGTGGACATCTGCGCTGGACGGCTCGTCGCGGGTGGCGCGGGTGCTCGACGCCACCCAGGACGCCCCGGTGACCTGGGCCCTGGACCCGAGCCTCACCCCGGCCCTGCTGCCCGACCCCATCGACGCCGGGGCCACCGGGACGCAGGAGCTCGCGCTGCGGACGGCCACGGAGGAGCGCATCACCGCCCAGGCCCGCCGCCACACGCCCTGGGTGCTCCCGGACACCGATGCCGACCTCGGCGCGGTCGTCGGCCAGGCGGGGGCGACCGGGCTGGTCCGCGACCTCGTCGACCGCTCCGCCGACGTGGCCGAGGCCCTCGGGGGCAGGGCCGACATCGCCTGGCCGGCCGACGGCACCTACACGGCGCGCGCCGAGACCGGGCTGCGCCAGCTCTTCCGTGTGCCGTCCCTCGCCGGCCAGGTGGCCTCGAGCAGCGCCCTGCCGTCCGGGCTGACCGGCCTGACCCCGGGGGCCGCGCAGCGGAGCACCACCGGGCTGCCGCTGCTGGCCTACGACGACTCACTCAGCTCGCTGCTCGGCCGCACGACCTCGGCGCAGGAGTCGGTCCTCAGCACGCAGCAGTTCATCGCCGACTCCGCCGCCCTGCTCGGGGAGCTGCCGGGCACCTCCGGCCGCTCGGTCTTCGTGGTCGCCCCCCGCTCGTTCAACCCCGACCCCGAGGCGACCCGCCGGTTCTTCGACACCGTCCAGTCGCTGCCGTGGCTGACGCCGTCGACGACGTCGACCCAGCTCGCGGAGGCCCGCCGGACGGCCACGACCCAGGCCGCACCGGTCACCCGCCCCACCGCTCCGGCGACCACGGGGAGCAAGCCGGTGCTCACCAGCTCACGGATCGCCGCGCTCGAGCAGACCCTGCGGACGGTGCGCGGCGTGGCCCAGATCCGTGACGACGGCGACGAGTTCGCCCGCACCTGGACGCGGGCCGCCGAGCAGCTCGTCTCGACGCGCTGGCGATCGGCCCCCACCGCCTGGAACACCCTGAGCGGCCGGGTGGGCGCCGCCACGAAGCAGACCACCACGGCCGTCAAGGTCAGCGCGGGCACCATCAACTTCCTCGCCGACTCCGGCCGCCTCCAGATCACGGTGACCAACGACCTCGACGTGCCCGTGGAGGACGTCAAGCTCACCGTCGAGGCGTCCAACCCCCGGCTCCAGATCGACAGCCAGCCCTCCGTCCTGCGGATCGGGCCGCGCAGCCGGGCCACGGTCAACGTCAGCGTCACCGCGCTCGCCGCCGGGCTGGTGCCGCTGCGCACCACCCTCACCACGCCCGACGGCACCGTCGTCGGCCAGGGTGCCGACGTCCAGGTGCGGGTCACGCCCACGGGCAACTGGGTCTACCTCGTCCTGGGTGGGGTCGCAGCCCTCGTCATCGTCCTCGGTATCGTGCGCACGGTCCGGCGACGACCGAGCCGCACCGACCGCGGCCCCGACCGTGGTGCCGACCCCCAGACCGTGGAGGCACGCGGGTGAGTGAGACCTCGCAGGACGGCGACCAGCCGTCCCGCCGCACCGAAGCACCCGCCACCGAGAGCAGCCTGGCCCGCTCCAGCGCCGTGATGGCCGCCGGCACCATCGTCTCCCGGCTGCTCGGCTTCGCGCGGGCGTCGCTGCTGGCCTCTGCGCTCGGCATCGGCATCGCCGCCGACACCTTCCAGGTCGCCAACACGCTGCCCAACCAGTTCTACCTGCTGCTGGCCGGCGGCGTGCTCAACGCGGTGCTCGTCCCGCAGATCACCAAGGCCTCGGCCGACTCTGATGGCGGCACCGAGTTCGTCAACCGGCTGATCACCCTGTCGCTCGCGCTCCTGCTCGGCGCCACGCTCGTCGTCACCGCTGCCGCTCCGCTGCTCGTCCGGCTGTTCTCGCAGGGCTGGGACTCCCCCACCCTGGGCCTGGCCACCGCGTTCGCCCTCATCTGCCTTCCGCAGGTGTTCTTCTACGGGCTCTACACGCTCCTGGGACAGGTGCTCAACGCCCGCGGCCACTTCGCGGCATACATGTGGGCTCCCGCACTGGCCAACGTCGTCGGCATCGTCGGCATCGTGGCGTTCCGCCTCGTGCACGGCGAGGAGATCGCCGTCGCCGACTGGACCGGTCCGATGGTCTGGCTCCTCGCCGGCACCGCGACCCTCGGCGTCGTCGCGCAGGCGATGGCGCTGTGGCTCCCGCTGCGCCGCATCGGCTTCCGCTACCGCCCGGTCTGGGGGTTCCGCGGCGTCGGACTGCGCAGCGCCTCGAAGGTGGCGGTGTGGACCTTCGCCGCCGTCGCGGTGAGCCAGCTCGGGTTCGTCGTCACGTCCAAGGTGATGACGCGGGCCAACGACCTGCTGGAGAGCCGCAACCTCGTCGGTGCCGGCGTCACGGCGTACGGCCTCGCCTTCCTTCTCTTCATGCTCCCGCACTCGCTGATCACGGTGTCCCTGGTGACGGCGCTGTTCACCCGGCTCTCGCAGGCCGCGCACCGCGGGGACGACCGCGCGGTCGTCTCCGACCTCGGCCGCGGGCTGCGCATGCCGGCCGTCCTCCTGCTCCCCGTCACCGTCGCAGCGGCCGTCCTCGGCCCCCAGGCCGTCCGGGTCGCCTTCCCCGGCAACAGCCACGAGCAGACCCTGGCGATCTCCGGAGTGATGGTCGCGATGATGGTCGGCCTGGTCCCGTTCGGCTGGTTCTACCTCGTGCAGCGGGTGTTCTACGCCTACGAGGACGCCCGGACGCCGTTCCGCCTCCAGGTGCTCGTCACGGTCGTCGCCTCGGCAGTGAACCTGCTGGCCCTGGCCGCCGCGCCCGAGCGGGCCGGCGTGATCGTCGGCATCGGGCAGACCCTGAGCAACCTCGCCGCCGCGCTGGTCGGGTTCTGGCTGCTGCGACGACGGCTCGGCTCCCTGCGGCTGCGGTCGACCGTCCGCGTCTACGTCCGGTTGGTCCTGGCCTCGGTCCTGGCCGCCCTGCCCACGCTCGCCGTGCTCTGGCTGCTCGCCCGGAGCGGGGTCGATGCGGAGACGTGGGTCGGGGCGCTGCTCGAGCTGTCGCTCGGCGCGGTCGTCTACCTCGCGTCCGTCTTCGGCCTCGCCCACGTGATGCGCGTCGAGGAGGTCGGACAGCTCCTCGACCCCGTGGTGCGTCGGTTGCGTCCTCGCCACTGATGCGGGACGCAGACCCTAGGATGACAGCGCAGCGCAGCGGCGACCGGACCGGCGACCTGATCGACCCCCGGGCCCGCGACCACAGCGGCGAACCAGGAGGAGGCAGCGTGCACGGGGTCGGCCCTTCGACGGTGCTGGGCGGAAGGTACGCCGTGCAGCGCAGGCTGGAGAAGCTGCCGCACGCCGAGCGCTGGTCGGCCCACGACACCACCCTCGAGCGCGATGTCGTCGTGGTCTGCTTCGGCGAGGACGACGCGCACGCCCCGGCGACCCTCGACGCCGCCCGCCGCGCCGCGGGCCTCGACAACCACCGGCTGGTCCGCGTGCTCGACGTCGGCCGCTCTGACGGGACCGCGTTCTACGTCGAGGAAGCCATCGCCGAGGCCCACACCCTCGCCCAGGTCCTCGAGCAGGGCGGCCTGCCCGCCGAGGAGGCCCGCCGCATCGCCGGCGAGACCGCGACCGGTCTGGAGGCAGCCCGGTCGCGCGGCCTGCACCACCTCCGACTCACCCCGCACTCGGTCCTGCGCGCCCCCGACGGCACGATCAAGGTCCGCGGCGTCGCCACCGCCGCCGCGATGGACTCCGACGACGACCTCGACTCCGCGAGCGCCGCCCGCCTCGACGCCGTGGGAGTGGTGGCCCTGACGTATGCCGCGCTCACCAGTCGCTGGCCGCTGCCCACCCCCGTGCCGGGCCTGGAGAACGCCCCGCGCGTCGTCGGTGGTGTGGCGGCGCCGTCCGAGATCGCCGCGGGTGTCCCCGGGGACCTCGACGCCCTGTGCCGGCTGACCCTCAACGACGACCAGGGTCCGCTCAGCCCCGGCGACTTCGCCTCGCAGATCGCCCCCTGGGCCCCCACCCAGGTCGTCGGCCTCGGTGGCAGCTCGACGCGTGCCGTGGACGACGGCGTCGACCGGACCATCGCCCTCCCGGTGGGCGATGGTCCGGGTGACGGCCCCGCGGGCCGCACGCAGGGCAACGCCCCGGACCGTGCCGAGGACCCCGCGCAGGGTGCCGCTGGTGCCAGCGGCGGCGCCGCGCCATACGACCAGGACACCCAGGTGTTCGCCGCCCCCGGCGACCAGCGCACCCAGCCTGCAGGCGCGGCAGGTGGACCCGGAGCTGCCGGCGCCGCCGGGGCAGCGGTGGGCTCCGCCCTCGGTGCCGCAGGCACGGCCGCCGGCCAGGCCGCGGGTGCCGCCGCGCACAAGGTGGGGTCGTTCGCCAAGGCCGCGGCCGACAAGGCCGCCGACCGCAAGGCGGCCAAGGAAGCCGCTGCCGAGCGTGCCGACGCCCGCCGGATCAGCCTCGACGAGGCGCTGGTCGAGGACTCCACCCCGCTCGACCCGCCGCTGCCGATGCTGCCGCAGGAGACCGCGCAGACCACCCGCGACCAGTCCCGCACCGTGCTCGCCATCGTCGCGGGCTTCCTCGTGGTCGTCATGGCCCTGGGCTACTGGGGCGTGACGAAGATCGGTTCGGGGACCAACCTCGGCTTCGACACCCCCTCCGACACGGTGACCGTGACCGGTCCGGCCACCACGGTCACCCCCGACGAGACCCCGGCCCCGACCGAGTCCGCCACGACAGAGGCCGGCGGCGAGGACTTCGCGATCCTCAGCGCCACCGGCTTCGACCCCGAGGGTGACAACGCCGAGCGCAACGGCGAGGCCCCGCGGGTCTTCGACGGCAAGACCGGCACCTTCTGGAGCTCGGAGGGGTACGCCAGCGCCAACCTCGGCGGGCTGAAGAAGGGTGTCGGCGTCCGGATCGACCTCGGCCAGGTCCGCAAGGTGTCCGAGGTCGACCTCGTGCTCCCCGACCCCTCCGACGTCACGGTCTACGTCGGCAAGGACCGCACCCTCGACAACGCGGGCGAGCTGGGCACGTCCAAGGGCAAGGACGGTGACGTCACGGTCAAGGGCACCGCGGTCGACGGCCAGTACGTCATCGTCTGGTTCACCTCGGTGTCGCAGGTCGGTGACGGCCGGTTCCGCGCGACCCTCGCCGAGGTCACGGTCCGCTGAGCCGCGTGCGGCGGACCACCACCTCCCATGGCCACCACCTCGCTGCGCGACCTGGACGACCGGGAGCTGCTGCGCCGGCACGTCGACGGGGACCCCGACGCGTTCGGTGAGCTGTTCCGACGGCACCGCGACCGCATGTGGGCGGTGGCCCTGCGCACGACCCGCAACCCCGAGCTCGCCGCCGACTGCGTCCAGGACGCCTTCATCTCGGCGTTCCGCCGCGCCGGGTCCTACCGCGGTGACGCCGCGGTGACCACCTGGCTCCACCGCATCGTCGTCAACGCGTGCCTCGACCGCCTGCGCCGCGACAAGCCCACGTCACCGCTGCCCGAGCACGACCTCGCCGACAAGCGTGACGCCCAAGCCTCGGTCGACACCCGGCTCGACGTCCGCGAGGCCCTCGAACGCCTGCCCGAGGGCCAACGGCTGGCCCTGGTCCTCGTCGACATGCACGGCTTGTCGGTGCTCGAGGCGGCCGCCGTCCTCGAGGTCGCCGAGGGCACCGTGAAGTCCCGCTGCAGCCGTGGCCGGGAGGCCATGGCGGCCATGCTGCGGGAACGATCGGGGCAGCCGTGACGTCGTACCCATGGAGCCGTCGTGCCTGCATCGCGGGCGCCGCCCCACCCCGCCGACCTTCACACCCCCTACGCCGCGTCGTCGCGGCCCGACCCGACCGGAGGAGATCGTGGTGACCACCCCGCCCGTGCCCCCGGGACGACCGGAGGACCACGACGACCCGACCGGCGTCCGCGCGCTGCTGGCCGGGCTGGGCGACCCGGGGCCGATGCCCGCCGACCTCGTGGACCGCATCAACGCCTCGATCGCCGCCGAGCAGCTGTCCCGCTCGGAGGCCGCGTCCGGGCCGGGCTCCGAGGGCGACCGCGACGGTGCGGGCCGGGTCGTCCCGCTCCGTCGTCAGCGGTCGTGGCCATCCGGGCCGTCGTGGCCCAAGATCGGCCTGGCTGCCGCCGCCGTGGCTGCCGTGGCCCTCGGGGTCCCCGCCGTGCTCGGCACCGGCCCGGGTGGCGTGGTCGCCTCCCTGAGCAGCAGCGACAACAACGCATCCAATGCCGACACCGCCGCAGGATCCAAGGCCGAGGTGGCCCCGGACAGCGGCAACCGGGCGGCCAGCGGCACCGGCCGTGTCCAGGTCGCCCACAGCGGCACCGCCTACACCTCTACGAAGCTCACCACGCAGGCTCGCGGCACCCTCGACCGGGCGTACGGCGCCGGCGCAGGCACCGACAGCTCGGCCGGTCCAGCCGCGACCACCGAGAAGGGGCTGCGCGAGTGCCTCACCGCGCTGGGCGTGGCCACGTGGATGCCCGTCACCGGTGACGTCGGCACCTACGACGGAACCCCCGCGGTGGTCGCCGTGGTGAGCAGCGACACGGGCCAGAGCGTGTATGCCGTGGCACCCGACTGCGACGCCACCCACGCCGCGATCATGGCCGGCCCCCTCCCGCTGGGCTGAGCAGCGCCTCCATGGCCCGAATCCCCTCGCCCGCGCGGCCTGCCGCGTCCCGGTGCGGAACATTCAGGCCCTACGATCGGTTGCAGACATCAGCACCGTATGTAGCGGTGAACCTCCTTCCCGACCACAAGGGGCTGTACTCGCGTGAGCACGACCGCACCTGACGCCATCCGTAGTCTGATCATCATCGGCTCCGGCCCGGCGGGCTACACCGCCGCCGTCTACGCCGCCCGCGCCAACCTCGCCCCGCTGCTCTTCGAGGGCGCCGTCACCGCAGGTGGCGCGCTGATGAACACCACCGAGGTGGAGAACTTCCCCGGGTTCCGCGACGGCATCATGGGCCCCGACCTCATGGAGAACATGCGGGCCCAGGCCGAGCGCTTCGGTGCCGAGATCATCACCGACGACGTCGAGTCCCTGGACCTCGAGGGTGAGGTCAAGACCGTCGTCGACGCCGAGGGCAACACCTACCGAGCGCACGCGGTGATCCTCGCCATGGGCTCCGCCTACCGCGAGCTCGGCCTGCCCGACGAGAAGCGCCTGTCCGGCCACGGCGTCTCGTGGTGCGCGACCTGCGACGGGTTCTTCTTCCGCGACCAGGACATCGCCGTCGTCGGCGGTGGCGACTCCGCCGTCGAGGAGGCCACCTTCCTCACCAAGTTCGCCAGGTCGGTGACGATCGTGCACCGTCGCGACGAGCTTCGCGCCTCCAAGATCATGGCCGAGCGCGCGCTGTCCAACGACAAGATCAAGTTCGCCTGGAACTCCGCGGTCGACGCGATCCACGGTGACGCCAAGCTCACCGGCGTCACCCTGCGCGACACCGAGACCGGGGAGACCCGTGAGCTGCCCGTGACCGGGCTGTTCGTCGCCATCGGCCACGACCCGCGCAACGAGCTGGTCAAGGACGTCGTCGAGCTCGACGACGAGGGCTACGTGCTGGTCCAGGGCCGTACCACCCTCACCAACCTGCCCGGTGTCTTCGCTGCCGGCGACCTCGTCGACCACACCTACCGCCAGGCCATCACCGCAGCCGGCTCCGGCTGTGCCGCGGCGCTGGACGCCGAGCGCTTCCTGGCCGACCGCGACCACGCCGGCGCCCCTGACGCGGACGCGGCCCTCATCGAGCAGCCCGCGCTCACCCACTGACCGACCGCACGACCCCTCCCCCAACCGCAGCACCACCGAAAGGAGCCCCCGAGTGGGAGCCATCAAGGACACCACGGACGCCACCTTCGAGGCAGACGTCCTCCAGAACGACAAGCCGGTCCTGGTGGACTTCTGGGCGCCCTGGTGCGGCCCGTGCCGCGCCGTCGCCCCGGTCCTCGAGGAGCTGGCCGTCGCGCACGCCGACAAGATCGACATCGTCAAGCTCAACACCGACGAGAACCTCGCGGTGAGCAGCCGCTACGGCATCACCGGCATCCCGACGCTCAACGTCTACGTCAACGGTGAGGTCGTCAAGACCCTCGTCGGCGCCATGCCCAAGCCCAAGCTCGTCCGCGAGCTCGCCGACTACCTCGGCTGAGTCGACCACCTGAGTCGTCATGGTGTCGGCCTGCCCCTGACGGGGCCGGCCGGCACCGGCGTTCCCGGCGGCAGTTCCGGCCGTTTCGGTTGGATCGAGCCCCCCGGCTCACCTAGAGTCGGTCCCTGCACCACCGACCCAGGGTCCTGGCCCCCAAGCGCCACGAGCGCCCCGGTCACCAACGCTCCACCCCGTCCCGCCGGCTGCGGCAGGACATCGCGCCTGCCTCGGCAGACCACTCCTGACCTGCACCGATGCTGACCTCGTCGAGGTCCTGAACCCCTCTGCGAGGAGGCTGCGTGTCCGACAGCAAGTACGGCCTGCTGGGCCTCGGGAGCCGCGGTCCCGCGGTGCTCGACGTGCGCACCCGGCTCGCCTCCCTCGCCTCGGACGACCTCCCCGAGCTCACCTCACTCCTCGCGGACGCCGCCGACCCCGAGGTGTATGACGAGGGGCTGCTCCGCGCCGTGCGCGCCTTCCAGCAGCACAAGGGCCTCATCGTCGACGGTGTCGTCGGCGTGGAGACGTTCGGCGCCATCGACGGGGCTCGCTGGTCCCTCGGGGACCGCATCCTCGTCCACACGCCCGGCCACCTGCAGCGCGGCGAGGACGTCGTCGCCCTCCAGGAGCGCCTCAACACCCTCGGCTTCGCCTCCGGACGCGTCGACGGCCGCTTCGGGCCCGAGACGGAGCGTGCCGTGCGCAGCTTCCAGCGGGCCTACGGCCTGCCGGGGGACGGATCGGTGGGTCCGGAGACGCTGCGGGCGTTCGACGACCTGCGCCGATCGGTCTCCGGCGGCTCGGCCAACGTGCTGCGCGAGCGTGAGCGCGTCCGTCGCTCCGGGCACAACCTCAGCGGCCGTACCGTGGTCCTCGACCCCGGTCATGGCGGTGACAACACCGGTGCCGCGGCCAACGGGCTCGTCGAGTCCGACCTCGTCATGGACCTGGCCCGACGCATCGAGGGTCGCCTGACCGCGATCGGTGTGTCCGTCGTCTACACGCGCACCGAGCACACCTGCCCCACCGAGGAGGAGCGGGCCGCCATCGCCAACACCGCCGGCGCCGACCTGCTGCTCTCGCTGCACGCCGACTCCCACGATGCTGCCGACGCCAGCGGGGTGGCCACCTTCTTCTTCGGCCGTGACCGCACGACCTCGTGGTCCGCGATCGGTGAGCACCTCGCCGATCTCGTGCTGCGCGAGATCGTCGCACGCACGGGTCTGGCCAACTGCCGTTCGCACGGTCGCTCGTGGAGCCTGCTCCAGCAGACCACCATGCCCGCGGTCCGCATCGAGGCCGGGTACCTTTCGCACCCGGACGACGCGGCCCGGCTCGCCGACCCTGCCTTCCGCGACACCCTCGCCGAGGCCGTGCTCGTCAGCCTGCAGCGCCTCTACCTGGGCGACGACGACACCGCCAAGACCGGCGTGCTGCACCTCGGGGACCTGCGGGCCTACCTCGCCGCGCACCGCTGAGACGGCTCGTCCCAGCAACTCCGAGAACGACGAATCCCCTTGCAGAGCAAGGGGATTCGTCGTTTCATGTCTGGTCTGTGCACAGCGCGGTCGACGGGATGTTTCCCGTGAAACCACGCGAGACGCCCCTCAGGCGCGGCGGTCGACGCCCAACATGTCGACGATGCGGTTGAGGTCCTCGACCGACGCGAACTCCACCGTGAGCTTGCCCTTGCGCTGACCCAGCGCGATGTTGACCCGCGTGTCGAACCGGTCGGACAGTCGAGCCGCCAGGTCGTCGAGCTGGGGGTGGCGGGCACCGGCGCGGGGACGGCGCGGCTTGGTCCGCTCCTGGTCCCCGCCGAGCGCGACGATCTCCTCGACGCTGCGGACGGAGAGCCCCTCGGCCACGATGCGCTGGGCGAGGCGCTCCATGCTGGCGCCGTCGTCGAGCGAGAGCAGCGCCCGGGCGTGGCCGGCCGACAGCACGCCGGCGGCGACGCGGCGAGCGACCAGCGGCGGGAGCTTGAGCAGCCGCAGGGTGTTGGAGATCTGGGGGCGGGAGCGGCCGATCCGCCCGGCGAGCTCGTCGTGGGTGCACCCGAAGTCCTCAAGGAGCTGCTGGTAGGCCGCCGCCTCCTCCAGGGCGTTGAGCTGACTTCGGTGCAGGTTCTCCAGCAGGGCGTCGCGCAGCAGGTCGTCGTCGTCGGTCTCCTTGACGATGGCCGGCACGGTGGCCTTGCCTGCCTCCTGCGACGCCCTCCAGCGACGCTCACCCATGATGAGCTCGTAGATGACGCCCTCTGGAGCGTTGTCGAGGTCGTCAGGCCCCTGACCTGCGGGAATGGGCCGCACGACGATGGGCTGGAGCACGCCGATCTCGCTGATCGAGTGGACCAGCTCGGCCATGTCGTCCTCGTCGAACACCGAGCGGGGCTGCTTGGGGTTCGGGCGGATCGAGCCCACCGGCAGGTCGCCGTAGGACGCCCCCGGCACCGGAGCCAGGCCACGGCCGTCTTTGACCTCGGCGGGGACCGCGGCGGCCACGGGCTCTGCCGTTGCGTCCGTTGCGTTCGCGTCCGTCGCGTTCGAGTCCGTCGCAGCAGAGTCGCTCCCGGTGGCATCATGCTCACCGGTGGCGTCCCGACCCTCCTGGCCGCCCTGCTGGTCGCCGACCCGGTCGGAACCCGACCCGTGGTCATCGGTGCCTACGTTGTCCTGCTGCTCCCCAGAGGCCGGCTCCCCACCGGTGCCGGGGGCGGCCTCCTCCTGGGTGCGGTCCTGGGCGCGGTCCAGCACCTGGGTCGGCCGCTGGTCCTGGAAGAACACATCGACCGGGCGGCTCGAGGCCGGCGACGTCGGGGCGTTGGGGATGAGGGCACCCAGGCCCCGGCCGAGGGCGCGACGCTTCTCGCTCATGTGGAGGTTCCTTGTCAGTTCTGCGCAGGGGTGGACGGGGAGTCGGGGCCGGCAGCCCCGCGGTCGGCGAGCTCGGCTGCCGCACCGAGGTAGGACAGCGCCCCGCTGGAGTTGGGGTCGTAGGTCATCACGGTCTGCCCGTGGCTCGGGGCCTCGGAGATCCGGACCGACCGTGGCACGGTGTTGCGCAGGACCTGCTCGGGGAAGTGGCTGCGCACCTCTTCGGCCACCTGCGCCGACAAGCGGGTGCGTCCGTCATACATGGTGAGCAAGATGGTCGACACGTGCAGGGTGGGGTTGAGGTGGTTCCGGATGAGCTCGATGTTCTTGAGCAGCTGCGACAACCCCTCGAGCGCGTAGTACTCGCACTGGATCGGGATGAAGACTTCTTGGGCAGCCACGAACGCGTTGACGGTGAGGAGCCCCAGGCTCGGGGGGCAGTCGATGAGCACGTAGTCCGGGGCGGGGCGGTCCTGCGTGCTCACCGTCGTCAGGTAGGCGGCGATCGCGCGCTGCAGCCGCGTCTCGCGTGCCACCAGCGACACCAGCTCGATCTCGGCACCGGCGAGGTCGATGGTCGCAGGGGCGCACCAGAGGCCCGGGATGTCCGGGCACTCCTGGACGACGTCAGCCATCGGCGTCCCCTCGACGAGCACGTCGTAGATGCTCGGCACCTCGGCGTGGTGGTCGATCCCCAGCGCAGTGCTCGCATTGCCCTGCGGGTCGATGTCGATGACGAGGACAGTGAGACCAGCCTGCGCCAGGGCGGCGGCGATGTTCACGGTCGTCGTGGTCTTGCCGACACCACCCTTCTGGTTCGCCACGGTGAGCACCCGGGTTGCGGTCGGCTTGGGGAACACCCGACCAGTCAGCGCGATCCGCTTGCGGGCGTCGTCCGCGACGGCGCGGGCCAAGGGCGTGTCGTGATCCGCCTGCGGCAAGGACGACGCGATCTCTTCCCGCTGCTCAGTTTCACGTGAAACGACGGCCGCCAACGCTTCCTCGGCAGCAGCAGCATCGCCCACGTGACCCGTGGCGGCTTCAGGCTCCTCATCGGAGGGGACGTCATCTGGCACCGAGGTTTCCCGTGAAACATCGTGCTCAAACGCACTCGCACCACCTTGAGTGCCCGGCGCCGCAATCACCGAAGCCTCAGCGCCCGAGGTCTGCGTTTCACGTGAAACAGCTGCCTCGTCTTCGTCGCGGGGGGCGTCGAGAGCTTGAGCTCCCGCGTCGGCCTCGGCCGTGAAGGGCCATCCCACCGCGCCCGTGGGTCCCGCCTGACGTTGGGGCCACCCCAGTCCCCGGTTCAGCTGCAACGCTGCTGTGGTCACGCGGTCACCTCATTGGCCATGGGCATCATCCAACCCTACGCGGGGCCACCGTCACAAACGCGTGCCGCACGACTGCCGACAGCACGGGGCCGACTCACGTTGCCGGGTGGCGTGACCGTCACGAGCGTGCGCTGCCACCACTCCCTGTGCCCTTCGTGCGCGCCTTGGCCGCGCGCTTCGCCTTCGCCTTCGCCGGCACCGGACGCGGGCGGATGGTCAGCTGCATCGTCACGGTCGGGACCTCGAGGATCTCCGCACCGTAGGTCACCACCTCGGAGGCGGTCATCCCGAGCTTGCGCAGTGTGGGGGCAGTCGCATCAAGCTCGTCCTGGGCGCTGCGGCCCTTGAGGGCGACCAGGGTCCCGCCCTCGGCCAGCAGGGGGAAGGTCCACCGCGCCAGCTTGTCGATCCGGGCCACCGCACGGGCCGTGGCCCACTCCACGCTGAGCACGCCGTCGAACTCCTCGGCCCTGCCGCGGTGGACCGTGGCGTTGGTCAGCCCCAGGACGCCGATCGTGTCGGTCAACCAGGTCGTGCGTCGCAGCATCGGTTCGACGAGGTGCAGGTGCAGGTCGGGTCGCGCGATCGCCAGGGCAAGGCCGGGGAGGCCGGCGCCCGAGCCGACGTCGACGATCTCGGCGTCCTCGGGGAACGCCTCGTGCGCCACCGCACAGTTGAGGATGTGGCGCTCCCAGAGGATCGGCACCTCCCGTGGGCCGATCAGGCCGTGCGAGACCCCGGTGTCCGCCAGCACCGTGGCGAACGTGGTCGCCATCGACATCCGCTCACCGAACACCGCAGCGGCCGTCTCCGGCGCCGCGGGAGGCAGCAGGGGCGCCTCGGATCCTGGGGTCGGGCTCTGGTCGGACATCATCACCTCGAGTCGGGTCGACCGCACCGCGCAGCCGCTCGCGGACCAGCGTAGATGGACCGCTGTGCCCGCGGGAAATGCACGACGGGCGCAGGTCCGGTGTCCCGGTCCTGCGCCCGTCGGGGTGGCACCTCACGGTGCCGTTTCACGTGAAACGCGACTGCTCTCAGCCGGGGAGCACCACGACGAACCGTCGCGGCTCCACGCCGTCGGACTCGGAGACGAGTCCGGCAGCAAGCACCTCGTCGTGGACGACCTTGCGCTCGAAGGCGCTCATGGGGTCCAGCGACGCCTGCTGCCCGCTCGCCCTGACCTCGGCGATGGCCTGCTGGGCGATGGTCACGAGCGCGGCGCGGCGCTCGGCCCGGTGGCCGGCCACGTCGAGCATCAGTCGGCTGCGCTCACCCGTGGCGGACTGCACAGCGAGGCGGGTGAGCTCTTGGAGGGCGTCGAGCACCTTGCCGTCCGTCCCCACCAGGCGACGCGGCACCCGACCCTCGTCCGAGTCGACGATGCTCACGGCGGCGCGGTCTCCGTCGACGTCCACGTCGATGTCCCCGTCGAGGTCGGCGATGTCGAGCAGCGTCTCGAGGAAGTCCGCGGCCACCTCGCCCTCACGCTCGAGGTCGGCGGTCTTCGCCGGACGGCGACGGGCGCCTGCGCCTGCGGCACCGGCGGCGTCAGCGTCGCTGCTGCCCTCGGCGTCGGTCTCCGACGCTGCCTCCACGGCGCCGTCGGTGGCGGCGTCGGACGCCGGTGCCTGGGTGGTGGCCTCGGCCTCGCCACCACCTGTGACCTGCGGCGATGCCGGGTCGGCGGCGGTCTGGGCGGTCTCGTCGGCGACGGTGTCGTGCTGCTCAGTCATGGTCATCGCTCTCAGTTGTCGGTCTGGGGCTTGGTTTCCTGCACGGGCGAGCTCGCGGCAGCCGGCTTGGCCGTGCCTGCGGCGCTCGTCTTCTTCTTCTTCTTGTTCCGGGACGGCTGCTGGCGCTGCCCACCGGTGGGCTTGGGAGCCTCCTCGGGCTTGTCCAAGCCCTTGACCGTGAACTCCTCGACGGGCTTTCCACGCTTGGCGCGACGCTCCTGCATGGCCTTCTCCGCCGGCGATCCGGGGGCGGGCATCTTGCGGATGACGTAGAACTGCTGGCACATCGACCAGACGTTGGTGGTGAGCCAGTAGAGCAGCACACCGATCGGGAAGTTCACACCGGAGATGGCGAAGAAGATCGGCATCAGGTAGAGCAGCATCTTCTGCTGCTTCGCGAAGGGGTTGTCCAGCGCCGAGGCCGGCATGTTCTTCATCATCAGCTGACGCTGGGTGGTGAACGTCGAGGCCGACATGAGGATGATCAGGATGATCGTGACGATCTGGACGGTCAGGTCACCCGAGCCGAGGAACTTGTCGGAGAGCTGGGCGCCGAAGAGCGTCGACTGCTCGGCCTGCGAGGCGAGCTGCTGCGAGATCGGGCCGATCGGCTTGGTGCGACCCTCGGCAATTCCCTCGAGGCCGTTGAGGACACGGAACAACCCGAAGAAGAACGGCGACTGGAGCAGGATCGGCAGGCACGAGCTGAACGGGTTGGTCCCGGTCCGCTTGTACAGGTCCATCGTCTCCTGCGTCATGGCCTGACGGGAGTCGGGGTCGGTCTTGCCCTTGTACTTGGCCTGGATCTTCTGCATCTCGGGCTGGATGAGCTGCATCCGGCGCGAGGCGTGGATCTGCTTGACGAACAGCGGGATCATCGCTGCACGCATGACCACGACGAGGCCGATGATCGACATCACCCAGGCGAAGCCGGAGTCCGGCGGGATGCCGATGGCGTCGAAGAGGGAGTGCCACCCGTAGAGGATCCACGCCACGATCCATTCGAACGGGTAGATCAGATCACTGAAGCTCATGGTGTCCTCAATCTGGTGGTAGCCCGTCGGGATGACGTGCCACCGGTGGAACCGGTCGTGCGTTGCGTATGCCGCGCGGCCGGCAGGTCTGGTGCCCTACCGCTGGGGTGCGGGCTGGGCGGGTCGTGCAGGCTGCTCGGACCGTTCGGGCACGTGGTCGACACCCCCGGCCGACCAGGGGTGACACCTGCCCAACCGCTTCAGCGCGAGCCAGGTTCCCTTCAGGGGTCCGTGTCGCTGGAGGGCGGTGACGGCATAGGCCGAGCAGGAGGGGTAGTACCGGCAGGTCTGCGGTCGCATCGGGGAGACGAACCGCTGGTAGAGGACGATGAGTCCGACCAGCGGTGCGGTGACGAGTCTGCCGACGGTCCTCACCGGCGCCTCGCCCCCACCCGAGCGAGGACCTTCGGCAGGACCCGATCGAGCTCGGCGCCCAGTTGAGCCGAATCAGCCTGCGCTGCAACGGGATTCGCGCGGACGACGAGGTCGGTGCCGTTCGGGATGGTGCCGACCCGGGCTGCCATGAGGGCACGGAGGCGTCGCTTGGTCCGGTTGCGGACGACGGCGCCACCGACGGCCTTGGAGACGACAAAACCGACCCGCGGCGGTTGTCCCGCTCGCGTGTCGGTCTGTCCTGCGTGGACCACGATCAGCGTGGAGCCGACTCGGGCTCCCCTGGGGCCCCTGAGTGCTGCCGTGAAGTCCGAGCTCGTGCGGAGCCGGTGCCCCGCGGGCAGCACAGGGACCGCCTCAGGCGGAGAGCTCGGTGCGGCCCTTGGCGCGGCGGGCCGACAGGATGGCGCGACCCGCACGGGTGCGCATCCGGAGGCGGAAGCCGTGGGTCTTGGCCCGGCGACGGTTGTTCGGCTGGAAAGTACGCTTGCTCACGAGGTTCTCCGTTACTGGTCAGGCCCGGTTGGCCTGCTGAGTGCTGGTGGGCGGCAGGACGGCCGCAATCGGAAACCCGCGCCGCCACCAGCTCCTGGAGGGAGCAGCGACGGGGTGTCACGGGCATGCGAAAACGGCCGACAGGCCTGCTCCAAGGTACGCGAGCGCCAACCGCAGGGTCAAACCAGCCCGGCCCCGGCGGCACACGGGATGAACCACCCCGCTCTAGCACCGCTGGGCAGACCCCGCCATGTGGACACGCCGCGCGATTGACTGATTTTGTCTGGGATCGGCAAAATTTCCGGAGAGCGGCTTGCTCCGCGGGCCTTGACCTTGTTAGCGTCCGTCCTCGTCCCACCGCCATACCCACAGGTTGTGGATATCTCTGTGGACGAGGCACCATGACCCTGCGACAGGGCAGCGACCGCGGACACCGTCGAAAGGGATGTGGGATCAGTGAGTGACGCCGATCTGGACTTTGCTCAGATCTGGCAGAACACCATCGCCACCCTCGACGCCGACGGGCTCCCCGCCCGTGAACGTGCCTTCCTGACCCTGGCCCGGCTCTCGGGCCTGCTGGACGGGACCGCCCTGGTCAAGGTGCCGAACGACTACACCAAGGACGTCGTCGAGCAGCGGGTCCGAGACGCGGTGACCCGCGCGCTGTCCTCCCAGCTCGGCACCCAGGTGCACCTGGCCGTGACGGTCGACCCGTCCCTGGACGAGGACCACTACGTCGAGGACACCGTTGGCCTGCCCGAGCAGCACGGTGACCAGCACCGTGATGGTCGTGACGGCCGGGGCGACCACCGCGGCGACGCGCGGGGGACGACCTACGGCGGCGGCTACGGCGAGGCACCGGCCAACTTCCGCGACCCCGGCTTCGGGGAGTCGACCGCCCCCGCGAACTTCCGTGACCCGGGGTACCTCGAGAGCAACGGGTGGGCCCCGAGCCAGCGCGAGCCGCAGCACCAGCCGGCGCACCGGGTCGACCCCGACGAGCGCCCCGACCCCTCGGGCGAGCAGGCGGCCCAGGCTCCGGCCGCCGCCCAGCGCCGTCCCCGCGACGAGGTCCCGAGCATCACCGACGAGTCGGCGACCCGGCTCAACCCGAAGTACACCTTCGACACCTTCGTCATCGGCGCGAGCAACCGGTTCGCCCACGCGGCAGCGGTCGCGGTCGCCGAGGCGCCGGCCAAGGCGTACAACCCGCTGTTCGTCTACGGCGAGTCCGGGCTGGGCAAGACCCACCTGCTGCACGCGATCGGGCACTACGCGCGCAACCTCTACCCGCACGTCAAGGTGCGCTACGTGAACTCCGAGGAGTTCACCAACGACTTCATCAACAGCATCCGCGACGACAAGGCGAGCAACTTCCAGCGCCGGTACCGCGACGTCGACGTGCTGCTCATCGACGACATCCAGTTCCTGCAGGGCAAGGTGCAGACGCAGGAGGAGTTCTTCCACACGTTCAACACCCTGCACAACGCGAACAAGCAGGTCGTCATCACCAGTGACCTGCCTCCCAAGCTGCTGAGCGGCTTCGAGGAGCGGATGCGCAGCAGATTCGAGTGGGGTCTGCTCACCGACGTCCAGCCGCCCGACCTCGAGACCCGCATCGCCATCCTGCGCAAGAAGGCCATCCAGGAACGGATGAGCGCCCCCGACGAGGTGCTCGAGTTCATCGCCAGCCGGATCTCGACCAACATCCGCGAGCTCGAGGGCGCCCTCATCCGCGTCACCGCGTTCGCCAGCCTCAACCGGCAGAGCGTCGACATGGGCCTGGCCGAGATCGTCCTCAAGGACCTCATCCCCAACGAGCAGGGCTCCCAGATCACGAGCGCGACGATCATGGCGCAGACGGCTGCCTACTTCGGCCTGACCATCGAGGACCTGTGCGGCACCTCCCGCTCCCGGGTCCTGGTGACGGCCCGCCAGATCGCGATGTACCTGTGCCGCGAGCTGACGGACCTCTCCCTGCCCAAGATCGGCCAGCAGTTCGGCGGCCGCGACCACACCACGGTCATGCACGCCGACAAGAAGATCCGCCAGCTCATGGCCGAGCGCCGGGCGATCTACAACCAGGTCACCGAGCTCACCAACCGCATCAAGCAGCAGTCGCGCTGATCCCGCTCCCGGCGGCGCCGGGGACGGCAGCCGGGTCCTGCACGGAGGCCACGGTGTCGGCGAGGGTCTGCTCCCACGGGGTGGGCGCCATGCCGAACACCCGCTCGGTCTCGCTCGAGTCGAGCACGAACGGCCGGTCGAACTGGTGCCGAGTCTCGGCCAGCTCCCGCAGGAACGGCACGGCCAGGCCCATCGCCGTCACGACCGGAGCCGGTATGGCGCGGACGGCGGGCGCGCCGCGCCCCACCAGGGCCGCGACCTCGGCGGCCACCTGCCGCATCGACCGCGCCGGGGCGCTCGGCACGTGCCACGCCCGTCCCCAGGACCGCTCGTCCTGGGCGAGGACGGCCGCGAGTCGGCCGGTGTCGCGGACGTCGGTCCAGCTGTGGGGGGCGTCCGGGTCCCCGACGAGCAGCCACACCGGGCGGCGCTTGACCACGGGGGTGACGACGAGCTCCTGGAGCATGCTCGTGCGGCCACCGATGCCCGGACCGGTGTAGTCGGAGGCGCGCAGCTCGGTCACGCGGACGCGTCCGGCGTCCTGTGCCGCGAGGGCCTCCTGCCACATCCGCACCCGCAGGGCTCCCTTGTGCCCGTTCGGGTGCAGCGCGGTCTGCTCGGTCATCGGGCCGTCGACCCGTCCGTACCCGTAGAGGTTGCCCACGACGACCAGTCCGGCGCCGGTGCGCTCGGCCGCCCCGAGCAGCGCCGCGGCGAGCGGGGGCCAGTCGCGCTCCCACGCGGAGTAGTCCGGCGGGTTGAGCGCATTCACCAGGGCCTGCGCCCCGCGGGTCAGCTCGGTCACGCGGTCCACGTCGGTCGCGTCGGCAGCGACCGCCTCGACCCCCGGGAGGTGACCGCCCCGTCCGGAGCGGGACACCAGCCGCACCTCGTGGCCGACTGCGACCAGCTCCTTCGCGGTGTTCTGCCCGACCGCCCCTGCTCCCATGACCACGTACCTCGCCACGACCACCAACTCCTTCGACTCAAGTGTGAGCACTGCTCTCTGTTCCACCAGTAGACCTCGCAGTGGGCAGTGAAGTCAAGAGCACTGCTCACATTCGTGACAACTGCTCGCAGATTTGAGAGGATGGGTCTGTGACCAGCGACGACGCCACCGCCACCGCGGCACCGCAGGGGATCCGCGCACGCAACCGGGCCGCCCTGGAGGAGGAGATCCTCGAGGCAGGACGCCGCCACCTGGCCCGCGACGGCGCCGCAGCGCTGTCCCTGCGGGCCATCGCCCGCGACCTGGGGATGGTCTCCTCGGCGCTCTACCGCTACGTCGCCAACCGCGACGACCTGCTCACCCTGCTCATCGTTGCCGCGTACACCTCCCTCGGTGACGCGGTCGAGCAGGCCCACGGCGCCATACCGAAGGACGACCTGGTGGGGCGCTGGGACGCCATCGCGCACGGGATGCGGGCCTGGGCGCTGGCCCACCCGCACGAGTACGCCCTCGTCTACGGGTCCCCGGTCCCGGACTACGCGGCGCCGGCCGAGCGCACCACCGAGCCGGGCACGCGGGTGCAGGTGCTCCTGGTCCGGCTGCTCGCCGATGCGACCCGCACGGGGCGGCTCGCACCCGCGGACCCGGACGGTCGGGACACCGCCCTGGCCGAGCAGGCGGTGGGACCGATGGTCCGTGGAGAGTTCTTCGACGGCAGCGGGGTCGACGCGCGCACCCTGATGGCTGGGTTGGGGGCGTGGTCGCTCGTGATGGGAGCCCTGTCCACCGAGCTGTTCGAGCAGCTCGGGCCCGATGCGGTGTCCGATCGCGAGGCGTGGTTCACGTCGATGGTGACCATGGCCAGAGGGCTCGTCCTTGCCCCCTGACGGACGTCGTCCACGGGCCGTCCTCAGGTTGTCCCCAGTTGTCCACAGGGCCCTCCACAGCTGTGCGTGCCCGTTCACGCGCTGGACACGTACGCCGCCACCGGCGCTCCTGAGCACGGTTGAGTCCGGTCGCCCGCACGGGAAAGCCGACAATCGGGTCGCAGACCCCGTGGTCCACACCTGTGGACAAGTCTGTGGGTATGTGTGGCGAGCGCCCGTGCCTCATCTGTTCGGATGAGCCTTCTGCACACCGGTGGACAACCTGTGGACAACCGGTGCACGACACTCCGACGAGCTGGGGACAGCCCGGGAGTGTCGTGTGGACGCCGTGTGAACGACAGATCGGCCTCCACAACCGGACGGTGTCGGTCCGGTGCTGCGTCCACCCGCCGTGCACAGCCCGATCAGCCTTGTGACCTGCGGCGATGGCGTCCGTCCACAGAGTGCACACCCCCTACAACGATGACGAGATCCCTCAACTTGGAGATCCAGCCCCGAGGACCAACCTTGCCCCGACCACCCTCAGGGAGGGACGACAACCAGGCATCGAATGACAACCTCGCGAATGTCCGATCCGGGTTGGCCCACCGCAGCGCGAGCACTAGGGTCAGTCCGCAATCACATTCTTGGTGTTTAGGCGGCGGGGCCGCACGTGAAGGGCAGGTAGCGACGGTGAAGTTCCGGGTCGAACGTGAGGTCCTCGCCGACGCCGTGACCTGGGTGGCCCGAGGGCTGCCCGCTCGTCCCCCGGTGCCGGTCCTGGCTGGAGTGCTCATCGAGGCCAACGACGAGGGCACCCTGACGCTGTCGGCCTTCGACTACGAGGTCTCCGCGAAGATCACCGTCGCGGCCGACGTCGCCGAGAGCGGCACGGTCCTGGTCCTCGGCCGTCTGCTCGCCGACATCTCGCGCAACCTGCCGTCCAAGCCGGTCGATGTCGCCACCGACGGCAACAAGGTCGCCGTGACCTGCGGATCCTCCCGGTTCAGCCTCATGCAGATGCCGGCCGATGACTACCCGACGCTGCCCATCTCACCCACCGCCAGCGGTCACATCGACGGCAGCGTCTTCACGCAGGCCGTGGCCCAGGTCGCCATCGCGGCCGACCGCGGTGACACCCTGCCGATCCTCACCGGGGTCCGGGTGGAGATCGACGGCGACAAGATGACGCTGCTCGCCACCGACCGCTACCGCCTCGCGATGCGTGAGCTCACCTGGAACCCCGAGGCCACCGACGCCCAGCACCTGGCGCTGGTCCCGGCCCGCACGCTGTCCGAGACGGCCAAGGCGCTCGGTGCCTCCGGGTCGATCGAGGTGGCGCTCGGCTCCTCCGCCGGTGGCGACGGACTCGTCGGCTTCGAGGCCGGCCAGCGCCGCACGACCACCCGGCTGCTCGACGGCGAGTACCCCAAGGTCACCTCGATCTTCCCCTCGAGCGTCGACACCGAGGCGGTCATCAAGACCTCGGAGCTCGTCGAGGCGGTCAAGCGCGTGGCCCTGGTCGCCGAGCGCAACACCCCCGTGCGCCTGCGCTTCACCGACGGGCAGGTCGCGATCGAGGCCGGCACCGGCGACGACGCCCAGGCGTCCGAAGCGGTCGAGTCGACGCTGACCGGTCCCGAGATCGAGATCGCGTTCAACCCGCAGTTCCTGCTCGACGGCCTCGGCGCGGTGGGCACGGACTACTCCCGCTTGTCGTTCACCCAGCCCTCGCGGCCCGCGGTGCTCTCGGGCCAGGACGAGGTCGACGGCGAGGCCGACACGTCCTACCGCTACGTCCTCATGCCCGTCCGCTTCGCGAGCTGACCTCGCCCGGGCGTAGCCTGACGTCCGCACTCGGGATCCACTGATGAAAGGCGTCGTCACATGCAGCTCGGTCTGATCGGCCTCGGCAAGATGGGCGGCAACATGCGCGAGCGCATCCGCCGCGCGGGCCACGAGGTGGTCGGCTTCGACCACAACCCGGCTGTCTCCGACGTCAAGACGCTGGCGGCCCTGGTCAAGAAGCTCGAGGCCCCCCGCACGGTGTGGGTCATGGTGCCTGCCGGTGCGCCCACTCGGGAGACGATCGCCAAGCTCGGCGACCTGCTCGACAAGGGCGACATGGTCATCGACGGTGGCAACAGCCGCTTCACCGACGACTTCGAGAACGAGAAGCTGCTCAAGGCCAAGGGCATCGGGTACGTCGACTGTGGCGTCAGCGGCGGCATCTGGGGCCTGGACAACGGGTACGGCCTCATGGTCGGTGGCACCGCGGCCAACGTGAAGAAGGCCATGCCGATCTTCGACGCGCTCCGTCCGGAGGGCCCCCGCGAGGAGGGCTTCGTCCACGCCGGCAAGGTCGGCGCCGGTCACTACACGAAGATGGTCCACAACGGCATCGAGTACGGCCTGATGGCCGCGTATGCCGAGGGCTACGAGCTGCTCGAGGCCAAGGACATCGTCACCGACGTCCCCGGCGCCTTCAAGGCGTGGACCCGCGGCACCGTCGTACGGTCCTGGCTGCTCGACCTGCTCGTCGACGCCCTGGAGAAGAACCCGCACCTCGACGACGTCTCCGGTTACACCGCCGACTCGGGTGAGGGCCGCTGGACCGTCGAGGAGGCCATCGCCAACTCGGTGCCCATGCCCGTCATCTCGGCCTCGCTGTTCTCCCGGTTCGCCTCGCGCCAGCAGGAGTCCCCCACGATGCAGGCGGTCGCCGCGCTGCGCGGTGGCTTCGGAGGGCACCAGGTGATGACGGTCGCCGAGGGCGAGAAGCTGCGCGCCGACGGTGCTCCCAAGCACGAGAAGGCAGTGGCGGCGAAGGTCGCTCCCAAGGAGAAGCCGTCGGCGAGCGCGGCCAAGGCCGCTGCCAAGGGGCGCAAGGCCGCTGCGGCCGGACCCTCCTCCGGCACCGGCTCGACCCGCACCGGTGCGGCCGGTTCGACCCGCAAGCGCGCGGCGAAGAAGTCGAGCTGACCCACCCCGAGCACCTGATCGGCCGATCGTGCACGTCCGGCACCTGACCGTCTCCGACTTCCGCAGCTACGCGACCGCCGAGCTGCCGCTCGAGCCGGGAGTGACGACGCTGGTCGGGCTGAACGGCCAGGGCAAGACCAACCTCGTCGAGGCGGTCGGCTACCTCGCGACGCTGTCGAGCCACCGGGTCGCCACCGACCAGCCGCTGGTGCGGTTCGGGGCCGAGCAGGCGGTCATCCGAGGTGCGGTGGTCCGCGACGGGCGCGAGACCATGGTCGAGCTCGAGCTCAACCCGGGTCGCGCCAACCGGGCGCGGCTCGGTCGTTCCCCGGCCGGCCGGCCGCGCGACGTGCTGGGCACCCTGCGCACGGTGCTCTTCGCGCCCGAGGACCTCGCCCTGGTCAAGGGCGACCCGTCCGAGCGCCGCAAGTTCCTCGACGACCTGCTCGTGGCCCGGCAACCGCGGTGGGCCAGCGTCCGGGGCGACTACGACAAGATCCTCAAGCAGCGCAACGCCCTGCTGAAGTCTGCCGCGCCGGTGCTGCGTCGTGGACAGCGCCGGCCGCCGCCCCGGCCCACGGACGAGCCGGTCGAGGACGCCCGCGCCTCGGCGCTGCACACCCTCGACATCTGGAACGACCACCTGGCCACTGTCGGGTCCCAGCTCCTCTACGCCCGGCTTCGCCTGCTGCGTGACCTCGGGCCCTACCTCACCAAGGCCTACGACGAGGTGAGCGCGGGCCAGTCCGACGCCCGGGTCTCCTACAAGAGCTCGCTGCGCGACGCCGCCTCGGCATCGCTCGCCGCGGGCGAGGTCCCCGAGATCGACCAGCTCCGCACCGAGATCCTCGAGACCCTGACCGAGCTGCGCGACCGCGAGATCGAACGCGGGATGTCACTGGCCGGCCCCCACCGCGACGACCTCGTCCTGTCGCTCGGCGAGCTCCCCGCGAAGGGGTACGCCAGCCACGGCGAGAGCTGGTCGTTCGCGCTGGGACTGAAGCTGGCGGCATACCAGCTGCTGCGGCACGACCTCGGCGACGACCCGGTGCTCATCCTCGACGACGTCTTCGCCGAGCTGGACTCGGGCCGCCGTGAGCGGCTGGCCGCGATGGTGGCCGACTGCGAGCAGGTGCTCATCACCGCGGCGGTGGACGCCGACGTGCCGAGCACGTTGACCGGGCGGACGTATGCCGTGAGCCTGGGTGAGGTGAGCCTGCGTGAGTGAGGACCCGGGCCGGGACATCCCCGACGGCCTCCCTGAGGGCGCCACCGTCGAGGCGGCACCGGGGGACGCGCTCCCCCTGGGTGGTCCCGAGGGTGAGGCGACCGAGTCCGGCGAGGCGGCGGGCTCGGTGGAGGACGCTGCGGCCGCGGCCCTGCAGCGAGCGCGGGCGTCGGCGCGGGACAAGGGACTTCGCCCGGGGCTCAAACCGATGCGCCGGCGTCAGGTCGGGGTGCCGAACAAGACGCCGCGGGACGGCCGCGACCCCCTGCTGCTCGGTGACCAGATGGACCGGTTGCTGTCCGACCGGGGCTGGAAGGTCGATGTGGCGGTGGGTTCGGTGATGGGGCGCTGGCCGCAGATCGTCGGTGAGGAGGTGGCCCAGCACTGCATCCCGGTGACGTTCGAGCTCGGCGTCCTGACCGTGCGGGCCGACTCGACCGCGTGGACCACGCAGCTGAAGCTGCTCGAGTCCGCGATCATGGGCCGGCTGGAGGGTGAGGTGGGCAAGGGCACGGTCGCCGCGCTGAAGATCGTCGGACCGAGCGCACCGTCCTGGTCGAAGGGTCCCCGCCGCAGCACCGGACCGGGGCCACGCGACACCTACGGCTGAGCCACCCGGGGCCGACCGGGGCCGGTCAGGTGGGGTCGGCCGGTATCGGTCGACGGCGGTCGCCCGGCGGTCGCCCGGTGGTCGCCCGGTGGTCGCCCGGTGGTCGCCCGGTGGTCGCCCGGTGGTCGCCCGGCGGCCACCCGGACCGCTGCCTAGGATCGGGGCATGACGGCCGACGCTGACCGCCCTGCCACCGAGGGCTCCGCCCCGGGGCAGGACCCGCGCACGTTGACCCGGGCGCACTTCGACCACGTGGTCGCTGCGACGACCCGGTGGTCCGACAACGACATGTACGGCCACCTCAACAACGCGGTCTACTACGAGCTGTTCGACTCGGCGATCAACGGCTGGCTCATCACCGGTGCCGGGATCGACGTCATGGCGCTGCCCGAGCTCGGGGTCGTCGCCGAGTCGGGATGCCGCTACTTCCGCGAGCTGGAGTACCCGCGTCCCCTCGAGGTCGGCGTGCGCGTCGAGCGGGTGGGGCGCAGCAGCATCACCTACGCCCTGGGGTTGTTCGACGCCGAGGCCACCGAACCCGCGGCGCTGGGTCACTGGGTCCACGTCTACATCGACCGGTCCTCCCGCACCAGCGTGCCCATCCCCGCCGTGGTCCGCGACCTGCTCGACGACGCGGTCCTGGCGCGCGCATGAGTGGGTTCCCCGACCTGACGCGAGCAGCATGAGGATCACCGGTGCCGTGCTCGAGGAGGTCGGGCGGCCCGGGCCGTGGGCGCAGACCAGGCCGTTGACGGTCGGGGACCTCGAGCTCGACTCCCCCGGTGCCGGCGAGGTGCTCGTCGAGATGGAGGCCGCGGGGGTCTGCCACTCCGACCTGTCCGTCGTCGAAGGCAACCGCAGCCGCCCCGTCCCGATGCTGCTCGGCCACGAGGGTGCGGGTCGGGTGCGTGCGCTCGGGGCGAAGGTCACGGACCTGGCGGTGGGCCAGCGCGTGGTCATGACCTTCCTGCCCCGGTGCGGCGAGTGCCCCGGCTGCGCCACTGATGGTCGGATGCCGTGCGGTCCGGGTTCGGTGAGCAACGGCGCCGGCGAGCTGCTCGGTGGTGGCCGCCGGCTGTCGCGCGACGGCTCCCCCGTCCACCACCACCTCGGCGTCTCTGCCTTCGCGACCCACGCCGTGGTCGACACCCGCTCGGTGGTCGCCGTCGAGGACGACGTGCCACCCGACGTCGCCGCCGTGCTCGGCTGCGCCGTGCTCACCGGCGGTGGGGCCCTGCTCAACGCCGCACCTCCCGAGC
The DNA here is from genome assembly GCF_039532215.1 of Pedococcus aerophilus. NCBI lineage: Bacteria > Bacillati > Actinomycetota > Actinomycetes > Micrococcales > Intrasporangiaceae > Pedococcus > Pedococcus aerophilus. Next base: position 2,295,410 of record NZ_BAAARN010000001.1, on the reverse strand, counting down.
CCGGCCAGTCCGTGCTCGTGGTCGGCCTCGGCGGAGTCGGTATGGCGTCGCTGCTCACCGCGGTCGCGCTGGGCACCGAAGAGGTCATCGCCGTCGACGGGGTGGCGGCCAAGCGCGAGCAGGCCCTCGAGCTCGGGGCCTCCCGGGTGCTGGACCCGGCCGAGCTGGCGTCCAGCGGGGTCCGCGCCGACGTCGTGGTGGAGGCGGCCGGCAACGCCAGGGCGTTCGAAGCTGCCCTCGCCGCCACGGCTCCCGGTGGTCGCACCGTCACCGTCGGCCTCCCGCACCCCGAGGCCCGGGCCAGCGTCTCGCCGCTCCAGCTCGTGGCCGAGGCGAGGACCGTCATCGGCAGCTACCTCGGGTCGGCCGTGCCCAGCCGCGACATCCCGGTGTTCGCCCGGTGGTGGCGGGAGGGACGGCTCCCGGTGGAGGCGCTGGTCTCGTCGACGATCGCCCTGGACCAGGTGAACGAGGCGATGGACGAGCTCGCGGCAGCACGCGCCATACGGCAGGTCATCCGCTTCTGACGTCGATCCTCGTCCCTCTGGCGGATGTCGGTGAGTCCGAGCACCATGGGTCCATGAGCGAAATGTCCGGATCAGCGCGCTGCGGCATCGTCCCGCCCTACCTCCTGCAGGCCCTCGCCGGCGCCGACGGCCACGCGGCCGCCTGCGCCGAGCGCACCCTGCGCCGCGACGTCGAGCACCGCGCCCGACGACAGGGACGGGCCTCGGCTACGCCCCCCGTGGGCACAGGGGCCTCCCCGGCAGAGGCCCCGCCGGCTCCGGACGACGGCACCGGTCCGCAGCGGGTCATCGGCGACGCCGGTGGACAGGAGACGCTGCCGGGCGCGACGGTCCGCCACGAGGGTAAGCCGGCCACCGGCGACGCCGCCGCCGACGAGGCGTACGACGGCCTGGGCCAGACCTGGTCGCTGTACTCCGAGGCCTACGGCCGCGACTCGCTCGACGGTCGGGGGCTCCCCCTGCTCGCGACGGTGCACTACGGCAAGGACTACGACAACGCCTTCTGGGACGGCACCCAGATGGTCTTCGGCGACGGCGACGGGGAGGTGTTCAACCGGTTCACCCTCAGCGTCGACGTCATCGGCCACGAGCTGACCCACGGCGTCACCGAGCTCACCGCGGGCCTGACCTACCAGGGCCAGTCCGGTGCGCTGAACGAGAGCGTGTCCGACGTGTTCGGGTCGTTGGTGCGGCAGCGGGCGGCCGGCCAGACCGCCGACCAGGCGGACTGGCTCATCGGGGCCGGCTTGTTCACCGAGGCGGTCAACGGCGTGGCGCTGCGCTCGATGAAGGCGCCGGGCACCGCGTACGACGACCCGAAGCTGGGCAAGGACCCCCAGCCCGCGACGATGGCCGACTACGTCGACACCACCGACGACAACGGCGGGGTCCACATCAACTCCGGCATCCCCAACCACGCCTTCTACCTCGCGGCCACCGCGATCGGTGGCAACGCCTGGGAGGCACCGGGCCAGATCTGGTTCGACACCCTCACCGGCGACGGCATCGCCGCCGACTGCGACTTCGCGACCTTCGCCGGCCTCACGGTCGCCGCAGCCACGGCCCGGTATGGCGCCGACTCCAGCGAGGTGGCCGCCGTCCAGCAGGCCTGGGCGCAGGTGGGCGTGCAGGTTTCTGGCGCGCCCACGACACCGACGCCGCCGCCCGAGGACGGGTCACCGGTGCCTGCACCTGCTCCGGCACCTGCCCCCCAACCCGACCCGGCACCGACCCCTTCACCCGCTCCGTCGGGGGGTGACGAGCTCGTCCAGGTGCGCCGCACGGGTGGCCTCGCCGGGATGCGGCAGGCGCGCACCGTCGCGCTCTCCGAGCTGCCCGAGCCGGATGCCACCGAGTGGCGTGGGCTGCTGGCCGACGACGGGTTGCACGCCCTCGCCGCGGGCCCGACCGGACGCACCATCCCCGACGCGTTCACCTACCACGTGGCGTGCCCACCGGATGGTGAGGAGGTCGCGTTGCCCGAGCACGGCATACCGGATCCGGTCCGGGAGCTGTTCCGGCGGACCCTCGGCGAGTAGGAGGCGGACGGGTGTCGGGAAACGGCGAAATCCGGCTCTCAGGGACCGGGTGACGTACCGGGACTCCAACACAGCCTCTTTTTTTGGTCAGATCACGGCTCACGGGCCTCCTGACGCCCTGCGTGACCCTGCCGACAGGTAGACTGACGGGTGAAATCGCGGCCAGCTGGTCCTCCAGACTGGTCGCGTGTCATGAGCAGGGCGCAGCGACGTGCCGGGGCGACCCCCGAGCGAGCTGGCCCACCGGAGAAGGAGCACCGTGTCCGAGTCTGACCAGACGCCGCACGAGAGCACGCCGAACGACATCCCCGCCACCTCCCCCAACTCGGAGCCGACCGAGAGCCTCACCGCCGCCGAGGCGGAGGCAGCCCGCCTCGAGGCCGAGGCCGAGCTCGCAGGGGTGCCGGCCGGAGCGGACTACGACGCCAGCGCGATCACCGTCCTCGAGGGCCTCGAGGCGGTGCGCAAGCGCCCCGGCATGTACATCGGCTCGACCGGGGAGCGAGGACTGCACCACCTGGTCTGGGAGATCGTCGACAACGCGGTGGACGAGGCGCTCGCCGGGTACGCCGACACCATCGACGTCACCCTGCTGGCCGACGGCGGGGTCCGCGTCGCCGACAACGGCCGTGGCATCCCCACCGGCAACAACGACCAGTACGGCATGTCGACGGTCGAGCTGGTCCTGACCCAGCTGCACGCCGGCGGCAAGTTCGGCGGCGGCGGCTACAAGGTGTCCGGTGGCCTGCACGGCGTCGGCTCCTCCGTGGTCAACGCCCTGTCGACCCGCCTCGACGCCGAGGTCCACCAGCTCGGCCACGTCTTCCGGGTCTCCTTCGACCACGGTGAGGCGACCGCGCCCCTGGAGAAGATGGAGGCCTCGGACCGCACGGGCACGACCATCACCTACTGGGCCGACGGCGACATCTTCGAGACGACGACCTACGACTTCGAGACGATCCGCGCCCGCTTCCAGCAGATGGCCTTCCTCAACAAGGGTCTGACCATCAACCTCACCGACGAGCGCGTGCCCGAGTCGGCCGAGGACGTCGAGGACGCCGATGTGGTCGACGCCGTGGAGAAGAAGCCGCGCAAGATCAGCTACAAGTACGACAACGGGCTGGTCGACTACGTCACCCACCTCGTCTCGTCCAAGAAGTCCGAGCCGGTCCACAACGAGATCATCTCGATCGAGTCCGAGGACAAGGACCGGCAGCTCTCGCTCGAGCTGGCGATGCAGTGGACGACCGCGTACTCCGAGTCGGTCCACACCTACGCCAACACGATCAACACCCACGAGGGCGGCACCCACGAGGAGGGCTTCCGCGCGGCGATGACCAAGCTCATCAACGACTTCGCGCGCAAGCAGAACCTCCTCAAGGACAAGGACGAGAACCTCACCGGCGACGACATCCGCGAGGGCCTGACCGCCGTCGTGTCGGTCAAGCTCGGCGAACCGCAGTTCGAGGGCCAGACCAAGACCAAGCTCGGCAACTCCGAGGTCAAGGGGTTCGTCCAGCGGGCCATGACCGACGAGTTCGGCCACTGGCTCGGCGCCCACCCGAACGAGGGCAAGGACATCGTCCGCAAGTCGATCCAGGCCGCGGCCGCCCGCATGGCGGCGCGCAAGGCCCGCGAGGCGACCCGGCGCAAGGGCCTGCTCGAGTCCGGCGGCCTGCCCGGCAAGCTGCGTGACTGCCAGAGCAAGGACCCCTCGATCTCCGAGGTCTTCATCGTCGAGGGTGACTCGGCCGGTGGCTCGGCGGTGCGTGGTCGCAACCCGCACAACCAGGCGATCCTGCCGATCCGAGGCAAGATCCTCAACGTCGAGAAGGCCCGCATCGACAAGGTGCTCGCCAACAACGAGGTCCAGGCGCTGATCTCGGCGTTCGGCACCGGCATCGGCGAGGACTTCGACAAGACCAAGGCTCGGTACCACAAGATCGTGCTGATGGCCGACGCCGATGTCGACGGCCTGCACATCCGGACCCTGCTGCTGACGTTGCTCTTCCGGTTCATGCGCCCGCTGATCGAGGAGGGCTACGTCTACCTCGCGCAGCCGCCGCTCTACCGCCTCAAGTGGAGCAACCACGCCCACGAGTTCGCCTACTCCGACCGTGAGCGCGACGCCATGGTCAAGGCTGGGCTCTCCCAGGGCTGGCGCCTGCCGAAGGACGCGGGCATCCAGCGCTACAAGGGTCTGGGCGAGATGGACTACCAGGAGCTGTGGGAGACCACGATGGATCCCGACCACCGCGTGCTGCTCCAGGTGACGCTCGACGACGCGGCCGCGGCCGACGAGATCTTCGCGATCCTCATGGGTGAGGACGTCGAGAGCCGCCGCGGCTTCATCCAGCGCAACGCCCGCGACGTCCGGTTCCTGGACATCTGATGGGTATGGCGCCTGCTCACCTCCGCGGTTCCCGGCTGGGAATCCATGGCCGGCGCGATCCATCCGCAGCTCGCGCGCTGCGCGCACTCCCTGCTCCTGCCAGACCCAGCCAGCGCCGGCCACGGACCCAGCCGCTCGCCGCTTCCCTCTGAACGTCACCTGTTCTCGTTGATACGCAAGGATCTTCATGACTGACGGCACGCCCCCGATCGAGTACGACCGCACCGAGGCCGTTGACCTCAACGCCGAGATGCAGCGCAGCTACATCGACTACGCGATGACGGTTATCGTCAGCCGCGCGCTGCCCGACGTGCGTGACGGGCTCAAGCCCGTGCACCGTCGCGTGGTCTACGCCATGTACGACGGTGGCTACCGGCCCGACCGCGGCTACAACAAGTGCAGCCGCGTCGTCGGTGAGGTTATGGGTCAGTACCACCCGCACGGTGACTCCTCGATCTACGACGCCCTCGTGCGTCTCGTGCAGGACTGGTCGCTGCGCTACCCGCTCGTCGACGGCCAGGGCAACTTCGGCTCGCCGGGTGACGACCCGGCCGCTGCTCCGCGGTACACCGAGTGCCGGATGGCGCCGCTGGCCCTGGAGATGGTCCGCGACATCCACGAGGAGACCGTCGACTTCCGCGACAACTACGACGGCAAGACGCAGGAGCCGACCGTCCTGCCGAGCCGGTTCCCCAACCTGCTCGTCAACGGCAGCTCCGGCATCGCCGTCGGCATGGCCACGAACATCCCGCCGCACAACCTGCGCGAGGTGGCCGACGCCGCCCAGTGGATCCTGGCCAACCCCGAGGCCGACCGTGAGGCCGTGCAGGCGGCCGTCGTCTCGAAGATCAGTGGTCCCGACTTCCCCACGGGCGCGCTGATCCTGGGCCGCAAGGGGATCGAGGAGGCCTACCGCACGGGCCGTGGCTCGATCATCATGCGCGCCGTCGTCGAGGTCGAGGAGATCCAGGGCCGCCAGTGCCTCGTGGTCACCGAGCTGCCCTACCAGGTGAACCCCGACACGCTCGCGCAGAAGATCGCCGAGCTCACCAAGGAGGGCCGACTCTCCGGCATCGCGGACATCCGCGACGAGACCTCCGGCCGCACCGGACAGCGCCTGGTCGTCGTGCTCAAACGCGACGCCGTCGCCAAGGTCGTGCTCAACAACCTCTACAAGCACACCCAGCTCCAGACGAACTTCGGCGCCAACATGCTCGCGCTCGTCGACGGGGTGCCGCGCACGCTGCCGATCGACGCGTTCATCCGGCACTGGGTCGACCACCAGATCGAGGTCATCCAGCGGCGGACGGCGTTCCGCCTGCGCAAGGCCGAGAACGAGATCCACATCCTGCGGGGTCTGCTCAAGGCGCTCGACGCCCTCGACGAGGTCATCGCCCTCATCCGGCGCTCGCAGACCGTCGAGGCGGCCCGCGACGGCCTGATCGCGCTGCTCGAGATCGACGAGATCCAGGCTCGCGCCATCCTCGAGATGCAGCTGCGCCGCCTGGCCGCCCTCGAGCGCCAGAAGATCATCGACGAGCACGACCGTCTCGAGGCCCTCATCCTCGACTTCCAGGACATCCTCGCCAAGCCCGAGCGCCAGCGGACGATCGTGTCCGAGGAGCTCGCCGAGATCGTCGACAAGTACGGCGACGACCGCCGCACCCGGATCGAGTTCTTCGACGGCGACATGTCGATGGAGGACCTCATCCCCGAGGAGGACGTGGTCGTCACCATCACGCGCGGCGGCTACGCCAAGCGGACCCGCGTCGACGCCTACCGCTCGCAGGGTCGCGGCGGCAAGGGAGTCCGCGGTGCCTCGCTGCGCGGCGACGACATGGTGCAGCACTTCTTCACCACCACCTCGCACCACTGGCTCTTGTTCTTCACCAACCTCGGCCGGGTCTACCGCGTCAAGGCCTACGAGCTGCCCGACTCCGGTCGGGACGCCAAGGGCCAGCACGTGGCGAACCTGCTGGCGTTCCAGCCGGACGAGAAGATCGCGCAGGTCCTCGACGTGCGCGACTACGCCCAGCAGCCCTACCTCGTGCTCGCCACGAAGAACGGCCTGGTCAAGAAGACCCGCCTCGGCGACTACGACTCCCCCCGCAGCGGTGGCCTCATCGCCATCAACCTCAAGGACGGCGACGAGCTGGTCGCGGCCGACCTCGCCTCGCAGACCGACGACCTGCTCCTCGTGTCGCGCAAGGCCCAGTCGGTGCGGTTCCACGCCACCGACGAGAACCTGCGCCCGATGGGTCGCGCGACCAGCGGTGTGACCGGTATGCGGTTCCGTGGCGACGACTCGCTGCTGTCCCTCAGCGTCATCCACGAGGGCGAGGACCCCGATGTGTTCGTGGTGTTCGAGAACGGCATGGCCAAGCGCAGCCCGTCCTCGGACTGGAACGCCAAGGGTCGCGGCGGCCTCGGTGTCGCCGTCGCCAAGATCACCGAGCGCAACGGCGACCTCGTCGGCGCGCTCACGGTGAGCGAGGAGGACGAGGTCCTGGTCATCATGGGCAAGGGCAACATCGTGCGTATGCCGGTGGGCCCGGTCACGCGGCGTGGCCGCAACACCCAGGGCATGACCTTCGCCCGCCCGGGCAACGGTGACTCCGTCGTGGCCGTGGCGCGCAACCCCGAGCGGACGGCTGACGAGGTCGAGGCCGAGCTGGGTGCCGAGCAAGGCGTCGAGCAGGGTGCCGATCTGGTCACGCCTGGCGCGGAAGGCGACTCGCCGGCCACCGATGCCGTACCGTCGTCGGAGAACGAGACGGACGCCAGCGGAGGTAACGAGTGAGCACGGCAGGTCAGACGAGCACCTCCCGCCCCGGTGGGCAGGAGTCCGGTCCGATGAGTCGCAGCGCGGACGCCCCGTCCTCACGGACCGGGGCACCCACGCGGTCCGGGGCGACGACGGCAGCCACGGCAGCCCGCGCCCGCCGGGTCAAGCTCACCGTCTCGCGCGTCGACCCGTGGTCGGCGATGAAGATGTCGTTCCTCATCTCGGTCGCCCTCGGCATCGCCGGCGTCGTCATGGTGGCCGTGCTGTGGATGATCCTCTCGGGCATGGGCGTCTTCTCCGAGGTCAACCGCCTGGTCGGGACGATCTTCAACGACACCGAGAACCCGTTCGACATCATGGACTTCCTCGGCTTCGGCCGGGTGCTGTCCCTGTCGATCGTCGTCGGGGTCATCGACGTCATCCTGCTGACCGCGCTGAGCACCCTCGGGGCGTTCCTGTACAACATCTGCTCGGCCCTCGTGGGTGGCCTCCAGCTCACCCTCACCGACGACTGAGAGCCGGCCCCGCGCCATACGAAAACCGCCCATCCTCCGGTCCCGGAGGGTGGGCGGTATCCGTTTTGGTGGGCGGGTCACCTGTCATGTAACCTCGTGCCTCGCGCCACCCTCCGTGGCGCAGCGGAGATTGGGCTCACGGGCCTATAGCTCAGACGGTTAGAGCGCTTCCCTGATAAGGAAGAGGCCACAGGTTCAAGTCCTGTTAGGCCCACCAATCCCGATCCCCGCGGGTTCCTCTGCGAGGGAAGGCGGACCGCCGATGAAGAAGATCCTGCTCCTCATTGCGACCGCCGTCGGGGCTGCCGCGGTGCAGAAGAAGCTCAAGGACCAGCAGGCCGAGAAGGACCTCTGGGCCGAGGCGACCGACTCACCCTCGTAGTCGCAGCCCGCACGTCGGGGCCATGGCGCAATTGGTAGCGCACCTGCTTTGCAAGCAGGGGGTTAGGGGTTCGAGTCCCCTTGGCTCCACCACAGGTCAGAGGCGCTTTTCGCTCAGCGGGGAGCGCCTCTTTCGTGCCCGTACTGCTGAGAAGTACTGCAGTGGTGGTGACCCGCGTGCCTCCCTCGAACCGCCCGATGCCTCCCTTGCGACGGTGGAGGAGTGAGGGCGCAACTGTCATGCATGACGGCGACGCAGTGGGGTCGGACGATCACGCTCCATGAACCGGCGCGTTTGGGGTGTGCCAATCTGCCCGAGGCTTGGGCCGGGGCGCACACTGGCCAGTCGAGACCCCTACGAGAACTCGAGAATGTCGATCGTGTAGGTCTTGTCGTGGCGCTGCGTGACTGAGTGAACGACCGCATGGCCGCGATACGTGACCCACCGGAGCCACACGAAGACGACGCACGACCAGACGCCAGCGACTATCCAGAGCCACGCGAGAGGCGTGCACTTCAGGCCAAATACGAAGCCCGCTGCTGCTGCCAACGAGACGACTCCGGTGAATGCCACCACCAGCCGAGGAACTCGGAGGAGGTCTCCCAAGATCTGATGGTCTCCCTCACGTGAGATATAGGCCAGGAGCAAAGTTGGTATGACAAGTAGCAGCGCCACTGTTGGCTCCGTCGCGTTCGAACTCGCACTCAACGTCCGCCACCGCTCCTCCGCTAGTCCGCCCGCAACCAGGACGATCGCGGTCAGGAAGATCAGGTACTGCGACCGACGGATGAAGCCGGCTGGGTTAACGCGCATGCTCACGGCGGCGTAGTAGCTGCCGCGAGGTGGCTTCGACGTGTAGATGACAGCACGATCCAGCGATACGCGGCGTTCGAACGTTCGCTTACCTTGCGCGGCGACAGGAGCTTGGCGAACGTCGGGGTCGTCCCTCATGTCGAAGAGGTCGACGTCTTCGATCAGCATTCCGGCCGGCCCTTCGACCCGCAAATGCTCCCGCGATGCCGCGCCAACGCCCGGAGCTGCCAAGAGAGTGCCGTACGAGACCAGGTTGAGCCGCTCCCGAAGGAGCATGTTGGCCGGCTCTTGCGTCTCGACGTACCTGAACTTCAGCATCCAAGGCGCACTCTTCAGTGATACCTCCGTCATGAGCATGAAATCGAGAGTGAAAGCCGTGAGCCACTCGGTGAACTCCCCTCCGGCCCCAATGAGTTCGTCCCACGGGCGAGTCCCACCGTCTTCGGGTGCGAGATTCTGCTGGAGTCGCCAGAGCTCCACCTCGTTCGGCTCGTTGAGCACCAGAGTCTCGACATCCTCCTGTGAGGGCATCCCACGCGCCGCGGACAGGATCGTCTCGGCCACGGCTCGGCTCACGGACGCGCTCGGCACGCCATCGCGTACGAGAGCATCCAAGACGACCCCTTGCGCGGCCACGGAGTCCTGGTCGCTTCTGGCAACTTGGGCCGGGGTCCCATCACCGTAGTGGAGGTCCAGATCGAGTAACAGGTTCTTGCGCAGCTTCACGAGCGGCAGAAGCAGGGGTGCGTCAACCGGATGCCCGGCTTGGTGGGCGAGACGCGCCAATCTAAGAGTGTCCAAGTCGAAAGAAACGTTTCGCTCGATAGTGCTCGCCGTCAGGTACCGAACCGTCTCCACTCGACGGGACACCCAACTGCGATCTGAGAGCAACGCTCTCGTGACAGCACCTACTCGGCGGAGCTCGTCGGCTTCCGCGGACTCCCCCCAGGCCACGTATCGCTCAGGATGCTCGGCGCTCGCCGGATGGCGGCCGGGCATCCCCGGTCTTGTATGGCGCGAGGCTTGTCTCAGCGGAGCGAAGTCGCCGGAAGCCCTTGCCGCCTCGCGTGCTCATGATCCTGATCATGTGCTTCTGAGCCTTGGTACGGTTGGCTGTGAGGTCTGGCGCCGGCTCTTTGCCTTGACGCTTGGCTGCTGCGGTGTCACTGGGCGCCACGTTTTGCCTCTTCTTGGGACCAGGGGAAGACGCGAACGGTAACACTTCGGACCCCTCTCTAGGAATGACACGTTTGTCATTACCTGGATGGCGATATTCTTACTTCTCTCTTGCTTCCCAAGGGTTCGACACGCTGTAAGAGAAAGAGAAAGTTTCTTCGTTGGGAGGTGTGATGCCCAAGTCCGTCCTGGACTCGGATGTGGTTGAGGTGCGACTGGCTGCCCACGCTCTGGGCGTCACTTCGGTCCGTGTTCGCCAGAGGCTGGACGACCCTGAAGATGTTCTGTGCGGGCCGGCCTCACGTGGTCGAGGACACCCCAGGTGGGTGTACAGCTCAGCGCTGGAGGCGGCGCTCGCCCTGCAGATAGGTCGGCGAACGCGAAGGCGCCCTGTTCGATCAACCCCATGGAGGTACGACGTCGACCGGCGGCTCGTCAATGTGGAGCGAACGCTTACGGCTCGCCCAGAGCCCGCGGCGCAGGACGAGGGATCCACGCTGCGGCAAGAGCTCTTAGACGTCCGCCATGCGCTGCTGAGAGTTAACATGGCGGCGGAGGCTCTGCGAGAGGCCTTCAAACAGGAGCAACTTGCGCAGGACTTTCTCTTGAAGGCTTTCGAATCGCAACGGGCTGCAAACGCCTCTCTACGCAGGGCCGAATCTCTGCGAGAGGAAGCGATGGGCCCGTTCATCGTCGACCCTGAGGCCGGCTTGGCACACTGAGGAGTTTCGGCCGCGGTGTGGCCGCCGACCCTGTGGGTGGAGAACCCCAAGGCAAACGCGTACCGGAGCGACATGGGCGCGGCCGGTGCTGCACGGTTGCGTCCAACGCCGACCGCCGGTTGACCCCGAGGGTATGGCCATAGCGGTCATGCGGTGTCGGCTCTGAGCAGGCACTCGTGAGAATTGCGATCCCCTGGCATAGGACGCTCGCGGTGGTCATCCGAAGGCTTCTCCCAACCGCTTGAGGGCCTCCCTGGTCGTGGCGGACGAGACCTGGGAGTAGATGTCCATCGTCACCGCGATCTTGCTGTGACGGAGGATGGCCATGGCCACCCGCGGGTGAACGTCGAGCGCGACCAGCAGGCTCGCGCAGGTGTGGCGGGTGGCGTGGACGGGCATGACGGGAACGCCGGCCTTGGCGGCCCGTGTCTTGAAGGCGCGGTGGAAGTTCCGAGGATCCAGGGCATCGCCCAAGCGCGTAGTGAGGACGAGGCCGGTGCCCGCCCATGCCCCACCCGCGGCGAGCCGCAGCCGCGCCTCGGTCCGACGGCGGTCCTCGAGCGCGCGGACGCAGAGGTCCGGGGCGGACAAGCAGGCCACCTTCACCCGGGCCAACCTGCTCGCCGAGACCAGTCGGCAGCTGGCCGGAGTCCGGTTCGCCACCGCCCCCGACCGGGTCTCCGTGACCGAGCACGTGGCCACTCTCGCGACGGAGAGGTCGGTGATGCTCACGCCGGCTGTGCCGGACCTGTTGCCCGAGCATCTGCGGCGCCAGGACGGCACCTCACCTTTGCGGGCCCGCAACAGCGAGCGCGATGGCTATGGTCCGGGCCGCGTGGGACGCCCACTACGGACGCGGGTCTGTGGTCGGGCTCGCACCGTCCGCAGCGGCGGCGGCGGTGCTCGCCGATGCGGTCGAGGTACGCTCGCCAGGTCGGGGCGAAGGTGCTGCTCGTCGGCGACTGGGCCCAGCTGTCGCCGGTGCAGGCCGGAGGCGCGTTCAAGCTCCTGGCCGACGACCGCAGCCCCGACGCCCCGACCTTGCACGAGGTGCACCGGTTCACCCACGACTGGGAACGCGACGCTTCCTTGCAGCTGCGCCTCGGGAACGCCGACGTGGCCGACACCTACCTGGTCCACGGCAGGGTGGAGTCCGGTGACCGGGAGGACCTACTCGACCTTCTCTTCGACGCCTGGCGAACCGATACCGAAGGCGGCCGGGCCTCGCTCATGCTTTCCGCCGACGCCCAAACCGTTAGCGACCTCAACGGCCGAGCTCAGGCCCACCGCATCCGCAGCGGCGAGGTGACCCCAGACGGAGTGCGTCTTGAGAACGGAACCATTGTCGGAGTCGGCGACCGGATCGTGACGAGGCAGAACCTGCGCGCCCTTGCCACCGGCCGCGGTTGGGTGCAGAACGGTGACGACTGGATCGTCACCGACACCAACCCCGACGGTTCCCTGACGGTGACCCGGCTAGGTGGGGGCGTGGGTCTGGTGCTGCCAGCCGAGTACGTGCTTGAGCATGTCGAGCTGGGATACGCCTCCACCGCCTACCGCGCCCAAGGGCGCACAGTGGACACCGCCCACGCGTACGTCACCGCCAGCACCCAGCGGGAGCCGCTGTACGTCATGGCCACCCGTGGGCGCGACTCCAACCGGCTCTACGTCGATACAGCCTACGACCGCGACCAGCGCACCGACCACCAAGCAGTCACCTCTTCAGACCCAACCGAAGTCCTCGCCACCGTCATCGCCACCACCGGCGCAGACCTCGCCGCCCATGAGACTCGTCGCCAGGAACAAACGCGTGCGCTCCAACGCGCTGTGGGTGAGCCTCGACCGTCACACCTTGTTGCATCAGAGAAGACGTTCGGACCGAGACTTGACCTTTGGACCCTGTGAGGCTGAGGCATCGTGTCATTCCCAGCGCGACTCGGTCGCACGGCGCATGGTGCGCCACCGGACATGTGGTCAGCCGTTGGACGGCAACTGGTAGGAGCGTCCCAAAGTCCAGTTGTGCCATCGGATGTCCTTGGGTCGCCGTCTTCCAGCAACGCCTGAAGTGGTGTCCGAGCTACTCAGGAGCCCTGGACCGATCGCCGCCGGTTGAGCGACTGGCCTAGCGCGCTCCGCGTGCCGAGCCCAGCGCCGGCAAGGCGAGCCGCAGGTTGGAGTCGGAGCGGGGTCGACTACTGCCGCCAGCGCGAGAGCCGGCTCCGCTTAGGCCGGCTGCCTCGGGAGTCGGCACTCGGAGGATGAAGCGCGACGATCGACCTGCCGGCTTGGCACGATCGACGTTATCCCGGTCACTTCTTGCGGTCATTGGTCCGCCTCCCTTCTTGCGTTTGCTCATAATGCCACCCTCCACCGACAAACGCGTCACCATGCGAAGATTCCGCACGCCAGCAATACTGCCGCGACAACGGCGCTCGCGCGGAGGGCCGGGGTCCGTGCACGGCCCAGTAGTCCCTCGAGTTCGGCCGAGCACAAGGCTGCGGTTGCAAAGCCCGATGCCACGGCGCCAACGCTCCACAGGATCGTCCGCCACGGCTCATGTAGCACCCCGACGATGCTGCCCGCGCAGGCCAGCAACATCAACGCACATGACATGACGACCAGGCGTAGGGGGCCGAGTAGGACTGACTCAATGGCGCTCTCCGGTCTCCCGGCCGCGAAGGCCACGGCGACCGCAGGTATGGCGAGCAGCAGGGCGGCAGCGCCGTCTGCGGCGTCAATCAGCGCCTCCTGACCCCCTGGGAGCACCAGACCGAGAAACGTGATTGCGAAGGTCACCATGGTCACGAGCCAGGTAGTGGCGCGCATACCTGACCACGGCACGACGAACTCCGCCTCGGCCGGCTCGCCCGGGTCCTGCACGTAGGGAGCCGCGACGTGGACGACTCCTGCGCCCGCAGCATCGCTTGTGTTTCTGTCTTGGCGATCCCCAGGCAGCGTCAGGGAGGCGCACCGTAGGGCGTTGGGTACGGTCACTTGGAGGTGGTGAGAGGCCGACCCGACTGGGTGACTCAACCCGAAGCCCACGCGGAGGGGCTCCAATCCCGCTGCGCCCCGCCACCGCTTTTTCCAGCCCAACGGCTCGACCTCTTGTGGATCAAGGTGCGCGTACTTGATGACGACGCGTCTCCGCGCGTACTCAGCGGGTAAGAGAGCGATGAGAACGTACGCCGATGAAAGGCTGGAAAGGAGGGCGGCCGCGAATGGGCTGATGCGGCTCGCGTCGAGGACACGGACCCCACCCATGCCAATGCCCTTGTCAACGAGCAGTGCACAAGTTTTTGCCGCCGCACCTGGGTCCTCGTCCAACACCACATTAAGGGCATCCTTGAGCGCCGCGGGGTCGCTACCGGGCACGATGGCGTTCTCGATCTGGTAAGACAGAACGCCGATCATGAGGTCGGAGTACTCCGAGCGACCGATCACCGGTAGGGGCTCATCGGCCGGTCCGCGCATATCGAACTGTCGTAGCGCACCCTTCTGCATGAAGGTCACCGGGACAAGAATTGGTTCGTCCACGGTGTGCTCAGAACTCTCAAAGGAGTATCTGAGCCCAGGAAGGTCTTGCGCCACGCAGTCGATGGAGACCCTCGCAACGGTGTAGCCGCCCTCCTTGAACTCGTGACTTTGCACCTTCCGTAGCTGCCAGTCCTGTTGCGCGTACAACAGCAGGGCGAATGCCTCAGATCGCGCTGCCGTCGCCTCCCGATCCCGGTGCTGGGCAGCCGTGTTCGTGCCGGGGGAAACCGAGCCATTGAGAGTTGGTGGGACAGAACAGCCAGCGCGCCTGCTTGCAAGCGCGCGCAGCCACCTCACGTCCAGTGCCCGGCGTCGGAGAGGCCGGCGAGCTCAGGCACCCACGCGCGACCCCTGTCATGCGCGCGCGCCGCACATCGGTGTGTCCGGGTCATGGACCCTTCCTCCATATAAGTGACTGGGGACCGAAGGGCATGGCTGGAGGCTACCGATGTACGACGCCGGAACGTCCGCATCAGACGGAATTTGCTCGGTCCGGCTCCGACAGCACCTGTCGGGCCAGCGAAGTCTGACTTCTGACAGTCAGGGTCGGGCCCTCCACCAGTCTGCAGCCTGAAGCTTCCCGACACGCTGGCAGCTCGAATGTTAGTTCGAACTGAAGTTGCTAAGCTTCTGGCATGACCCCACCAGCCTTCCGGTTCATCGACCTGTTCGCCGGCGTAGGTGGATTCCACGCGGCGCTCAAGGCTTATGGCGGAGAGTGCGTCTACGCCGTGGAGATTGACCATGCGGCCGCCGCAAGCTATCGCCGCAACTGGGCCCACGACCCGCTCGGCGACATCACCGAGGACGCCAACGATGAGCGCGTGGTCGTGCCTGCGCACGAGATCCTTGCGGCTGGCTTTCCCTGCCAGCCGTTCTCCAAGTCCGGCTATCAGCAAGGCATGGACGAGACGCGGGGCACTCTCTACTGGAACATCCTGAAGATCATCGAGAGGCGCAAGCCAAAGGTCGTGCTGCTCGAGAACGTCAGGAATCTAGCCGGACCCCGTCACCTGCACGAGTGGCAGGTGATCATCGAGACGCTCCAGGAGCAGGGCTACCGGGTCGCTGAGCAGCCTGCGATTTTTTCCCCGCATCTGCTGCCACCCGAGCGAGGCGGCCGCCCCCAGGTCCGCGAGCGGGTCTTCATCACAGCCACGCACAACCCCAGCGGTATCGGCGACGACCTCGAGGTGGAACCGGTGGCTCTGCCCAGCGACCGGATCGACGGGTTCGACCCCAAGGCCGAGTGGCACCTCGAGGACCTACTGGACGACACGCACAACATCCCGGGCTGCAACCTCACCGACTCTGAGCGCGCATGGATCGAGGCCTGGGACGAGTGGGTCCAGACCTGGTACGAGATGACCGATGGCCGCAAGCCTCCAGGATTCCCGATCTGGGCCGACTCCTGGCTCGACTTCAAGCAGGTTGTGGGCGACTTCAAGGCTGTGCCGGTCTACCGCGACCTCATGGATGCCGACCCAGCGCTGCCGAAGTGGAAGGCCGGACACTTGGCCAAGAACTATGCGCTCTACGCCGAGCACAGAACGTGGATCGACCGCTGGGCCCAGAAGCACAAGGTGTACACCGCTCTTTTCCCGGCCTCGCGCCGCAAGCTCGAGTGGCAGGCCCAGGACACCCCGCGGCTGTGGGATACGGTCATGCACTTCCGCCCGTCCGGCATCCGGGCCAAACGGCCCACGTACCTCCCCGCGCTGGTGGCGATCACGCAGACGTCGATCGTTGGGTCGCGTGAGCGCCGGCTGTCTCCCCGGGAGACAGCTCGCTTGCAGGGCCTTCCGGACTGGTTCAACTTCGACCATCAGCCTCCAGCAGCTACCTACAGACAGATGGGCAACGGCGTTAACGTCGGCGCGGTCTGGCACGTTCTCCGCGAGCATGTGAGGCGCGACGAGGACATCCTCAAGCGCACCAAAGCCGGGCAGTCGATCCTCGACGCGGTGCTGACCGCCCCGCTGTCTCCGGACGAGACGCTCGCGCAGATTGGTCCGGAGAAGGGCTAATCGACGCTCGCCGAGAAGATTAGGAAGTTGTCTATGTTCCGCTTGGTGATCATGACCTTCAGTGCCCTGGCGGCCCCGTCGGGCTGTCTGCCCTGATTAAAGTCCCCGAGAACCACATGAAAGTTAGCCTCGTTGACCTCGAGAATCATCATTCTCTCAAACCGAACGGCCGACTTGAAGCGCCTGGCATACGAGAGAGGGTCATAGGCCTTCCGCCCCACATGCCCGACCGAACGCCGCCACTCATTCCAGTCGATTACTGGCAGATCACCATCGTCGCGGCTGTGCCACGTCTCGTGCTCGTAGATGATGTACCAAAACCGCCCGTACTCAGCGACGCAGCGCCTAATGTCATCGGCCGCGTTACCGGGTGACTCGTGCTCGGCCATGTTCGACGCCTTCAGATCGCCGTAGTGGGCCACCTTCAGGCGGTCATTGAACACCAAGTCATAGTCGAGCTGGCCACGGCGCTTTGCCTTCTGGAACGCGACCAACTGGTGCGCACCGCTGCGCCTCAGGAACTCGTCAAGTCGGTACTCGAGGTAGAAGCCCGCCCACTCCCCTTGCATAGTGTCCGGCCACGCGGCGGCATGCATCTCACGGACAGCGTCCAGCGCCTCGAGTCGCCCGTCGGTGAGGAACTCGGCGTTGAAGTCCGCCAACACGTCGAGATACGGGTTCGCCTCCCGAACCCTGTCGAGCAGGTAGTCAGCCAGCAGGTCGAACCGGACGCTCGTGAGCGCGTTGCCTCTCCCGTCGACGCGAGAGAACAACCCAGACGTCTGGGCCTGGTAGAGGTCGTTCGTCGACACGTGTGCGGCCGAGTTGTTCGCTTTGCGTAGGACGTATGTGCTCGGGTCAAAGTCCACGAAGATCGTGACGTCGCGGTAGTGGTAGATCCCTACGAACCGTGGCGTAAGGCCGTCCTCGAGCGCCTGACGATGCACCTCCAGCCACTTCTTCGGAATCTGGATACGCTTCTTGAACGGCTCCCACGGAATGCCGAGGTAGGTGACCTGCTTCCTCATGATCACCTGGTCGTGGAAGAGCACCACCTGTTCGCCCCCGTAAATCCCGACCGTGGCTCCGGGCAGGGCTGCGAGCAGCAAATCGTTCTTTTGGCGGCTCGTGAGGGTGGTGTCGAAGTCTTCCAGCAGGGTGCCCTCGGACCCGATCTGATCTACGACCACGCTGCCCACATGGAGTTCTTACCAGTTTGGCCGAGGACTCGTGTCTGTTTCGGTCGGGATCCTGACATCTTGACCGTAATCTGCAGCCATGGTTTCTACGAACGCGGCGACGCACATCACGCTGACGGTGGGCCAGTTGGTCAACGCCACTCAGGAGAACCCGCCGGGGTCAAGCAGCATCCGCATCGAGATCCCTCGGTTCCAGCGGTCGCTCGTGTGGAGCGACGAGCAGCGCAGCAATCTCATCGAGTCGATCCATCGCGGGTATCCCATTGGATCGCTCCTGCTCTACAAGCGTGCGAATCCGAAAGGAGATGAGGAGCTCTTCCAAGTCGTGGATGGTCTGCAGCGAACGAGCACCCTCGTCGCCTATGCCAAGAAGCCTCTGGTGTTCGCTCCCATCACGCTCTTCCCGAGCGACGTAATCGAGTCAGTCTCAAGCACATTGCACACTGACGAGTCGCACGTTCAGCGAGTTGTTGCCGACTGGATGAAGGCGACCGCGGAACTCACAAGCGTCGCTGGCTTCACCTCGAAGCGGCTCGCGACGCGCCTGCTCGCGCAATTTGAGAAGGATGATGACTCCGAGCTTCAGGATCAGATCGAGGAACTTCTCGACCATGGTCTCGACGCCCTGCGCTCCGAAGTAGACATCACTGGCGTCCCAGTCGCCGTCGTCACGTATACCGGCGATGAGTCCGACCTGCCCGACATCTTCGAGCGCATCAATCAGCGTGGCACAAAGTTGAACAAGTACGAGGTCTTCGCTGCAACTTGGCTGAACAGTGAGACGAATATCAACTCGTCCGAGATTCGCGCGGCGATTAACAGCAAGTACAACTCGCTCTTGAGCGAGGGCTACTCGATCAACGGTCTCGAGCGTGACAAGACCATCCAGGACTTCAACTTGTTCGAGTACCTCTTCGGGTTCGGCAAGGTCCTGGTGAAGTCACATCCGCTGCTCTTCAGGGAACCCGCCAATCCCGACCCAACCACGACTGAACCTGCGGCCTTCTCCCTAAGCTGTGTTGTGCGCGGTCAGCAGCTCAGCGAGATGAAACGGCTTCACAAGTTCATGCCGAAGGACGCCGATGACCTCATCGACCCGGCCAAGATGGAAGCGGCGCTACTCAAGGCAGCGGCAGCCGTGCAGTCCTGGCTTCGACCCTTCACTGGGCTCAAGCTGAACAGTCAGAGCTCGTCGGTGGATCTAGCGCACGGAGAACTTCAGATTGTGTCGATGATCGCGCGTGCCGCAGTTGGGCGATGGGACACCCGAGGTGACTGGTCCGAACTGCCAGACTGGGAGAAGGACTGGGACGACCTCAAGACCGCCCTGCGTCAGCACTACCTCATGGACTTGCTTGAGGAGACCTGGCGCGGGCCGATCTACAGCACCGTGTTCAACCGCGTCTGGGACTCCATCGAGGAGTCGTCCGAGATCGCTGGCCCTTCACCGCACTACGCGCGCTCGATCGCCCACGCAACGTGGGATAACGCACTCAACGCCTGGTTCGACAAGCAGGTCGCTCGCGAGCAGCGCACGCGGCAGTACGTCCGGGCGCTGGATCGGGTGTTCCTTCGGTACGTGTACACGGGCACTGTGACGCACCTGGACGATGAGGACGTCACATTCGAGCTCGAGCACCTCTTCCCGGTGTCCCGCCTGAAGGACGAGATCCCGGCGGACTCTCCTGGATGGCCGATCAGTTGCGTGGCGAACCTAGCGCTCTTCACCAAGGCACTGAACCGCGAGAAGACGAGCCAGACTATCTCGGAGTACCTGAAGGAGAACACGCTCTCCGAAGCCGAGAAGAAGAGGCTGGACAAATACCTGTTATGCGAGGTGGACGCGGTTGACATTCGATCCTCAGGTCTCTCTCGTGACGAGTACGTCGAGTTCCTTCGCACTCGCTGGGCGACCATGAAGAACGACCTCTACGCGAACCTCGGGGTTAGCGTCGAGCCCTAGCTCCACGTCTCCACAGGCGAGCAGCGGCCACGAGGTCGGCTGGCAGGGCTTCGATCACGCAGGTCTGCCCGGTACTGGCGTGTCCATGGACCACGACCGGGCGTGCGGATTGTTGGGCGTTGCGCGAGTTCCTGATGTACTAGATGCACCGAAATCGGACCGGTCAGCAGTTGCTGGGCCCCTCTAGCACGCGAGCGGCCATCAGGTTTGGGTTGCGGAGCACCTGGCATTCCCAGACTCGAACAACGATCCATCCGAGTTCTTCGGCGAGGCGCGTCGATCGAAGGTCGCTCTCCGCGTTGCGGCGCATCTTCTCCTCCCACAGCTGAGCGTTCGGGCCGGTCCACGGCGTCCTCCGCCCGTGCTCGGGGCAGTTGTGCCAAAAGCATCCGTCCACGAACACCGCGATCCTGCGTCGCGGAAGGACGAAGTCAGGGGTGCACCCTTTGGCCAGCCGACGTGTAACCGAAAGCGTGCTCCAGTGGCGTGTACGGCCCGACGGAGAAGCAGTTCGGGAGCCGTGCTCTCCTTTCGGCGACCCGACAGGTGGCCGCCAGCCGCGGTCCGCACCCACCTCTGCGACATGGCTAACAAGGTATCTCGGCAAATAGGGGATCGGACGAGTGACATGGTCGTACGGTGGCACCGCAAGAGATCCGGTACGTACGACGAGGGGGGCCGGGACCGATGATTCCCGTGTTCGATGTAGGCGAGTTTCCTCCCTTCGAGTTGGAGGGCAATGGCTCAGTGCCTGAAGAGGCATGGATCGACGACGGATCCCCGGATCCGGCGAATGAAGAGTACTTCGGGTGGGTAGATGTCAGCGGATCCGAGTTTGATCAGCTGCTCGCATGGGAGGCCCAGGAGCTTCAACGGCTCGACTTCGAGGAGTCAACGGCGGAAGGTTTCGAGCGGGCCGCCGCGGCGATGAATGAGGGCCGGGATGACGGTGACTTTGACTGGGACGTGACGGAGTTGTCCGCGATTCTGGACTTCGGAATCGTGAGTTGCGTAGCGGCGCTGCACCACCTCGGAGTTCCGACCACGTCCTCGTGCCGCGGCCACTTCGGCAGGCGCGATGGGCGCGACGTGCCATACGTACGCTTCGTCGGTGACCAGATCGACGCGGACACCTGGGCGCTCATCCAATCGTGCGCCAAGACGAGCAACTGTCATCTGTTCGCCTGCGGGAGCGGGCTCGTCGAGTTGATCGGAAGTAGTTGTGCTGACATGGTCGGCTTCGCTCGTGGTGTACGAGAAACTCGACTGTCGTGATGGAACCAGTACTGCAGCGAGGTACTGCAATGGGTGGTCGAACGGGCACCTGCAACTGGCGGTTCCCGTCTCGCGCCACGCAGGAACGGCCAGCCCCGACGACGTCGCGCCCACTTTGCAAGCAGGGGGTTAGGGGTTCGAGTCCCCTCGGCTCCACCAGAGTTGAGAGGCCTTTCCCGTATGGCGGGGAGGGCCTCTTCCCGTTCCCGGGTCTTGGAGCGTGAGCCGTTGCCGGGGTGGTGGTGCGGGGTTACGTTGGCACGGGCGCCGCCGACGTCGCCCACCGTGCTGGCGCGACCCGCCGACCCGGACGTTGACGAACATCGGAGTTCTTGATGCGCCGCACCACGAGTGTCCTCGCCACCACGTTGCTGGCCGCCGCTGCCGGCCTCGGCGCCGCAGTGCCGGCCGTCGCGAAGGTCAGCCCACCGTCGGCGAACCCGCACTCGATCAAGACCTCTCCGTATGTCGCCCTGGGCGACAGCTATGCGTCGGCGGCCGGAGTGGCACCGTTCGTCGTCGGGTCACCGCCTGCCTGCAGCCGCTCGACGCTGAACTTCGCGCACGACCTGGCCGCAGAGCTCGAGCCGACCTCCTTCACCGATGTCACGTGCAGCGGTGCCGACACGTCCGACTTCTACGCGTCGCAGAGCCCCGGGGTGGCCCCGCAGCTCGACGCGGTCACGTCGAAGACCCGCCTCGTGACGATGACCATCGGCGGCAACGACGAGGGGGTCTTCACCAACTCGTTCTTCGGCTGCGCGACCATCTCGGCGACCGACGTCCTGGGCAACCCGTGCGAGCGGAAGTACGGCACGACCTTCACCGACGCCATCAGGACCAAGACCTACCCGAACGTCGTGAAGGCGCTCAAGGCCGTCAAGGCCAAGGCGCCCGCGGCCACCGTGGTCATCGTCGGCTACCCCGAGATCCTTCCCGAGGTCGGCCGGCTCTCGTGCTACGCCTCGATGCCGATCAGCATGGGTGACGTGCCGTGGCTGAACCACGAGCAGGACGTGCTCAACGAGGTCATCGCCAAGGCGGCGAAGCAGACCGGCGCACGGTTCATCGACATGGCGCCCAGCTCGGCGGGCCACGACGCCTGTGCACCGGTGGGCACGCGGTGGATCGAGCCGGCCCTGGGTCCGATCAACGCTTTCCCCGTCCATCCCAACGCGACGGGTGAGGCAGCGATGGCCGAGCAGACCCTGCTGCAGCTCGGCCTCTGACGCGAGCCAGCCACCTGCAACCGTGAGTCTTTGAGGGATCCGACGTGTCCTGGCACGTCGGATCCCTCAAAGACCCCGGTCGCGGCAGGGTGCTCGGGCTGTGGCGGGGCGCTCGGGCGGCGGCGGGCTGGGCTGTCAGGGGGCGAGCAGGACCACGGGCACCCGGCAGTTGACGCCGACGTCGTTCAACCGCTCGACGAGCGGGCGGCCGTCGACGACCGGCAGCTTCAGCGGCTTGGGCTTCCCGGTGGCCAGCGACCGGGCGTAGGCGTCCCGGGCCGCCACCAGCCGCTCCCAGTCCTCGATCCACTGCGCGGCGGGTTGGTCCTCGTCCAACACCGTCGGCCCCAGGGACCGGAGCCGGGTCAGCATGTCGACGACGGCGTCGTTCTGGGCCTTGACCGCACCGACGCGCTGCGCCAGGGGTGCCGACGTGGGGAGGGCTTCCGAGGTGACGACTCCGCGCATCGTCGCGCAGGCGACCCCGGCGGTGCGCGAGATCGCCGAGCTCTCGATGAGTTCGGGGTCGTCGGTGTTCGCGAAGTCCCAAAGCTCCATGAGGGCGACCGCCACTACGACACCGGCCACCACCACGGCGATCCGAGCCGCCCAGGCACGCCAACGCGCGTCCTCCGCCATCAACCCTCCCCCTTGACCACGCCGATGTCACCGCGTGGCGCGGGCCTCGGCCATCGTCTTGAGCTTGGTCATCGCATCCATCGTCTGCTTCGGCAGGTCACGCTTGATCAACGGCGTGAACACCTTGCCGAACCCCTTGGTGCCGATGTCGATCGAGTGCGTCAGCGTCGTCCCCACGCCGTCGGACGCGGCCACGAAGTCCACCGTCACGTCCATCATCTTGTCGGTGAACTTCATCGCGAAGTGCCGGTCGGGCTCACGGGCGATGACCTCGCCGTCCATCGAGCCGGTGCGGCGTCCGTCGGCGTAGTGGTACTTCAGCTGGGTGCCCACGTCATTGACGCCGGCATCGAGCTTCTCGATCCCGGTGCAGCGTGAGAGCCACTGCGGCGTCAGGGTGAAGTCGTCGACGATCGCGAAGATGACGGACGGCGGCGCGCTGACGGACAGGGTGTGCGCGAAGCGGGGCATGGGGGATCTCCGGACACGTCGAAGGGGGTCGTGCGGGTGCCGTCACCGTACTGCTCCGAGGAGGTCCCCGGGTCCGTCGCGCGGATGAGTTTCCACCGCCGCCGAAGCGTCAGGTGATGCGCAGCCGTGGGGCTCCGGCGACGGTGTGGCCGATCACCGGCGCACCGGGGACCTCGCCGACCACGAGCAGGCCGCCGCTGGTCTGCGCGTCGGCGAGCATGAGCAGCACCTCCTCTGAGACGTCCGCCTCCAGGTGGGGACGCACCCAGTCGAGGTTGCGCCGGGTGCCGCCGCTGACGAACCCGTCCCGCAGCGACTCCCACGCACCGTCGAGCACCGGCACCGCGGTCGAGTCGAGCACCGCCCCCACCCCGGAGGCCCGCAGCAGCTTCCACAGGTGCCCGAGCAGTCCGAACCCTGTCACGTCCGTCGCCGCCTTCGCCCCGGCCGCGACAGCCGCGGCCGAGGCGACGTCGTTGAGCGCGACCATCGACGCCACTGCGTGGGGGAACACCTCACCGGTGGACTTGTGGCGGTTGTTCAGGACCCCGACCCCGATCGGCTTGGTCAGGCTGATCGGGAGCCCGGCAACCGCAGCGTCGTTGCGCAGCAACAGGGCCGGGTCGGCCAGGCCGGTGACGGCCATCCCGTACTTCGGCTCGGGGTCGTCGATGCTGTGCCCCCCGGCGACGGCGCACCCGGCGGCGCCGGCGACGTCGAGCCCACCCCGCAGCACCTCGCGGAGCAGCTCCAGCGGGAGGACGGACCGGGGCCAGCCGACGAGGTTCACCGCCAGCACGGGTCGCCCACCCATGGCGTAGACGTCGGAGAGCGCGTTCGCCGCGACGATGCGGCCGAAGTCGTAGGCGTCGTCGACGACCGGCGTGAAGAAGTCGGCCGTGCTGATGACGGCGGTGCGGCCGTCGACCCGCAGCACCGCCGCGTCGTCACCGTCGTCGAGCCCCACGAGCAGGTCGCCGTGGTCGGAGGGCGCGGAACCCACCAGCCCACGTACCACCTCCTCGAGCTCGCCCGGCGGGATCTTGCAGGCGCAGCCCCCACCGGAGGCATGCTGCGTCAGCCGGACGGGAGTCCCCGCGGTCGCGTCGATGGTGCTCACCGCTCCTACGCTAGCCTCGCCAGCGGAGGCGTACAGGTGCCTGGTGGCCCTCCCGGTCTTCAAAACCGGTGAAGCCGAGCAGCTCGGCTTGGCGGGTTCGATTCCCGTCCGCCTCCGCCATGACGGGCGCCTGACAGGAGGACGTATGCCGCAGCCGCACCCGGGCGACGTGCGTCGCCTCGTGCCACGCACCGATGCCGTTCTCGCGGATCCCGCTGTGGCGCAGGCCATCTCACGGCTCGGTCGTGACCGTGTCCGGGCCGCCGTGCACGTCGCCCAGGAGCAGGTGCGCGACGGTGACCTGCGCCCCGACGAGGTGGTCAGGTCGGTCCTGGTCTCCCTGCCGACCCGGGCGACCACCCTCACCCCGGTGCTCAACGCCACCGGGGTCGTCGTCCACACCAACCTCGGCCGGGCGCCGCTGTCCACCGCCGCCGTCGAGGCCATCGCCGCCGCCGCAGGCGCCGTCGACGTCGAGCTCGACCTGGCCACCGGGGCCCGCTCCACGAGGGGCCGGGGCACCCTGGCCGCGCTGCTCGAGGCCGTGCCCGAGGCAGGGGCCGCCCTGGTCGTCAACAACGGTGCAGCGGCGCTCGTCCTGGCGACCACGGCGCTCGCGGCCGGGCGTGAGGTCGTCGTCAGCCGGGGGCAGATGGTCGAGATCGGCGACGGGTTCCGGCTGCCCGACCTCATCGAGAGCACCGGCGCCAGGCTGCGCGAGGTCGGCACGACCAACCGCACGACCCTGGCCGACTACGAGGGCGCCGTGGGCCCGGACACCGGGTGCATCCTCATCGTGCACCCGAGCAACTTCCGGGTCGAGGGGTTCACGGCCTCGGTCCCCGTGCGCGAGCTCGCCGCCCTCGGCGTCCCGGTCGTCCACGACACGGGCAGCGGGCTGCTCCGCCCCCACCCCCTCCTGCCCGACGAGCCCGACGCCGCCACCTCGCTGGCCGACGGTGCCGCGGTCGTCACCTGCAGCGGCGACAAGCTCCTCGGCGGCCCCCAGTCCGGGCTGGTGCTCGGCCGGGCGGAGGTCGTCGAACACCTGCGCCGCCACCCCCTCGCCCGCGCCGTCCGCGCCGACAAGACCACCCTCGCCGGACTGGAGGCCACCCTGCGCGGACCCCGCACCCCCGTCCGGGAGGCCCTCGAGGCCGACCCCGTCGAGCTGCGCGCCCGCAGCGAACGCCTCGCCGACGCCATACGCCACGGGGTGGTCGAGCACGGCGCAGGGCATGTGGTCGAGGTCGTGCCCGCGGACGGGGTCGTGGGTGGCGGGGGAGCTCCCGGTCGGCCCCTGCCCGGCTGGGCCGTCACCCTTCCCGAGGCGTATGCCGCCGCGCTGCGCGGGCTGGCCCGTCCGCTCCTCGCCCGCCTGGACCACGGACGCTGCCTGGTCGACCTGAGGTGCATCGCCGCGGACCGCGACGACGACGTGGCCGAGGCGATCGACCTCGCCGGAGCGCAGCTGGCGGCTGCGCAGCCGACCGCGTAGATGGCGGTCGTCGCCACCGCCGGCCACGTGGACCACGGCAAGTCCACCCTCGTCCGGCTGCTCACCGGCACCGAGCCGGACCGGTGGGCGCAGGAGCGCGAGCGTGGGCTGACGATCGACCTCGGGTATGCGTGGACCGATCTCGACGGGGTGCACCTGTCCCTCGTCGACGTGCCCGGACACGAGCGGTTCGCGGCCAACATGCTGGCCGGGCTGGGGCCGGTGGCAGGGGTGATGTTCGTCGTTGCGGCTGACGCCGGCTGGGCGCGGCAGTCCGAGGAGCATGCGCGAGCCATCGCCGCCCTGGGGCTCGGCGAGGTCCTGCTCGTCGTCACCCGGAGCGACCTCGTCGACGGTGCCGCCGCAGCCGATGTCGCCCGTGATGCCGAGGCGCACCTGGCGGAGCTGGGCGAGCCTCCTCGGGAGACCGTCCTCGTCTCGGGGCGGACCGGCGCCGGGGTGGACGACCTGCGCCGGGCCCTGCGTCGGCTGGCGGTCGCGGTCGGCACCCCAGCCCCGACGGTGCCGGTGCGACTGTGGATCGACCGGGCTTTCACGGTCCGTGGCGCCGGCACCGTCGTCACGGGCACGTTGGGCGCGGGGACGATGCGCCTCGAGGACGAGCTGGTGCTGCGGGGTGCCGCTGTCCGGGTCCGCGGTCTGCACACCAGCGACGCCCCGGTCGCCGAGGTGGTCGGCCCGGCCCGGGTCGCCGTGAACCTGCGAGGAGTCGACCTCGACGAGGTGGCCCGCGGCGACGTCCTGCTCGATCCTCGGCTGCCGGACGCCGCGGCCGTGGTCGACGTGACCACCCACGCGCCCTGGCTGGTCGTCGGCCCGCGTACGCCGTTGCCGCGACAGCTGGTGCTGCACCTCGGTACCGCGGCGGTCGGGGTGCACGTCCACGAGCTGTCCGACGGTCGGGTCCGGCTCCGCGCGAAGCGCCCGCTCCACATCGCCGTCGGGGACCGCGGGGTGCTGCGTGACCCCGGGCTGCACGAGGTGCGCGCCGGCGTCGAGGTGGTCGCGGTCGATCCACCCCGCAGGCACGGGCCGCGTCGTGCGGTTACAGGAGGAGGGTCAGCGCGAACCCGGCCCTCGGCGGATGCGCGCCCAGCCGGTGCGGCTGCGGCGGGAGATGCCGAGAAGTCCTTGGCGCCGCTGCTCGGGCACCTTGCCACAGTGCCGCTGACCCCACCCACCCGCGCGCAGCTCGAGGAGTGGGGCGTCACGCCGCACCTGCTCGCAGGCGCTGAGCGAGCTGGTCAGGTCACCCGAGTCGGTGGCCTCGTCCTCGAAGGTGACGCGCTCGCCCGCGCAGCGGACGCAGCCGCGGGGCTGGTCCAGCCGTTCGGCCCACGCGAATTGGCCGTCGCCCTCGACACGTCACGGCGCGTCGTCATCGCACTGCTCGAGCGACTCGACACGACCATGGTCACCCGCCGGCTGCCCGACGGCACCCGGGTGCTGCGGGAGGACGGCGGTCCCCACACACGCAGGGGTCGTCCCTAGGCCGTGATCGTCCCGCCCTCGAAGGTGCAGGTGAGTCGCCCGTCGGCGAGCTGTCGGGTGTCGGACAGCGGGTAGCCCCACTGGCCGGTCGCCCCGCCGTCCGCCTTCCAGCGAGCAAGCACCGAGCCGAGCACGCGACGGCCCGGACCGCTCCCGAGCGCCCAGACCTCGCCGCCCTGGAAGGCCTGGTAGATCCCGCGGGCAGCGTTGCTCCTCGGCCCGGTCGGGTAGTGCAGCCAACCGGTCTCACGTCCACCTGCGACCCAGGCGGCGTGGATGACCCCGCTGATGGCCTGGGTGGTCGTCCTCGCCGAGTCGATGACGACGCCGCGCTGGAACTCCTGGCGCCAGCCGCTGTCGGTCATGCCGGAGTAGCGGTTGCTCAGCGGGTAGCCGAGCTGACCGGTCTCGCGCCCGGTGGCCTTCCACGCGGTGTAGGCCGTGCCGTAGATGATCTTGGTCGGCGTGGAGGCGGAGTCGATGATGACCCCGCGCTGGAACTCCTGGCGCCAGCCGCTGTCGGTCATGCCGGAGTAACGGTTGCTGATCGGGTACCCGAGGACGCCTGCCTCGCGACCGGTGCCCTTCCAGGCGGTGTCGGCCTCGCCGTAGACGATCTTGGTCGGGGTGCTCGGGGAGTCGGCGATGGCGCCGCGCTCGAACGTCTGCAGCCACCCACCCTGCGTCTTGTTCGTCAGCCAGTCGCTCGTGGGGTACCCGAGCAGGCCGTTGATGCCCTCGACCTGGGTCCAGACGTTCTTCACGACGTTGGGGACGGCCCGGGTGCCGGTCGAGGAGGTCGTGTAGATCGAGCCGCCCTGGAAGTCGATGCGGGTGCCACGGTTGTCGCCGTTGGCCTTGATCGGCCCCAGGGACGCCTTGAGGTAGGACCCCTGGGCACCCATCGCCTTGTCCTTGGCGGCGAGGACGCCCCACTTCGGCAGGCAGGGGGCGCTGTGCTCGCTCGTGCGGTTGTCCTGCAGCGACGTCGTCGTGCAGTTGGCCCACTGGTAGGGCGCCACGCAGCTCACGACGCGGCAGTGCACGCCTCCGCTGCACTTCACCTGGGTGTTGCACTGGCCGTAGCGGAAGGCGTTGCAGCAGACCCTGCGCTGGTCGCAGGACGCGCTCGAGCCGGTGCCGCAGGAGCAGCTCCAGCACTTGTTGTCACAGATGCCGTCGGTGCAGCCGGTCGAGCACTTCGAGCAGGACGCGTTGCAGTCGACGATGTAGCGGTAGCCGGAGCCGCACCAGGACGAGTCGGCGGCCTTCCACCAGCCGGCGGCGAAGCTGCCGGGCGGACAGGCGTTGACACCCTTGTTGATGGTGCAGCAGAACACCGTCCAGCCGCTGCTGGCGGTGTTGCCGGGCCCGCAGATCGTGGCGTAGGCCGGCTGCGGGCGCAGGACGTAGTCCTTGGGGCGGGTCGCCAGCGCCGAACCGGCGACGGCGGCACCGATGAACACGTCGCGCCGCGACACCGGACGCATTCGCCGGGACAGCGAGCTGACGAACCCGGCGATGCCGCCGGGTCCTGCGTTGAGGTCGTCGAGCGTGCTCACGGGTGGCCTCCCTGGCGGGCCAGCGTGGCCCGGTCGGTGATCTGCACGGAGTTGACGAGGGCGACGGCTCGCGGCACCGACGCCATCCGGCGGGCGTGGCTGCCGATCACGGTGAACAGGCAGAAGGCCCGACCGCCGGAGCTGAAGAAGTGCTGCGAGGCGCTCAGCCCGGGCAGCGGCCGCTGGAGGCGGTTGGGGGCGAACTGCGAGGGCGCGAGGCGCGGCATCCCCTGCTTCTCGAAGAGGCCCTGGTCGGCGACCTCGGTGCCGTAGTCGACGAGGGCGACGAAGATGTCGTCCGGACCGAGCAGGTCGACGACCCCGGTCCCGAAGTCACCGCGGGCCGTCGGCATCGCGCGGGTGCAGGCGTGCAGCACCGGGCGCGTGACGTCCTGCGGCTCGAAGGCTGCCCGCGCGCCGGGGGTCGCTGCCGTGTCGGTCGCGCCCGGCCTGCGGGTCACGGCGACGTGCCACCCCCGCGGCGCGTCTGCGGCCAGTCCGTATGCGTCTGCCATCGTTCAGCTCCCTACTGCGGCGACCAGCAGTGCGGCGGCCGCTCCTCCCAGCGCCACCCTAGCCATGATTCGTGCCGGTTTGGCGCCTCGCTCGACACGGGTGAAGACGAGGTGCAGGGCCGACCGGTCCCGGACCCGACCCATGAGCAGCGACGGCAGGGCGCGGACCAGCCCGAACACCGCACCGATCGCCAGCCCCGCGCCGAGGTCGCCGGACAGCGCGGCCAGCAGCACGACGCCATACGTCGTCGCGCTCGTGATGATCGTGACCAGGCCGAAGCCGAGCTGGACCCCGAAGCCCAGACCCATCACCCAGCCGCGGTACTCGTCGAGCCAGTTGACGTCCACCTGCCGCTTCCACGAGGGGACCATCTGGCTGCCCGGCGCGCTGTCGTACGCCAGGCCGACGAGCAGCAGCAGGGCGACGGCTCCGAGGACCCAGGACGAGGCACGGACGTCCTCGGGCAGGGCGGAGCCGAGCAGCGCCGCAAGCCCGCCGAGAGCGAGACCGCCGACCAACGACCCGACGAGGTATGCCGCGGTGGTCAACCACCAGCGGGAGTTCCTGGCCCGCTCACCGAGCGGGCTGATGCTCGAGAGCATCGACTCACCTCAAGGGGACCACGTGGCGCGCACCGCGGCGACCGCGGCCATGGGCAGGCCCAGCGCGAGGGCCAGGACGGTGACGGACACGGGTCAGTGCTCGTGCCGGCCGGTCGCCGCGTGCTCGTGCGAGTGGTGGTCGTGCGCGTGCCCGCTGTGGTCGTGGGTGTGGTCATGCTCGTGGTGGTCGTGCCCGGCGTGGTCACCGTGGTCGTGCCCGCCGTGGTCGTGCGAGTGGTCGTGCCCCGCGTGCTCGTGCCCCACGTGCTCGTGCCCCACGTGCTCGTCGAGGGTGATCTCGTCGGGGTCGGGTGACTCGTAGAGGCTGGGGTGGCCCGGCGCGATACCGGCTGCGCGGAGCTCGCCGTCCATCCGGGGCAGGCTGTCGCGCT
Source organism: Pedococcus aerophilus (assembly GCF_039532215.1). Lineage (NCBI taxonomy): Bacteria > Bacillati > Actinomycetota > Actinomycetes > Micrococcales > Intrasporangiaceae > Pedococcus > Pedococcus aerophilus. Next base: position 2,265,018 of record NZ_BAAARN010000001.1, on the reverse strand, counting down.
CGCCACGCCCGAGCCCCTCGCCCACGAGGGCGCCGGGGCCGGTGCGGCCGGCGGCCGCTCGCGCGTCCTTGCTGTCGGCGACCCCCTGCGCCATCAGGTCGCGGACCTGCGGCCAGGTCGTCGCCGAGCCCTCGCCGGTGACACGACCACCCTCGACGTAGACGAAGTAAGGCGAGCCGGGGATGTCGTAGTCGACCCAGGCCGACGTCGACTGGATGACCGGGAGCTCGCCCGCCAGCGAGCGCAGGCTGGGGATCGACTCCTCCTCCGGCCCCTTGGCGATGACCCGCAGGTCACCGTCACCGGGGACGTCGACCTCGTGCTGGAACTCGTCCCAGAAGGTCTGGCACACGCTGCACCCGCTGGTGAGGAACGCCAGCAGGGTGCGCTGCCCCGGGGTGGTGACGGCGAGGTCGACCGAGGCCCGCTCGAGGTCGGTGCCGACGATGTCGTGGGCCGTGGTCGAGTCCTGCCGGGTGGCGGGCACGACCCCGGTCTCCAGCTCGACCGGCACCGGACCGGGCTTGCCGCCCGTGGTGGCGGTGGTGACCCCGGTGCCGGCGTCCTTCTCCAGCTCGAGGCCGGCGCCGAGCTCGTGCAGCGCCTTGAGGATGAGCGCATGGCTGCGCAGGAGACCGAGGACGAGGATGCCGAGCAGGACGACGGCGACCCCTTCGGCGATGACGACGGCAAGCATGGGTCAGCCCTTCGTGCGGGTCGGGTTGGCGCTGCGGACGGCGGCGGCGGTGGTCGTCGGCAGGACGGCCATGACCATCCAGGCCAGACCGGCGATGAGGACGGCGAGGCCCACGGTGGTGACGAGGGCGGGGCCCGTGGGACCGCCGGATGTCGCGACAGAACCGGCGGCCGACCAGACCGCGGAGGGCGGGTCCGTGGCGAGGGCGGCGGCGACGAGCGCCGCCACCGCGGTGAGGCCGAGGTGGGTGCGGGTGGCCGGGGTGTCGGGCTTGCCGAAGCAGCCGCACGACCCCAGCACCCCGCCGCGCGTCAGCACGCGCGCGACGAACAGGGTGAAGACGAGGTATGCCGCGGCGACCAGGGCCGCGTTCAGGCGGCCGGGGGCGATGATCGCCCAGGTCCCGATGGCGACCTCGGCGACGGCGAAGGCGCGCACGAGGGCCGACCCGAGGGCCGGACGCAGCGGGAACCCGGCCGAGCGCAGGGCGCGGACGAGGGGCAGCGGGTCGACCACCTTGGGCAGGCCGGCCACCACGAGCAGCCCCGCCACGGCGAGGAACGGTCCGGCCAGTGCGTCCCACATGACGCCCACGCTACCCGGCGGGTCCGACGGAGCCGGCCGCGCGACATACCGAACCGTCGCTCGAGGGGGCGGTGGCAAACCGGGACAAACACCGCGGGGTGCCACCCCGTCGAGTCGACGGTGCGGCACCCCGGACGGTGCACCCTGCGGGCAGGGCGGTGGAGCTGAGGTCAGTCGACCTTGTTCTTGGCCTCATCGGCCTTGTCGGCGACGGTCTCGGCGGCGTCCTTCGTGGCGTCGGCAGCCGAACCGGCGGCGTGCTTGCCCTGGGAGGTCACCTTGTCCTTGGCGTCGGCGGCGGCACCGGCAGCCTTGTCCTTGGCCTCGCTGGCCTTGTCCTTGACGGTGTCGGCGGCAGCGCCGGCCTTCTCCTTGGCCGCGTCGGCGAGGTTCGAGACCTTCTCCGACGTGGAGGCGCGACCGCTGGTGGGCGCGGTGTACGGGTCGTCGAGCGGCGTGGCCCACGGGTCCTCGCGGGGCGCGGACTTGCGGAAGGCGGCGAACGCGGCACCCGCGGCGGCGAGCAGGCCCAAGGCGATGAACACCTTGCCCTTGCGGCCGCTGCGCTTGGCGACGGCGTCACCCTTGAGCACGTGGAAGGCGCCGCTGGAGCGGTCGGCGGTCTCGCCGGCCACGTCGGTCGCGGTGTTCTTGGCGGCAGCCGAGGCGGCGGCGACGGCCGCGATGGCCTCGGCGACCTTCGGGAGCAGGCTGTCGACGATGGTGTCGCGCGCGGTGTCCACCTTGGGCGCGAGGCCCTCGACGGCACCCTGGAGCTTGGGGGCGGCGACCTCGATGCCGTGGTCCACGTGCGGCTTGGCCCAGTCACGGGCGGCCTCGACGTGCGGCTTGCTCCAGTCCTTGGCCTGGCCGGCGCGGTCCTTGGCGACCTCGGCAGCCGGGGCCACGCGGTCCTTGAGGGTCGATGCGTAGTCCGCCGCGGTGTGGGCCGTGGAGCTCACTGCGTCTGCGGCCTGCTCGGTCTTGCTCTTGGTGCGGAACACCTGTGCCTCCCTGGTGGTGCGGACATGGACGGCTCCCCGGAGGAGGGCCTCTCCCGTCCCATCCTGCCTTGTTTCGGCTGGTGGGCAACCCAGCGGGTGTCCCGCGGACGGCGTGCTGACGTGCTCCGTGGAAGGATGAGCGGCATGGACGTCACCCTCAAGACCAACCACGGCGACATCAACGTCACCCTCTTCCCCGACCACGCTCCCAAGACGGTCGCGAACTTCGTCGGCCTCGCCAAGGGCGAGCAGGAGTACCGCGACGACGCGGGCCGCACCAACCCCACGCCGTTCTACGACGGACTGGTCTTCCACCGCATCATCCCCGGCTTCATGATCCAGGGCGGTTGCCCGGTCGGCCAGGGCTTCGGTGGCCCCGGCTACACCTTCGACGACGAAATCAGCCCGGACAAGAACTTCAACCAGCCCTACATGCTCGCCATGGCCAACGCCGGCAAGCGGATGGGCAAGGGCACCAACGGTTCGCAGTTCTTCATCACCGTCGGTGACACCTCGTGGCTGCAGGGCAAGCACACCATCTTCGGCGAGGTCGCCGACGGCCCGAGCCGCGAGGTCGTGGACAAGATCGCCAATGTCCGCACCGGCGCGAACGACAAGCCCGTCGAGGACGTTGTCATCGAGTCGGTCGTCGTCAACGACTGACCTGTTGTCCCCGGCCGAGGTATTCGCCTACCCCGATCCGGTAGGCGAATACCTCGAACCGCAAAGGTGTCACCCATGAGCGATCCCACCGCACCCCCGCAGCAGCAGGCGTCCCCGGTCTGCCCCCGGCACCCCGACCGGGTGTCGTACGTGCGGTGCCAGCGCTGCAGCCGTCCGGTGTGCCCGGACTGCCAGCGGCCGGCGGCCGTGGGGGTCCAGTGCGTCGACTGCGTGCGCGAGCAGGCCAAGACGATGCGCTCGGCCACGACCATCTTCGGCGGACGCGTCACCGACACCCCCACGGTGTCCTACGTGATCATCGGGATCTGCGTGCTGGTCTACGTGCTGCAGACCATGTCGCCGCGGCTGACGAGCGAGATCTCGTTCGTGCCCGTGCTGGGGGAGTCCGAGCCGTGGCGCTTCCTCACGTCGGCGTTCGCCCACGGGAACGTCACCCACATCTTGTTCAACATGCTCGCCCTGTGGATGGTCGGGGCGCAGTACCTCGAGCGACTGCTCGGTGCGGCCCGGTATGCAGCGGTGTACCTCATCAGCGCCATCGGCGGCTCTGTCGTGTACCTGCTCATGTCCAGCCCGCCCACCGACGTCGCCACCCGGAGCATGTGGCTCACCCCGGCTGTCGGTGCCTCGGGTGCCGTCTTCGGGTTGTTCGGGGCGCTGCTCGTCCTCAACCGCCACCTCGGCCGGTCCTCGGGCGGCATGTACGCGACCATCGCGATCAACGCGGTCCTCGGGTTCGTCCTGCCCAACGTCGCCTGGCAGGCCCACCTCGGTGGCCTCCTCACCGGAGCTGCGCTCGCCGCGGTCATCTCGTGGACGACGCCGCGTGAACGCCGTCGCTGGCAGTGGCCCGGTGTCGTGGCGGTGCTGGCCGTCCTCGTCGTGCTGGCCGTGGTGAAGTACGCGGTCTCGGCCGACCTCGTCCTCCTCGGCTGAGCCGGGCGGATTACACGGCTGTCATTTGTCCCCAGCTGTGCACAAACCTGTGGACAACTTCCTGTGGACAACCATGGGGACGAGCGGGACAGGTGTGTGGACAACGGTGGGGACACCGGGGAACCGACCACCGGCCCGACCTGCCGCACGGTTCGCCGGTCCCTCCTCGTCCTGATGGTGGAGGACGCCGACCCACATCAGGCCGATCCTGCGCGGGGCCGGCCCTGCCACTCTCCTCGTAGGGCGCTCCAGCCCTGGTCCACCGCCCCTGAGGGAGTCCCCATGACCACGCTTCTCACCAAGATCCAGCACCTCACACGCCCGGAGCGTGGCGCCACGGCCGTCGAGTACGGCTTGATGGTCGGGCTCATCGCCATCGTCATCATCGTGGCGGTGGCCCTGCTCGGGACCAACCTCCGCGACATCTTCAACACGTCGGCCACGAGCATCTGACCCCTGCTCCCCGGGTGTCCCCCACCGGCTGAGACGAGAGCGCACCCCGGCCGGGCCGGGGTGCGCTCTCGTGTGCTGCGTGGACGGAGGCGGGAGGACCTCGTCGTCCGGGGACGGGGCTTGCTCGGTCAGCGCCAGCGGGTCGTCATCGCGAAGCCGGTCAGCATGAGCCCGAACCCGACACCGAGGTTCCAGCGGCCGATCGACTCGATCGGGAAGCGCTGGCTGGTGATGTAGAAGACGACGATCCACAGCAGGCCCAGCACCATGAGGGTGAGCATGACCGGGACGAACCACGGCGGGTTGCCGACCTTGGCCTTCGCGGGCTTGCTGGGCGGGGTGTAGGCGCGCTTGGCGCGACCCTTGGACTCCGGCACGGGAAAACTCTCCTCGCAGGTCGGACGGCATCGAGCCGCCGGGACGTTTGGCATAGCGTAGTGCCATGGCGGACCAGCGACTGACGTGGCTGACGCGTCGGCCCACGCTGTGGTCGGCCGTCGTCCCCCTCGTCGCGCTCGGTGCCGGGGTGATGTTCGCGCTCAGTGCCGCGACCGCCAAGGGCACCGATCTGCGCTCCTCCGGGGGCGACGTCCCGGGCCTCATCCGCGAGCAGACCCGCCAGAACGCCATCGCCGCGCAACAGGTCGGTTCGCTGCGCGCCGAGGTCGACCGGCTCTCCGCCCAGCAGGCCCCGGGCGACCTCAGGGTCACCCAGCTGACCGACGCCGCCGACGCCCTGCGCCTGGCTGCAGGTACCGAGCCGGTCGCCGGGCCCGCGGTCCGGGTCACCATGACCGACGCCGAGTCCGTCCCGGACGTCCTGCCCGAGGGCTTCTCGGTCGACGACTACGTCGTGCACCAGCAGGACGTCCAGGCGGTGGTCAACGCCCTATGGCAGGGCGGGGCCGAGGCGATGACGCTGATGGACCAGCGGGTCATCTCCACCAGCGCTGTCCGCTGCGTCGGCAACACGCTCATCCTCCAGGGCCGGGTCTACTCCCCTCCCTACGTCATCACCGCGATCGGCGACCAGGACCGGCTCCAGGCCGCGCTCGAGTCCAGCCCGACGATCGGCATCTACCGCCAGTGGGTCGACGCGGCGGGCCTGGGCTACGACGTGAGGACCCTGCGGGAGGCGACCTTCCCTGCCTACGCCGGCTCCCTCAACCTGCGGGACGCCCAGGCGGCTCGATGACCTCCGGTGCTGCCCGGGCCGGTCGCTGGGTCCTCGGGCTGACCGGCGACCTCTTCGTCACCGCGGGCCTGGTCCTGCTCCTGTTCGTCGGGTGGCAGCTGTGGTGGACCGACGTCACGGCCAACCGTGCGCAGGACGACACGGTCAACTCCCTCAGCCGGGAGTTCGCCGCGGGGCCCGGACCGGTGTCCGCCGCCAACCAGCGACCTGCCGCCGTGCCGTTCGGTGAGGCGTTCGCCATCGTCCGCATCCCCCGCCTCGGCGCCGACTACGCCAGACCGGTGCTCGAGGGGACCAGCCGCGACATCCTGATGGACGGTGTGGGTCACTACACCGGGACGGCCGGGCCCGGCGCGGTCGGCAACTTCGCGATCGCCGGTCACCGCACCACCTACGGCCGCCCGTTCCACGACATCGACCGGTTGCGTTCGGGGGACCGCATCGTCATCGAGACCAGGACGCAGTTCCACGTGTATGCCGTGCGGCGGCACGTCATCGTCGCGCCCAGCGAGGTGGACGTCATCGCCCCGGTGCCGGAGAAGGTCGGGGTGAAGCCGACCGGGCGCTGGCTGACCATGACGGCCTGCCACCCGAAGTACAGCGCGGCGCAGCGCTACGTCGTGTTCGCCGAGCTGGAGAAGTCCTACCCGCGCGCGAAGGGTCTGCCCGCAGACGTGCTCGCCGCGCCGAAGGGAGGCTGAGCGATGATCTACGCAGCGATCTGGCGGGCCCTGCCCGGACCCTTCCCGGTGCGGGTGCTGCTCGCGGTGGTGCTGGCCCTTGCCGTGGTGGCGTTCTGCTTCCTGTGGCTCTTCCCCCGCATCGCCCCGCTCATGCCGTTCAACGACAACACGGTCGACCCGTCCGCCGGCCGTCCCCCCGCGATCCACGCCCCCCAGCCCGAGGCCCACTCATGACCCGCATCCTCGTCGTCGACAACTACGACAGCTTCGTCTTCACCATCGTCGGCTACCTCCAGCAGCTCGGTGCCGACTGCGAGGTCGTGCGCAACGATGCCGTCAGCGCGGCCGACGGCGCCGACTTCGACGGTGTGCTCGTCTCGCCCGGCCCCGGTACGCCGGAGCAGGCCGGCGTGTCGATGGCGATGATCGAGGCCTGCGCGGAGCGCGCCCAGCCGATGCTCGGGGTGTGCCTGGGCCACCAGGCCCTCGGGGTGGTCAGCGGGGCGACCGTGGGGCGGGCCCCCGAGCTGCTCCACGGCAAGACCTCCCGCGTGCTGCACGACGACACCGGTGTCCTCGAAGGGCTCGGCAGCCCCTTCACGGCCACGCGCTACCACTCGCTGACGATCGACCCCCCGACCCTGCCGGGCTCCTTGCTGGCGAACGGCCACACCGAGTCGGGCATCATCATGGCCGTCCGTCACAGGGACCTGCCGCTGCACGGGGTGCAGTTCCACCCCGAGAGCGTGCTCACCGAGGGTGGGCACCGGATCCTGGCCAACTGGCTGAGCGTCTGCGGACTCGCCGATGCGGTGGAGCGCTCGGCCGGGCTCAGCCCGCTGGTGCGGGACGCCGAGGGCGTGGCCCGGGCGGTCGCCGCCTCCTGACGAGGCGCCTGCGGCCCAGCAGGTCAGGGGGTCTGGACCGGTGCCGGCGGGGTCGCCGTCGCCGTGGCGGTCTCGCTCGGCGGGGTGGTCGGGGCCGTGGTGCCCGTCGTGGTGGTCGGCGGAGCCGTGGTCGTCGTGGTGGTGGGAGGGGCGGTCGTGGTCTGGGTGGGCCGCGGCGGCTGGGCGACGGTGAGGACGATCTGGGTGCCGTCGTCGACCTTCTGCCCCTCCTTGATGCTCTGCTTGGTGACCGAGTCCTCGGTCTCCGAGCTCTCGACGTACTCGGTCTTGATGCGGAAGCCCAGGTCTCCGAGGATCTGGGCCGCCTCGCTGCGCGACTTGCCGACGACGTCGGGCGCGGTGATCTTCCCGGAGGAGACGGTCAGGCTGACCTCGCTGCCGACCGGCACGGACTCCCCGGCCCCGGGGGTGGTGGAGACGACCTGGCCCTTGTCGAGGCCCGAGTCGTCCACGGGCGTGATCGGCCCGACCTTGAGGTTGAGATTGCCCAGGGCGGTGCGCGCCTCGTCCTGGCTGTAGTCCTTGAGGTCGGGCAGGTCGACGGTGTCCGGACCGGCCGAGATGCTGAGCTGGACGCGCGAGTTGCGCTCGGCCATCTCGCCTCCGCCCGGGCTCTGCTCGACGACGTCGCCGACCTCCTTGGTGCTGGCCACCTGGGTCGACTCCGGGACCAGGCCCGCAGCCCTGATCTCGGCCTCGGCGGTCTCGACCGGCTTGTCGACCACCGACGGGACGGCGACCTGGGCCGGGGTCTCCGGTGGGCGGTCGAGGTAGGACTTGCCGGCCAGCGCGAGCAGCACGAGGGCGCCCACGACAGCCAGCACGAGCAGCGCGTAGGCCAGCCCCCGGCGTCGTCGGGGTTCGTCGTCCGGGTCGTGCCCGATCGCGGGCAGGCTCGCGGTGTTGCCGGCGCGGGGGTCTCCCGGGCCACCGGCGACGGACGCACCGGAGGGGAGCACGGTCGTCGCGGCGGCGGCCGCCCCGAGGGCGCCGATCGCCACGGTGGCCTCCGGCGCCGTACCGGCCGTGCCCCGGGCCGCGTCGCTGATGGGACGACCGAGGCGGGCGGCCTGGAGGTCGATGCGGAAGGCGGTGGCGTCCTGGTAGCGGGCCTCACGGTCCTTGGCCAGGGAGTGCAGGACCACGGCGTCCAGGGCCGGGCTGACCGAGGGGTTGAGCGTGGACGGTCGCGGCGGCGGCTGCCCCACGTGCTGGTAGGCGATCGCGACGGGCGAGTCGGCCTGGAACGGGGGCCGGCCGGTGAGCAGCTCGAAGAGCAGGCAACCGGTGGAGTAGAGGTCGGAGCGCGCGTCGACGTGGTGGCCCTGGGCCTGCTCGGGCGAGAGGTACTGCGCCGTGCCGATGACGGCCTGGGTCTGGGTCATCGTGGCGTTGGCGTCGGCGACGGCGCGGGCGATGCCGAAGTCCATGACCTTGATGTCGCCCCGGGCGCCGATCATCACGTTGGCGGGCTTGATGTCGCGGTGCACGATGCCCATGCGGTGGCTGTAGGCCAGCGCGTCGAGGACGCCCTCGGTGATCCGGGCCGCCTCGGCGGGTTCGAGCCGGGTGCGGTCGTTCAGCAGCTCGCGCAGCGTCTGGCCCTCGACGTACTCCATGACGATGTACGGCACGGGGACGGTGGCGCCACCGGACTCGACGAGGCGGTCCTCGCCGGAGTCGTAGACCGCGACGATGCTCGCGTGGTTGAGCCCCGCGGCCGACTGGGCCTCGCGGCGGAACCGGTTGAGGAACGAGGTGTCGCGCGCGAGGTCGGACCTCAGCAGCTTGATGGCCACCGGCCGCGACAGGCGGGCGTCGTGGCCGAGGTGGACCTCCGCCATACCTCCGCGCCCGAGCAGCTCGCCCACCTCGTAGCGGCCCCCGAGGAGCTGTGGTGCGCTCACGGCTTCTTGCCCCCCTTGCCCTTGCCGTCACCCTTGGCCTTGCCCGGGTGAGCCGGACCGGCGGCGGGCTGGGCCGGGGCGGCGGGGGCGGGGGCGCTGGACGCGACCTTGGGACTGCTCGACGCGGGAGCCGAGGACGAACTCGTGGACCGCGTGGCCGTGGACGAGGTGGCGGGCGTCGTGGAAGGGCTGGTCGTGGTCTTCGGGGTGGTCGTCACGGCGGCCGGCGGCGTCACCGACGGGGCGGGGCTGGTGCTGGCCGGGCTTCGGGTCGTCATCGACACGATCAGGGCGACGGCGAGCAGCACGGCGGCACCGGCTGCGACGGGGAGGGCCCACGCGGGACGACGCGTGTCGTGGACGGCTGCGTCGTCACCCCCGGAGTCCGGGGAGGACGAGGCGTCCACCGGGCCGGGGGCGAGGAAGACCGAGGTCGGGAGGGTGTCGTCGCCACTGAGGCCCTCCGGGGCCCCGGCGATGACGGGGGTGACTGCTGAGGCGGCACCGGCCCGCAGGTGCTCGGGCACCTCGCCGGAGGGGAGCTGCAGGGCTGCCGCGAACTCGGCCGCGCTCGACGGACGGTGCGAGGGGTCCTTGGCCAGCGCGGCCATGACCGTGGTGCGCAGCGGCTCCTCGACCTCGTCGGAGAGCTGGGGCGCGGGCTGGCTGAGGTGGGCCAGCGCGGTGGTGACCATGGACTCGCCGTTGAACGGGCGTCGCCCCGTGAGCATCTCGTAGCCGACGACCGCGAGGGCGTAGACGTCGCTCAGCGGGCCGGCGGGCTTGCCGGCAGCCTGCTCGGGCGCGAGGTAGTGGGGGGTGCCGAGCACCTCGCCGGTCTGGGTCATCGGCGCCTCGCTGAGCGCCCGGGCGATCCCGAAGTCGGTGAGCTTGGCGTACCCGTCTGGGTCGACGACGATGTTGGCCGGCTTCACGTCACGGTGGACCACCCCGGCGTCGTGGGCGGCCTGGAGCGCCAGCGCCGCCTGGACCAGGATGTCGCGGACCTCCGGCTGGGGCATCGGGGCGCGGTCCTTGATCAGGGCCGAGAGGGGTTCGCCGACGAGCAGCTCCATGACGAGGTAGGCCGTGCCGTGGTCCTCGCCGAAGTCATGGACCGTGCCGATGTTGGGGTGGCTCAGGCCGCCGGAGTGGCGGGCCTCGGCCCGGAAGCGCTCCGCGAACGCGTCGTCCTGGGCGCTGTCGGTGCGCAGCACCTTGACGGCGACGTCACGGTCGAGGGTCACGTCGTGGGCGCGCCAGACCTCGCCCATGCCGCCCATGGCGATGGACTCCTCGAGGCGGTACCGGTCGGCGAGCACGTCGCCCTGGGTCGGGGTCACTTGCCGAGCACCGCCTGCATGACGGCCTTGGCGATGGGGGCCGCGACCCGGCCACCGGCGGCCTCGTTGCCCGCGTTGCCGCCGTCCTCGACGACGACCGCCACCGCGACCTTGGAGTCGACGGCGGGGGCGAACCCGGTGAACCACGCGTGCGGCGGCTTGCCGATCTCGTGCTGGGCGGTGCCGGTCTTGCCGGCCACGTCGACGCCGTCGATCTGCGCGGCGGTGCCGGTGCCGTCCTCGACGACGCCCTGCATCATCCGGGTCAGGGCGCTCGCGGTGTCGGGGGTGACCGCCTGCGAGAGCTGCTCCGGCGGCGGCTCGTCGAGGACCTCGAGGTCGGAGGACGTCACCTTCTTGACGAGGTGCGGCTTCATGACGATGCCGCGGTTGGCCACGGCGGCGGAGATCATCGCGACCTGGAGTGGGGTGACCCGAACGTCGTACTGGCCGATCGCCGACTGCGCCAGCTGCGGCTCGTTGAGCTCGGCCGGGACGCTGCTGGGAGTGACCGTCATCGGGATGGTCAACCGGTCGCCGATGCCGAACTTGGCCGCCTGCGAACGGAAGTCGTCGGCGCCGAGCTCCATGCCGAGCCAGCCGAACGCCGTGTTGCACGAGATCTCGAGAGCGCGCTTGAGGGTGACCTTGTTGTCCGGCCCGCACGGCTGGCGGTCGTCGTTGGGCAGCGGGTCCGACGTCTGCGGCAGGTCCAGGGTGGCTGGGCCGGGGATCTGCGACTCCTCGGTGAACTTGCCGGACTCCAGGGCCGCGGCCGACGTGACGATCTTGAACGTCGAGCCCGGCGGGTAGAGGTTGCCGGCGATGGCGCGGTCGACCATCGGCCGGGTCGGGTCGGCGTTGAGGTCCTTCCACGCCTTGACGACGGCGTCGGTGTCGTGGCTGCTCAGGACCGAGGGGTCGTATGACGGGTGGCTGACCAGCGCGAGCACCTCACCGGTGCTGGGGTCCAGGGCGACCACCGCTCCGCGCTGGTCGCCGAGCGCCTTCTCCGCCGCGGCCTGCGCCTTGGCGTTGATGGTCAGCTCGAGGCTCGCCCCGGTCTGGTCCTTGCCGGTCAGGATGTCGCTGACGCGACGGTAGAACAGCTTGTCGGAGGAGCCGGAGAGCAGTGCGTTCTCCGCGCCCTCGATGCCGCCCCCCGCGCCATACGTGAAGGAGTAGTAGCCGGTGAGGTGGGCGTAGAGCTCGCCCTTGGGGTAGGTGCGCAACCACTTCAGCTCGTCGTCGGAGGCGACGGACTTGGCGACGGGGGTGCCCCCGACGAGGATCTGGCCGCGCTCGCGGGCGTAGTTGGCCAGCAGCGTGCGGCGGTTCTCGGGCCGCTCCTGCAGCGACTTCGCCTGCACGAACTGGATGAACGTCGATGAGACCAGCAGGGCGCTGAACAGCAGCGCCACCACCATGGAGAGTCGACGGAGGGGGGCGTTCATCGGACGGCCACCACCTCGGTCTTGGCCTCACCGGCGGGGGACGGCCCGATGGGGATCTCGGTGATCGGCCGGCGGGCCTGGTCGCTGATGCGCAGGAGGAGGGCCACCAGGGACCAGTTGGCCAGCAGGGACGAGCCTCCGTAGGACAGGAACGGCATCGTCAGGCCGGTGAGCGGGATGACGCGGGTGACGCCACCGACGACGACGAAGCACTGCAGGGCCACCGAGAACGCCAGGCCCCCGGCGAGCAGCTTGCCGAACCCGTCGCGCACGCCGAGCGCCGTGCGCAGGCCACGCTCGACGAGCAGGACGTAGAGCATGAGGAGGGCGAACAGGCCGATCAGCCCGATCTCCTCGCCGAAGCTGGGGATGATGAAGTCGGACTCGGCGAAGTAGGTCAGGTCGGGGCGACCGCGACCCAGGCCGGTGCCGAGGAGGCCACCGGCCGCCATACCCATGAGCCCCTTGGCGACCTGGTCGGACTGGCCGCTCGCGAACGGGTCGAGCCAGAGGTTGACGCGGGCCTGGACGTGGGAGAAGAGCAGGAAGGCGAGGTAGGCGCCACCGCAGAACAGGGCCAGGCCGATGGCGATCCAGGACACCCGCTCGGTGGCGACGTAGAGCATCGCGACGAACAGGCCGAACAGCAGCAGCGACGAGCCGAGGTCTTTCTCGAAGACGAGGACGAGCAGGCTGAGGATCCAGGCGACGAGGATCGGGCCGAGGTCGCGACCGCGCGGGAAGGTGAACCCGAGGACCTTGCGGCCGGCCAGCGACAGGGCGTCACGGGTCTGCACGAGGTAGCCCGCGAAGAAGATCGCGAGCACGATCTTGGCGATCTCACCGGGCTGGAACGTGAACGGCCCCAGGCCGATCCAGATCCGCGAGCCGTTGACGGTGCGGCCGATGCCGGGCAGCAGCGGCAGGACCAGCAGCCCGAACCCGACCACGGCCGCGGTGAACGTGTAGCGGCGCAGCGTGCGGTGGTCGCGCAGGAACCACAGCACCACGGCGGCGATCGCGACGGCCAGGGCGCTCCACGTGAGCTGGCGCAGCGCCAGGCCCTCGCTGATGTCACGGCCCTCGGCGATGTCGAGGCGGTGGATCATCACCAGGCCCAGGCCGTTGAGCAGGGTGACGATCGGCAGCAGCAGCGGGTCGGCGTAGGACGCCTTCCAGCGCAGCAGCAGGTGGAAGGCCAGCGAGATGACGAGCAGCCCGGTGCCGTGGGTGATCAGCCCGGGCGGGAACTCGCCGGCGACGGACAGGCCGACGTTGACGTAGGCCAGCACGACGATGCCGACGGCGAGCAGCAGCAACGCCAGCTCGACGTTGCGGCGGGTGCGTGGAGCGAAGCTCGAGACGGTCGTCATGGCGCGCTCAACGGGTGGTCGTCGACGGGGTACCGGTCGTCGTCGACGAGGTCGTCGTGGTGGACGGGGTGGTGGTCGTGCTGCTGGGGCTCGTGGTCGAGCCCGGGGTCGGCGTGAGCTCGTCGGTGGAGCAGGCGCCACCGGTAGCACGGCTCACCGCGCACTTGGACGCCTCGATGCGCAGCTCCTCGACGAGGGCCTCGGCGTCCTCGAGGGTGTCCTTGGAGATGGAGGCCTGCACCTTGGCACGGTAGAAGTCGGGCAGGTTGCTCACCAGCACGTCGGACGGCTCCTCGACGTGGGACAGCGCGATCGGCCCGAGGTCCTGGGAGACACCCTGGAAGATGGCGACCTTCCCGTCGTGCGCTCCCACGAAGTACTGGCCCTGCGACCAGTCGTACGCGGCATACGCGCCTCCCCCGAGGACCACGAGGATGACGGCGAGGACCGCGGCGCGGCGGAACCACCGCCCTGGGCCGACCGGCCCCTCCTCGGCGAGGGTCACCTCGTCGTCGTCCCCGCCTGTGGCCTCGCGGGTGAGCGCTGCGGCCTTGGCCGCCGGCGTGACGGGTATGGCGCGGGTGCTCTTGGTGCGGGTGGAGGCGGCGCCGACGATCTGCGGCTGCGTGGGCGGGGCGTCGACCTTGGTCAGGTCGACGACGTCCCCGATGACGATGGTGACGTTGTCCGGGGCACCTGCCTTGAGGGCGAGGTCGACGAGCCGGTCGGCGGTGGGCCCCGGGGCCTCGCCGGCGGTGACGATGTCGGCGATGGTGTCGCCGGCGACGTAGTCGGTGAGCCCGTCGGAGGCGATGAGGTAGCGGTCGCCCATCCGGGCCTCGCGCACCGTCATGTCCGGTTCGTCGTCGACCTGGCCGGTGAGGACGCGGGTGACGAGCGACCGCTGCGGGTGGCCGATCGCCTCGTCCGCGGTGATCCGGCCCTCGTCGACGAGCGACTGGACGAAGGAGTGGTCCTTGGTGATCTGGGTGAGCTGCCCGTCACGGGCGAGGAACGCCCGCGAGTCGCCGATGTGCGCCAGCACGAGCTTGTTGTTCGAGCGCAGGATCGCGATGAGGGTGGTGCCCATGCCGTGCAGGCTCGGGTCGGACTTCACCATCTCGGCGAGCTCGTCGTTGGCCGACGTGATCCGCTGGAGCAGGGCCTTGCTGGCCTCCGCGCTCCCCAGCGCCTCGTCGTCCAGGTCGGCGAGCGCGCCGATGACGACGGACGAGGCGATGTCACCGCCGGCGTGGCCACCCATGCCGTCGGCCATCGCCAGCAGGCGCGGGCCGGCGTAGCCGGAATCCTGGTTCTCCGAACGCACCATCCCGACGTCGGAACGTGCGGCGTAGCTGAACGCGAAGGGCATCTGGTCGCGTCCTACTTCCGCAGCTCGATGACGGTCTTGCCGATGCGCAGGGTCGTGCCGACCTCGACCCGGACGGGACCGGTGAGGCGCTCGGCGCCGAGGAAGGTGCCGTTGGTGGAGCCGAGGTCCTCGACGAACCACGCACCGTCGCGGTGGAAGATCTTGGCGTGCCGGCCGCTGGCGAAGTCGTCGTCGAGCACGAGGGCGCACTCAGGGTTGCGGCCGATGACCGTTCCGGACTCGCGCAGCGGGAGGCTCGTCCCCGTGAGGGCGCCCTGGGTCACGACGAGGGTGCGCGGGGTCGACGACTGCTGGCGGCGCGGGGTCTTCGACTTCGCTGCCGGTTCCGCCTCTGGGGCCGGCGTGGCGCGGGCCGCGGGCTGGCGCTTGGCCGGTGCAGGCTTGCGCGGGGTGCGGCTGACGACGCGGGTGCCGTAGATGTCGCCGCGCAGGACGCCGACCACGCTGAACACGAAGATCCACAGGAGGACGAGCAGACCGAGGCGGATGATCGTCAGGGTGAGTTCACTCATGCGTCCACGTCACCGCCGCCCGGCGCGGTAGACGACGGAGGTGCGGCCCACCGTGATCCGGTCCCCGTCGGACAGGCGCTGGCTGGAGATGCGCTCGCTGTTGACGAACGTGCCGTTCGTCGAGCCGAGGTCACGGATGCTGGCGACGAGGTGCGGTCCGTCGTTGGTCACGCGGATCTCGCTGTGCCGCCGGGAGATGCCGGGGTCGTCGAGGATGATGTCGGCGGCGTCGTCACGGCCGAGCACGGTGATCGCCCCCATCAGCGGGTAGCGCTCGCCGTCGACATCGAGCCACGGTCGGTCGGCCGGGTTGACCCGACGCGGGGGTGCCGGCGGAGCGACCGGCACCTGGGCCTGGGTGGCCTCGAGCCCGTCGTCGGCGACCTGCCGCTCGGGGCGGTCAGCGGGGCGGGCGGCGTGCGCAGGCGGGTTGGCTGCTGCTGCGGCACCGGCCGCGGCTCCTGCGCCTGTGGCTCCCACTCCGCCGGAACGGGGGGAGGGGCTGGGAGCCGGCTCGGCGCCATACCCGCTCCTGCGGCGGCCGGGGGCGTCACCGGGGCGGCGGGCGGTGGAGGTGCGCAGGCGGAAGACGCCCGTCTCGAGGTCGTTCGAGCTGGCGAAGCTCACCTGGAGCGGGCCGCCGGGCTGGTAGCGCTGGGACTCCGCGTGCTCCTGGGCGGCGGCGATCAGCTCGTTCTCGAGCTCCTCGTCGTACCCGCCGAGGCGGTCGTAGTCGGTGTCGGAGAGCTCGACGGTGTAGAGGTTCGGCACGATCGTGCGGCCGGGGCCGAGGATCGCGGCGCGGTCGTCCATGGCCCGGCGGATCGCGCTGGCGATCTCGACAGGCTGCACCTCCGACTTGAAGGCGCGCGCAAAGGCACCGTTGACGGCACGCTCGAGGCGTTGCTCGACCCGGTCGAACAGTCCCACCGCTCGGCCTCCTTCGCTGACTGGCCCTTGATCGTAACCGGCTCGGCTGGCCCCGGCTCCCACCGCGCCGCGCCGCGCCGTGCCACGTCGCGCTGGTGGGCGCGTGGGGCGGTAGCCACCCGACCGCCACCCCACGCAAAACGCCGGTTGCACGGCAAAACGACGGTTGGCGACTCGAGTTCTGCCGTGCACCCCTCGTTTTGTCGTGTCGGAGTGTCGCCGGGTCGGGCGTGGGTGGTGCTGGGCGAGCGGCCGGTTTGGAGTTCCGGGTGCCGATACAGCACACTGTTCACCGCGCGCGAGTGGCGGAACGGCAGACGCGCTGCGTTCAGGTCGCAGTGTCCGAAAGGGCGTGGGGGTTCAAATCCCCCCTCGCGCACACAAACAACGAAGGACCCCCATGCTTTTCGGGGGTCCTTCGTTGTTTGTGTTGGACCAGCAGGTGGATTTGGGAGGAGCCGGAGCGAAGCGGAGGCGACGGTGTCCCCCCTCGCGCACAGAAACAACGAAGGACCCCATGCTTTTCGGGGGTCCTTCGTTGTTTATATGGGGGTCGGTCGGCTGCGCGGGGTCGGTATGGGGTGCGCGGAGTGCGCGGAGTGCTGTCAGACGCGGCGGGGAGGGGTGCCGCCGTCGGTCCCTGCCGGCGTGTGCGGCGTCTTGAACCCGACCCACAGGTAGGTCGGGACGATCGGCATCAGCACGCGGAAGGACGCCTGCGGCAGACGGGCGGCGATCCCGGGGACGATGTCACCGCCGCTGTACCTCTGGGGATCGGCGAGCACCGGCACCGTGTAGTCCCAGAGGTCGAAGGCGCGCAGCAGCTTCTTCAGGGACGGGCGGGTGCGCAGCCGCTCGTAGTAGTGGTCGCCCTTGCGGGTCAGGCGGACGTACGCGTCGCCGCCCCTCGGCGGGAGCCAGGACAGGAACGGCAGCCTGTGGTGCGGCTCGATGACACCGAGGCGGTTGGCCAGCCCGAAGTAGGCGACGCCGTCGGGTGAGAGCACCCGGTGGATCTCGGCGACCACGGCGGCCGGGTCGACGACGTGCTCGTAGATGTGGTTGAGCACGACGACATCGATGCTGCCGTCCTCGAAGGGCAGGTGCTCCCCGTCGCCGAGGTGGAACGTGACGTTGGCACCGAACCGTTCCTTCGCGCGAGCCACGCCGCCTTCGTCGATGTCGATCCCGTGGGTCGTGGCCCCGGCCCCGGCGAGCTCGTCCGCGATGTACCCGGCCGAGCACCCGACGTCGAGCGCGGTCAGGCCGCGCAGGTCCGGGCGCCCGAGCGCGTGGCGCAGCACCGCGAGGATCTTGGCCGCCTTCTGGCGTCGCTTCTCCTCGTCGAGCATCGCCGCCATCTGAGCGGAGTAGTCGAGCTGGGGCTTGCGCTCCGCCATGGCGGTGTCTCCCGTCGTGGGCCGGATGTCGCCGGCCAACCTACCGTCGCCCGATTGGGTACGTATCTGGCAAAGAGCCTTGACACGTCAGAATTCGCACCTCTAAGTTCCCCACTAAATTTAGTACCAAACTAAGTGCAGGGACGACGATGTCCCGGATCCGGCCTCCCCCCGGCCAGAAGGAGCTCGACGATGAGTCCCACCCACTCCCGCCGGCGGTTGCGCTGGTCCCTGCCGATCGCGGCGATCCTCGCGATGGTCGGCGCGCTGGTGATCCCGCAGCAGGCCGCCTTCGCCGGCACCCTCTCCGGGGTGTTTCACAGCCCCTACGGCGCGGACGAGCTGTATGGCGCGCAGCCCACCGAGCGCGCGCCCCGCGACCCCATGGCCGGGGAGTCCGTCGTGGTCAAGGCGACGACCTGGCCGGTCTCCCCCGGCCAGACCGTGTGGGTGACGTGGAAGAAGAACGGCGTCGACCAGACCCCCATCGGCGCGGCCTTCGACTACAACAACGGAAACAACTCCTACTGGAAGATCGCCCTCGGCTCCTTCGCCCGAGGTGACCAGATCCAGTACTGGGTCAACGCCGACGTCGACGGAGCCGGCGCCAGGCAGGTCGGCCCCTACAGCTTCACCGCGACGTCGTGGAGCGGGACCGGCAACGTCACCGGCTACGTGAACAACAGCTCGTCGGTCGACGTCACGACGACCGACACCGGGGGTGGCTCGTTCACCCCCAAGGTGCGCTTCACCTTCCCGGCCGCCGACCGGTTCCACGTACAGATCGCCCCGAAGGGCACCGGGCTCAACATCACCGGAACGACCGGGTACACCGTCACCGACAGCGCCGGCACCCTCACCCTGGCGACGTCGAAGATGCAGGTGAAGATCCAGAAGACGCCCTACCGTGTCTCGGTCTACAAGGCGGACGGCACGACGCTGATCTCCCGCCAGTACGACCCCGCGACCTTCCGCAACCTCGGCTGGGCCAGTGACGGCTCGACCACCGTCTCCAAGATCGAGGACCACTGGCTGACCCCCGCCGGTGAGCGGATCGAGGGTCTCGGCGAGCGCTACGACCAGACCAACCAGCGTGGCAACGACGTCCACAACTACGTCTACAACCAGTACCAGGACCAGGGGCCGACCAAGCGCACCTACCTGTCGGTGCCGTTCTTCACCAACTCCGCCGGCTACGGCATCTACGTCCCCAGCACCCGCTACTCCCAGTTCAACCTCGGCACGACCCGCAGCGACATGGCCGGCTTCACCGTCGACACCGGCGGGGCCGCGGCGTCGACGATGGACTACTACTTCTTCACCGGCACCCCGGCCGAGATCCTCGACGCCTACACCGCGACGACCGCCCGCCCGAAGCTGCCGCCGAAGTGGGCGTTCGGCCTGTGGATGTCGGCCAACGAGTGGAACACCCAGGCCGAGGTCAACGCCGAGCTCGCCAACGTCACCAGCTCCGGCATACCGCACAGCGCGATGGTGCTCGAGCAGTGGAGCGACGAGGCCACCTTCTACCTGTGGCACGGCGCGACGTACACGCCCAAGCCGGGCAGCGGCGCCCTCACCTACGCGGACCTGACCTTCCCTCCGGGCAGCGCGTGGAGCGACCCGAAGGCGATGGTCACCGCCGCCCACAACCAGGGCATCAAGATGGTGCTCTGGCAGATCCCGGTGCTCAAGGAGAACTTCGACACCAACCCCGCCACCGCGCCGCAGCAGCACCTCAACGACCGTTCGTATGCCGCCGCGCAGGGTTATCTCGTCGGCGACGGTTCGGGGGCGCCGTACCGGATCCCCACGGGCCAGTGGTTCGGGGACAGCACGGTCCCCGACTTCACGAACACCGCCGCAACGAACTGGTGGATGAGCAAGCGGTCCTACCTGTTCGACGACATCGGCATCGACGGCCTCAAGACCGATGGCAGCGAGGCGCTCTTCGGGCGCAACCTCACCGTCAGCGACGGCCGCAAGGGCGACGAGATGCACAACGCCTACCCGAACGAGTACACCCGGGCCTACTCGAACTTCGTCCAGACGAAGACCGGTGGCACGGGCGCGCTGTTCAGCCGCGCCGGCACCTCGGGCGCCCAGGCGAACTCGATCTTCTGGGCCGGCGACCAGGCGTCGACGTTCTCGGCGTTCCAGCAGGCCGTCAAGGCCGGCATCTCCTCGGGCCAGTCGGGCATCCCGTTCTGGGCGTGGGACATGGCCGGGTTCACCGGCACGTTCCCGTCGAGCGAGCTGTACCTGCGCTCCGCGGCCCAGGCGACGTTCTCGCCGATCATGCAGTACCACTCGGAGAAGTCGAACCCCTCGACGTCCGAGGCGCGCACCCCGTGGAACGTCCAGGCGCGCACCGGTGACACCTCGGTGCTCCCGACCTTCAAGAAGTTCGCCAACGTCCGCATGAACCTCGTGCCGTACCTCTACACCGAGGCCAAGCAGGCCGCGGACACTGGGCTGCCGATGATGCAGGCCATGGGCATCCAGTACCCGGCGGACGCCACGGCCGGGGCACAGGACCAGCAGTACATGTTCGGCCGGCAGCTCCTCGTCGCGCCGATCACCACGCAGGGTGCGACGTCCAAGAGCGTCTACCTCCCGGCAGGCGAGTGGTACGACTTCTGGAACGGTGGCCGCGCCATCGGTGCCGGGACGAAGACCTACAACGCTGGCACGGACTCGATCCCGGTGTTCGCCAAGGCGGGCGCGATCATCCCGCTCAACCTCAACGCGAACTACGAGCTCGGCGGCACGATCGGCAACAGCGTCTCGTCGTACTCGAACCTCGTGTTCCGGGTCTACCCGTCCGGCACGTCGTCCTACGACTACTCCGACGACGCCGCCGGCCTGAAGCGGACCATCACGTCGACCGAGAACTGGGCAGCGCACCAGGCCACCGTCAGCGTCCCGGCGCTGACGACCAAGAGCACGCTTCAGGTCTCGAGCACCGCCCCCACCGGGGTGACCGCGGCCGGAACCGCACTGACGGCGTACTCCAGCATCAGCGCCCTCGCGGCAGCCACCACCGGCTACTACTGGGACCCGGTGCAGCAGCTGACCCACGTCAAGCTCGCCAGCAGCGCCAGCGCCCGCTCGGTCGTCCTCAGCGGCGTCGACAAGGCGGGGTACGAGGCCGAGTTCGGCACGGCGACCGGCACGACGACGAACACCGACCACACCGGGTACACCGGCACCGGTTTCGTCGACGGCTTCGAGACGGTCGGTGACTCGGTGACGTCAGACGTGTCCGTCGCGGTCGCCGGCACGCACGCCCTGAAGTTCCGCTACTCCAACGGGTCCGGCACGTCCGCGACCCGCACGGTCCAGGTCGACGGGGTCACGGTGGGCACGCTCACGCTGCCGCCGACGGCCAACTGGGACACCTGGGGCACGGCCACGCTCAGCACCAGCCTCACGGCCGGCAAGCGCACGGTGAAGCTCTCCTACGCCAGCGGCAACGCCACCGGCATCAACTACGACAACCTGGTGGTGGCGCGGCCGTGACGATCTCGACAACCCTCAAGCGGCGGCTCGGCCTCGGTGTCGCCGCCCTCGTCGCCACGAGCGGCATGGTGCTGGCTGGTTCGCCGGCGGCCCAGGCCGCGGTCCAGCGGGTGCAGTTCCAGGCGGGGGGCAACTACCTCGTGGTGGAGTTCCTCGACAACGACCTGGTCCACTTCGAGCTCGGTGCCGGCTCAGGTCCGGGCACGGGGTCGGACCTGTTCGCCACCGAGCAGGTGTCCAAGCGCAACTACCCCGGGCCGACCAGCCTGAGCCAGAACGGCGGCACCCTGACGACGCCCGGCCTCCAGGTCGTCGTCAACACGTCCACCCTCTGCGCAACGACGTACGACACGACGCGCTCGCCGTCGCTCCTGCTCAACACGACCTGCCCGCGCAACCTGGCCCAGGCGTGGAAGGGCCTGTCGATCACGAAGTCGTCGATGCAGAACGCCTACGGCCTGGGCGAGCAGTTCTACCTCGGCGGCAGCGCCGACGGCGACCTCGTCGGCCGGACCCGCACCCCGGGCGGCAACTACGGCAACGCGATGGTCTACGACACCGACAACGGCCCGGTGGGCAACACCCAGATCCCGGTGCTCTTCGCGGTCGGTGCCAACTACGCCAACTACGGGATGCTCCTGGACCAGGTCTACAAGCAGCAGTGGGACCTGACGGGTGACCCGTGGACCGTGGACACGTTCGGCGACCAGCTGCGCTGGTACGTCATGAGTGGTCCTGACCTGCCCGACCTGCGGCAGGACTACATGGAGCTCACCGGTCGGCCGCCGGTGCCGCCGAAAAAGGTCTTCGGCCTGTGGAACTCCGAGTTCGGGTACGACAACTGGGCCGAGCTCGACAGCACCCTCGCGAGCCTGCGGGCGTCGAAGTTCCCGCTCGACGGGATGATGCTCGACGTCAACTGGTTCGGCGGGGTGACCGCCGGGTCGGACAACACCAAGATGGGCACGCTCGCCTTCGACGGCACCAACTTCCCGAACGCCACGAGCAAGATCGCCAGCCTCGCCTCGACCGACGGCGTCGGCGTCATCCCGATCGAGGAGTCCTACGTCGGGAAGGGCCTGGCCGAGCACACCGACCTCGCGGGCCGCGGCTACCTCGTGCGGTCCGGCTGCTCCACGTGCGCGCCCGTCTACCTCACGAGCAACGACTGGTGGGGTCGCGGCGGGATGATCGACTGGACCCAGCCGGCCGCCGGCTCCTACTGGCACACCCAGAAGCGCCAGCCGCTCGTCAACGCTGGCGTGACCGGCCACTGGCTGGACCTCGGCGAGCCCGAGATGTACGACGCCAACGACTGGGTCGCCGGCGTGCTGCCGGGCAAGAACGCCCACGCGGACTACCACAACATGTACAACCTGCGGTGGGCCGCCAGTGTCGCCAAGGGGTATGCCGACGCAGGCAGCACCCAGCGCCCGTTCATGCTCGCGCGCTCCGGCGCCGCAGGCATCCAGCGCACCGGCACCGCGATGTGGTCCGGTGACATCGGCAGCAAGCTCACCGCCCTCGCGCAGCAGCAGAACGTGCAGATGCACATGTCGATGTCGGGCATCGACTACTTCGGCTCGGACATCGGCGGCTTCCGCCGGGAGATGCTCAACTCCGACCTGAACGAGCTCTACACGCAGTGGTTCGCCAACTCCTCGTGGTTCGACGTGCCGGTGCGCCCGCACACCGAGAACCTCTGCAACTGCGCCAAGACGGCGCCGAACCAGATCGGCGACGTCGCCAGCAACCTGGCCAACATCCGCCAGCGCTACGAGCTCACGCCCTACTACTACTCGCTCGCGCACCGGGCCAACACCACGGGCGAGCCGCTCGTCCCGCCGTTGGTCTACTACTTCCAGAACGACCCCAACGTCCGCGAGATGGCGCACCAGAAGATGATCGGCAAGGACCTGCTCGTCGGGGTCGTCGCCGGTGCCGGTGAGCGCAAGCGCAACATGTACCTGCCGGCCGGTACGTGGTTCGACTACCGGACCAACCAGAAGACGGTCAGCACCGGCCAATGGGTCAACGACGTGCCGCTGTGGGTCAACGGGGCCTTCCAGCTCCCTGCCTACGCCAGGGCCGGGGCGATCCTGCCCAAGATGTTCGTCGACGACAAGACGATGAACGCGGTCGGCAAGCGGACCGACGGCTCGACCCGGGGTGAGCTCATGGCACGGGTCTACTCCGACCCCACGGCCAGCTCGTTCAACCTGGCGGAGGACGACGGCACCTCGACGGGGTACCAGACCGGCGCCAAGCGGACCACGCTGCTCAGCCAGAGCCGCAGCGGCAACACCGCAACGGTCACGGTCGCCGCGTCCTCGGGCACCTACCCGGGCGCCCCGACCAGCCGGGCCAACGTCGTCGAGCTGGTCACCGACACGCAGGCCTCGGGCGTCACGCTCAACGGCAGCGCCCTGCCGCAGCTGGCGAACAAGGCGGCGTTCGACGCGGCCGGCAGTGGTTGGTACAACGCCGGTGGCAACCTCGTCGTGGCGAAGTCCGCGTCCCTCGCGGTCACCTCCGCGAAGACGTTCGCCTTCACCCTCGGGCAGGCCGTGGTCACCCAGACGTTCACCTGCACCAACGGGACCACCACCGCTGGGCAGTCCGTGTATGCCGTCGGCAGCGCACCGCAGCTCGGTGCCTGGTCCGTGGCCAGCGCGGTCAAGCTCACCGCGTCGAGCTACCCGACGTGGACCGGCACGGTCTCCGGACTGCCGCCGGCCACGGCGATCGAGTGGAAGTGCATCAAGCGCCAGGAGGCCAACTTCCCGGACACCGCCGACGCCTGGCAACCCGGGGCGAACTCGGCGTTCACCACGCCGGCGACCGGTCCGGGGTCAGGGACGAGCGGCGCGTTCTGAGACCCCACGGCTGCCGCGCCGTGACGTGACCGAGGCCCCCCGGCTCCTGACGGGGGGCCTCTCGCGTGCCCGGATCGTTCCTCTGTGGACCGCTGAAAGCAGTTGCAGCACAGCATGATTCGCCGCGTCTGCTGCTGATCAACTACGACGTCATCCCACCGCTGACGGCGAAGGTCACGGTCCGGGATCGGTCTCGAGGCAATTCACCGAAAGTCCTTGACGCGGCTCTAGAGGGGGCTTATGTTCCTCCTAAATTTAGTACCAAACAAAGGGATGAGTCGACGATGTCTCAGAACGGGCAGGTGACCACACGTGGCGACCTCGTGCGCGCCGCGGTGCTGGGCCTCCTGGGCACCCGGGGGCCGAGCTCCCGGGCCGAGATCGCCCGCTCGCTCGGCGTCAGCCCGGCCACGGTGACGCAGACGACCAAGGAGCTGCTGGCCCGCGAGCTCGTCACCGAGCTCGAGTCGGTGCCCAGCCAGGGCGGCCGCCCGGCACGGCTGCTCGGCCTGGTCCGCACCGCCGGCGGCGCCATCGGTGCCAAGGTCACCGCTGACCACGTCGCCCTCGTCTCGGTCGACCTCGACGGCACTGTCCGCTCGTCGCGCACGGTGCCCTTCGACCCCGCCCACCCTTCGGCGCTCGACGCGCTGTGCGACATCCTCCGCGCCGCGGTCGACGCCCACGACGGCCACCTGCTCGGGGTCGGCGTCGGCCTCCCGGGTGCCGTCGACTCCCAGGCGTCCGGCGTCGTCGACGCCCCGACCCTCGGTTGGGACCGGGCCCCCGTGGGCCCCCGCCTGCGGGACGCCCTCGGCGTGCCGGTGCTGGTCGACAACGACGTCAACACCCTCGCCGCCGCCGAGAGCGTCTACGGCATCGGCCGGCGCCACTCGTCCTACCTCGTGGTCACCATCGGCCGCGGCATCGGCTGCGGCATCGTCACCCAGGGCTCGGTCAGCCGCGGTGCACACGGTGGCGCCGGCGAGATCGGGCACATCCCGGTCACCGTCGACGGACCCGTCTGCGGCTGCGGCAACACCGGCTGCCTCGAGGCGCACATCGGCGAGAGCGGACTGCTGGCCGCCGCTCGCGCCACCGGTGTCGTCGGCCCGGACGCCGGCATGACCGAGCTCGCCGCCGCCGCCCACGCGGGTGAGGAGCGTGCTCAGGCCGTGTATGCCGAGGCCGGCCGCCTGCTCGGCCGCGGACTCTCCGGCGTGGTCCACATCCTCGACCCCGAGCTGATCGTCCTCATGGGCGAGGGCATGACGGAGTGGACCTTCTGGCAGGGCGGGTTCGAGGAGTCGTTCCGCCGTCACCTCATGCCGGCCCGGCGCGGCGTCCCCTACGTCACCGAGTCCTGGACCGAGAGCCAGTGGGCCGTCGGCGCCGCGTGCCTCGTGCTCGCCTCGTCGTTCGACGCCGACACCGCCGGGGAGCAGGGTGAGCTCGTCCGCGCCCGTCTCCAGGACGTCGCCACGGCAGGTGCCCGATGACCGCCGCGCAGCTCACCGGCCGGGCCAAGCCCGCGACCTCGGCGTCGAGCAGCCCGCGGCCCCGGCGCTCCGGGCTGCGCAAGCTCGGCTGGGTGCTGTTCTTCCTCGCCCCCAGCGCCGTGCCGCTCGTGCTGTTCACGGCCGTGCCGATGATCTCCTCGGTCTGGGTGAGCCTGCACTCGTGGAACCTCATCTCCCCGATGGAGTGGGTGGGCCTGGACAACTACCGCACCCTGCTCACCGACCCCAGCACCCGCACGGTCTTCCTGCACACGCTCATCTACTGCGCCGGATACCTGCCCCTCGTCTTCGCCGGTGGGCTCGGGCTGGCGATGGCGCTCAACCAGAAGCTCGCCGGACGCTCCTTCTTCCGGGCCGCCTACTTCCTCCCGGTCGTCACGAGCTGGGTCGTCGTGGCGCTGGTGTGGAAGTGGCTGCTCAACCCCACCAACGGCCTGGTCAACACCCTCCTCGGTGCGGTGGGGCTGCCCCAGCCGGGCTGGTGGACCGACCCCAACTGGGCCCTGCCCGCCGTCATCCTCTCCTCGGCGTGGAAGGACCTGGGCTTCGTCATGGTCATCATGCTCGCCGGGCTCCAGGCCATCCCGCAGGACGTCCTCGAGGCCGCGTGGGCCGACGGCGCGAACGGCTGGCAGCGGTTCTGGCGGATCACGCTCCCGCTGCTGTCGCCCTCGACGTTCTTCGTCATCGTCATCTCGCTGATCAACGGCTTCCAGGTCTTCGACCAGGTCTACGTCATGACCGGCGGCGGGCCGTCCGGCTCCAGCCAGGTCGTGGTCGGCCAGATCTACGACCTCACCTTCCGCTACGGCCGCGCCGGCGAGGCCAGCGCCCTCTCGTGGATCCTCTTCGCCGTCATCCTGCTCATCACCGCGGTGCAGATCCGCGGCCAACGCCGGTGGGTGCACTATGCCTGAGCTGCTGACTCCCGAAGCCCCGATCGCCGTCGGATCGCCCACTGCGGCAACGGTTCCTGCCACCGGTGGGGCGCCCGAACCCGTGGAACGCAACCGCCGCCCGCTGCGCCCCCTGGGCCTGCTCCGGTATGCCGCGGTGCTCGCCGGTGCGGTCGTGATGCTCTTCCCGTTCCTCTGGACGGTCATCACGTCGATCACCCCCGAGGGAAGCCTCGCCGGCGGACCGACGCTCATCGTCGAGAACCCGACCCTGGCTGCATACCGGACGCTGCTCGAAACGCTCCCGATGTGGCGGATCGTCGTGAACTCCCTGTGGGTCGCGGTCGCGTCCACCCTCCTGCAGCTCGTCACGGGGTCGATGGCGGCGTACGGGTTCGCCCGGCTGCCGTTCAAGGGCAAGAACGTCGTGTTCGCGCTGTACCTCGCGACGCTGATGGTGCCGATGCAGGTGCTGGTCGTCCCGCTGTTCATCGAGATGAAGGCGCTGAACCTCCAGGACACCTACATGGCACTGCTGGCCCCGTCGATCGCCTCGGCGTTCGGGGTGTTCCTGCTGCGCCAGGCGGTCGAGTCGGTGCCCAAGGAGCTCGACGAGGCCGCGACCATCGACGGCGCCGGCCACCTGCGGATCTTCGCGACCATCATCCTGCCGCTGATCAAGCCGGCCCTGGCCACCGTCGCGGTGTTCGCGTTCATGGGCAGCTGGAACAGCTTCCTGTGGCCGCTGGTCGTCATCCGCTCCCCCGAGTTCATGACCCTGCCGCTGGGGCTCGCCACGCTCCAGGGCCAGTTCACCACCGAGTGGGACGTCGTCATGGCCGGGTCGGTGTTCTCGATCCTGCCGATCGCGATCGTCTACCTCCTCGCGCAGCGACACATCATCGCCGGCGTCGCCCACACCGGCATCAAGTAGCCGGCACCCGAACCCCAGTCCACTCCATACACAGCACCACCACCCGACCGTGCGCCACCCGGAACGCGGCAGGCCCCTGAAAGGAACACCATGATCAACCTCGCCAGGCGCAGCGTCGCGCCTGCCCTCGTCGCCGGTCTGGCGCTGGCGCTCGGCGCCTGCGCGCAGGGGTCCGCGACCAAGTCCGTCGACGCTGCGTCGTCGGGTGGCAAGACCACGATCCGCTACATGAACTTCTCCGCCAACGGTGGCCACGAGCAGGACCTCGACGCGATCAAGTCGGCGTTCGAGAAGGCCAACCCGGACGTCACGGTCCAGATCGAGACCACGCCGTACGACGACTACTTCACCAAGCTCCAGACGGCCGTCGCCGGTGGCACCGCGGGTGACGCGTTCGAGCTCAACTACGAGAACTTCGTGACCTACGCCTCCAACGGCTCGCTCGCCGAGCTCAAGGACGTCGAGGGCTCGAAGTACAAGCCGTCGCTGCTCGAGGCGTTCTCCGCCGACGGCAAGCAGTACGGCCTGCCCGAGTCGTTCTCCAACGTCGTCCTGTTCTACAACAAGGACCTCTTCAAGGCCGCCGGCGTCGCCGAGCCCACCGCCGACTGGACCTGGAAGGACGAGCAGGCCGCCGCGGCCAAGCTGACCGACAAGTCGAAGAAGGTCTGGGGCGACTACCAGCCCATCTCGTTCTTCGAGTTCTACAAGGCCCTGGGCCAGTCCGGCGGCGAGTTCCTCAGCGCCGACAAGAAGACCGCGACGTTCAACTCCGACGCCGGTCGTGCCGCCGCCGAGTTCCTCGTCTCCAAGGCCGGCAAGACCATGCCGACCGAGGCCGATGGTGCGGGCACGCCCGACTTCGACAGCAAGCTGTTCAAGAGCGGCAAGCTCGCCATGTGGCACACCGGCATCTGGATGTTCTCGGGCATGGCCGACGCCAAGTTCGACTGGGACATCGCCGTCGAGCCGGGCAACACCAAGAAGGCCTCGGCGATGTTCACCAACGGTGCCGTCGTCTCCGCGCAGAGCAAGAACCAGGCCGCCGCGCAGAAGTGGATCACCTTCCTGACGTCCTCGGACGAGATGGCCCAGAAGCGTCTCGAGACCAGCTGGGAGCTGCCGCCGGTCGCCGACGAGGCCAAGCTCGCCTCCTACCTCGACGCGGGCAAGCCGGCCAACCGCCAGGCCGTGTTCGACTCGCTCGACGCCACCGTGCTCCCGCCGGTGATCGAGCGCCAGCAGGAGATGCAGGACGCCGTGGGCAAGGAGCTCAGCGCCGCCGCTGCCGGTCGCAAGACCGTCGCCGCCGCCATGGCCGATGCAGAGAAGGCGGTCAACGCGCTCCTCAAGTAGCGCGCACCGCTGACCCCTGAGGCGGTCCGGTCGCCCCCCGGCGACCGAACCACCCCGGGTGGTCGCCGGCCACCGCCGGTCGCACCACCCACCCCCGCGGCGGCTGCCGGGTCGAACCCCTGGTCGATCCGGCAGCCGCTCTCCACCCGCCACCCCACCGGACTGGACGACATGACCTCCCTCCCCGAGACCGCACCGGCGGTCCCCCTCAACGATGCGCTGCTGGAGCTCGCCCACCGCAGTCACGCGGTGATCACCGAGCACCAGCACGAGGGTGGGGCGTACCCCGCCTCCCCGACGTTCTCGGCGTACCGCGGGTACGCGTGGCTGCGCGACGGGTCGTTCACCGCCGAGGGGATCTCGCGGTACGGCGACACCGCGTCCGCCGATCGCTACCACGACTGGGTGAGCCGGGTCCTGGGCGCACGACGCGAGCAGGTCGACGGCCTCGTGGCCGACGCTGCCCGTGGTGTCGAGGTGCCGCTGGCCCGCATGCTCCCCACCCGCTTCACCTTCGATGGCCTCGACGGCTCCGACCCGTGGTGGGACTTCCAGACCGACGGCTACGGCACCTGGCTGTGGTCGCTCGTCGCCCACGCTCAGCGCCACGGCGGCGACCTCACCCGGTGGCTGCCGGGCATCGAGGTCGCGGTCGACTTCCTCTCCGCGTTCTGGGACCTCGCCTGCTACGACTGGTGGGAGGAGCACGTGGAGCACCGTCACGTGTCGACCCTGGGCGCCGTCGCCGGCGGGCTGCGTGACATCGCCGACTCCGGCGTCCTCGACGAAGGACGCTCCAACCGTGCCAGGGCGGCGTCGCAGGGTGCCGCCGCCTTGGCGCTCAGCCAGGGTGTGACCTCCGGCCACGATCCGGCCGCTGGGACGGGCCCCGCGGACGCCCACTTCGTGAAGTGGCTCGGGACCACCGCGGTCGACGGCTCGCTGCCGTCCTGCGTCGTGCCGTTCCGCCTCGCCGAGCCCGGCAGCCCGCTGGCCGCGGGCACGCTCGCCAAGGTCGCCGCCGACCTCGACGTGGACGGCGGCGTGCACCGCTTCCGCGCCGACGTCTTCTACGGCGGTGGTCAGTGGCTGCTCCTGTCGGCGCTCCTGGGCTGGAACCTCGCCGTCGCCGGTGACCGGGACGGGGCCCTGCGGCACCTGCACTGGATCGCCGCCCACGCGACCGTGGCCGGCGAGATGCCGGAGCAGGTGCCCGACCACCTCCTGCACCCCGAGTCCCGCGCCGAGTGGATCGAGCGCTGGGGTGAGGTTGCGACACCGCTGCTGTGGTCGCACGGCATGTACCTGATCCTCGCCGACGAGCTCGGCCTGCTCGACCCCTCCCGCACCACCGAAGGACCTCCGCTGTGATCTCCCCCGCGCTGCTCGTCCACCGTCCCCACGGCATCGAGCACCCGTACGCCACCTCCCTCGACCAGCGGATCCCCGTGCAGCCGCTGACCGGCGAGTCCGTCCACCTCGGCGTCCAGGCGCTGGCCGACCTCGAGTCGGTCACCTGCGAGTGGGTGCCCGCGACCGGTGCTGCGACGACGTTCGCGCTCGCTCCCCACGAGGCGGACGCGGCCGATGCTGCGGCGCTCGCCGGTGGGGAGGGCCACCTCGCTGCTGCGCAGGCCGCCTCGCTCGGCGGCGACGGCGGGTGGGCCGGGCAGTCCCCGTCCGTGGAGGACGGCGCCGGCTACCGCTACCGCTTCCACGCGACCGCTCGCGACGGGGCGACGCAGACCACCGACTGGTATGCCGTGGCCCCGGCCCGGTGGGTCGCCGACCTCCCTGCCGGGCTGGCGGCGACCCTCACCGGCGCGGACGCGCGGTTGGTCGCTGGCTCGGTCGAGTGGCTCGTGACGGACACGTCCGTGCAGCGGGTGCGGTTCGCCCTGGCGCTCTCCGAGGGCGACCACGTCGTCGGGTTCGGCGAGCGGTTCGACCACCTCGACCAGGCCGGGCGCCGCCTCGACGTGGTGGTCTTCGAGCAGTACAAGTCGCAGGGCGCCCACGGCCGTACCTACCTGCCCATGCCGTTCGCCCACGTGGTCGGTGCCGACGGCTCGACCTGGGGGTTCCACCTCCGCACGACTCGACGTTCCTGGTACGACGTCGGTGTCTCGACGCCGGACCGCCTCGTCGTCGAGGTCGCCCTCGGCGGCAGCGCGTCCGAGTCGCTGGACGTCGGCCTCTACGACGGCGACCCCACCGCCGTCCTGCGGTCGTTCCTCGACGAAGCGGGGCGTGCCGAGGAGCTGCCGTCGTGGGTGTTCCGGCTCTGGGCCTCCGGCAACGAGTGGAACACCCAGGACCTCGTCACCGCGCGGATGGACACCCACCGCGAGCTCGACATCCCCGTCGGCGCCATCGTCATCGAGGCGTGGAGCGACGAGGAGGGCATCATGCTCTTCCGCGACGCGTCCTACACCTCTCGTCCTGACGGATCTCCTTTCTCCGCAGACGATTTCACGTTCGCTTCCGACGGTGCGTGGCCCGATCCCAAGGCCATGGTCGACGACCTGCACTCCCGCGGGATCAAGGTGATCCTCTGGCAGATCCCGCTGCTGAAGACCGCGCAGTCCGAGGACGGGTTGCACGAGCAGGTCCTGGCCGAGGGGGAGGCGATGGTCCGCGAGGACCACGCGGTCCGCGAAGCCGACGGCGCGGCATACCTCAACCGCGGGTGGTGGTTCCCGAAGTCCCTCATGCCAGACCTCTCGGTGCAGCGGACCCGTGACTGGTGGACCGCGAAGCGCGACTACCTCGTGCGGGACCTCGGCATCGACGGGTTCAAGACCGACGGCGGCGAGCACGCGTGGGGCCACGACCTCCGGTACGCCGACGGCCGCAAGGGCGACGAGGGCAACAACCTCTACCCCGTGCACTACGCGCGGGCGTTCGGCGACCTGCTCAAGAAGCACGGCAAGGCGCCGATCACGTTCTCCCGCAGCGGTTTCACCGGCTCGCAGGCGCACGGCGTCTTCTGGGCCGGCGACGAGGACTCGACGTGGGAGGCCTACCGCAACAGCGTCACGGCCGGGCTCACGGCGGCGTCGTGCGGCATCGTCTACTGGGGCTGGGACATCGCCGGGTTCTCCGGTCCGGTGCCCGACCCCGAGCTCTACCTGCGTGCCGTCGGGGCATCGGCCTTCATGCCGGTCATGCAGTACCACTCGGAGTTCAACCACCACCAGCTCCCGCTGCGCGACCGCACGCCGTGGCACGTGGCCGAGCAGACCGGCGACGAGCGCGTCGTACCGGTGTTCCGCGAGTTCGCCCACCTGCGTGAGCGGCTCGTCGACTACCTCACCGAGCAGGCCGCGGTGACGGTCAGCACCGACCGACCGCTCATGCGCGCGCTGTTCTTCGACCACCCGGGCGACGCCGCGGTGTGGGAGCACCCGCGCCAGTGGATGCTCGGGGCCGACCTGCTGGTCAACCCCGTGACGTCCGAGGGCGCTGTCGAGTGGGCGACCTACCTCCCGGCCGGCCAGTGGGTCGACGTCTGGACCGGCGAGGTGCACGAGGGTGGCCGGGTCGTCGAGCGCAAGGTCCCGATCGACGAGGTGCCCGTCTACTGCCGCGCCGAGGCCTGGGACTCCCGCGCCGCGATCTTCGCGGGCCGGTGACCCGCCCCCGCGGCCGGGTGTGGCGCCCGCCCACCCCGGGCGAGCGCCATACCCACGCGTGACTCCCGCGGGTGCCCACCCCGCGCCCTGACTCTCGAGTCTTTGAGCGCCTGACCACGCCTGGACGTGGTCAGGCGCTCAAAGTCTCCGGGGAGGAGAGGGTTGCGAGGGGTCGACCAGGTCAGGTGGTCGCGTCGGCGTTGAGCGCCTTGAGCTCGTCGTCGCTCAGCTCCAGGTCGGCAGCCTTGACCGAGTCGGTGATCGACTCGGGGCGGGAGGCGCCGGGGATCGGGATGACGACGTCGGCCAGGGAGAGCTCCCACGCGAGGGCGACCTGCTGCGGGCTCACGTCGTGGGCCTTGGCGACCTCGGCGAACGCGGAGTGGTTGGACCCGAGCTCGGAGGCGTCCGAGATGCCGCCGAGCGGGCTCCACGGCAGGAACGCGATCCCGAGCTTCGCGCAGTGGTCGAGCTCGCCACGGCTGGACAGGAACTTCGGCGAGAACTGGTTCTGCACCGACACGAGCCGTCCGCCGAGGATGTCCTGGCTGAGGTCGATCTGCTCGATGTTCGCGTTGGAGATGCCGGCCTGCTGGATCACGCCCTCGTCGAGCAGGTCGCGGATCGCGCCGACCGACTCGGCGTAGTCGACCTCGGGGTCGGGACGGTGGAACTGGTACAGCCCGATCGCGTCGACACCGAGCCGCCGCGCAGACTCCTTGACCGCCTTCTTGAGGTAGTCCGGGCGACCGTTCAGCGTCCACGAGCCGTCGCCGGGGCGCAGGTGTCCGCCCTTGGTGGCGACGAGGACCGACGAGCTGTCGCCGCCCCACGACTTCAGGGCCTTGGCGATGAGCGACTCGTTGTGGCCGACCTCGTCGGCGTCGCGGTGGTACGCGTCCGCGGTGTCGATCAGGGTCACGCCGGCGTCGAGCGCGGCGTGGATGGTGCGGATCGAGCGCTCCTCGTCGGGGCGGCCCTCGATCGACATGGGCATCCCGCCGAGACCGATGGCGCTGACCTGGGTGTCGCCGATGGTGCGCTGCTGCATGGGGGTCCTTCCGTGGGGTTCTGGGGGGCCTGTCCACGCTAGGTCGGTATGCCGCGCGGTGCCCACTCGAGCGCCGTTCCGGACCGTCGGGTGCGCTCGGAGTGCGAGCGACCAGCGGTGAACGTATGTTCGAACCATGAGCGACCACGACACGCAGCCCACCACCGACGAGCCGGAGATGCTCGGAGCGACCGAACCCGTCGACGACCCGGCCCTCGAGAAGGACCCGTCCGACTGGGTCAGCGGCGACGACCCCATCACCGAGAGCCAGAAGAGCTACCTCGACACCTTGGCCCGCCAGGCCGGCGAGGAGATCCCCGCGTCGATCACCAAGGCCGAGGCGTCCGAGCACATCGACCGGTTGCGCACCAACCTCGACCGCAAGGGCGGTGACGGCGCGTAGGTCGCGCCGCGCGGTCGCCGGGCAGGGTCGACCGCGTGAGCGCGGGACGCCGGTGCCCGGCACCACCGACCGGTCAGCCGGGCCGGACGCCCGGGATGCCGCGCCCGGCGGCGAGGTCGTGGCGAGCCCCCGCGCTGAGCCGGTCGAACGGCATACAGTCACGTCCATGGTCGATGCGCAGCGGACGACGTACGTGCTGGTGGACGGCGAGAACATCGACGCCACCCTCGGCACCTCGATCTTGTCGCGCCGCCCCCAGCCCGACGAGCGCCCCCGCTGGGACCGGCTGAAGAACTTCGCCGAGGAGGAGTGGGACCAGCCCGTCAAGGGCCTGTTCTTCCTCGCGGCCAACGGTGACCTGCCGATGGGCTTCATCCAGGCGCTGCTGGCGATGGAGTACCGCCCGGTCCCGCTGTCGGGTCGACCGCACGAGAAGGTCGTCGACATCGCCATCCAGCGGACCATCGACGCGCTCGCCGACCGCGCCGCCGACGTGATGCTCGTCAGCCACGACAGCGACTTCGTGCCCCAGCTCGGCAAGCTCTGCGACGGCCGCAAGGTCGGCCTCGTCGGCTTCCTCGAGTTCCGCAGCAAGGCGTTCGTCGAGCTCGAGTCACGCGGCCTGGAGTTCTTCGACCTCGAGTACGACGTCGACGCCTTCACCGCGCGACTGCCCCGCGTCCGCGTCATCCCGATCGACGAGTTCGACCCCTTCGAGTTCCTCTGAGGGCTCCTGCTCAGGAGGTATGCCGCGCGGCCGCCTCGTGCAGCGCGCGCACCTCGTCCTCGAGCGAGGGAGCGGGCCCGGCGACGACGACGCCGGGCGCGACGTCCTGCACGGCCAACGGGCTCACCGGGGCCGCCGGCAGGCCCCACCCGCGGTGCCAGCCCACGAGCTGGGCGGTCGACGCGGCATACGCGATGCGCCCGAGGCCGACCCACGCGTGGGCGGCCGAGCACATCGGGCAGTGCTCGCCGGAGGTGTAGACGGTGGCGGTGGCGCGCTCGTCCGGGGTGAGCGCGGTCGCGGCGAGGCGGGCCAGCTCGAACTCCGGGTGGCGCGTGTCGTCGCCCGTGGAGTGCTCACGGTTGCGGTCCTCACCGACGACGCGGCCCTCGGCGGTGACCAGGACGGAGCCGAACGGCCCGTCCCCGGCGTCGAGGGCCTCGCGGGCCAGCTCCACGCAGCGACGCAGGTGGCGCAGGTCGTCCTCGGTCAGGTCGGTGCCCAGCGTGCCGTCGGTCGTGGTCATGAGACCACTGTGGCCGACGGCCGCGCCCCCGACAACGGTCAGGGGGCGGTCAACGAGGGTCAGATGCGGCCGGTCATGATCCAGGCGCAGGCGCGGTGCACGGCATCCCACGGGTCGGTGCCGAGCTCGACGCTGAAGCGCTGGACGTGGGACTGGGGGTCGGAGAAGACCGCGGTCCAGGCGTGGCCCCGGGAGCCGATGCTGATGGTGGCGCGACGCAGGAGGGTGCAGGAGGTGATGTCGACCGTCATGGCGCCACCGTTGCCGAGCTCGCGGCGGATGGAGAACGCGTGGCCGTCGACGATGTCGGTGCAGCGGGCGGCCTCGGCGGCGC
Organism: Pedococcus aerophilus; assembly: GCF_039532215.1. Classification (NCBI taxonomy): domain Bacteria; kingdom Bacillati; phylum Actinomycetota; class Actinomycetes; order Micrococcales; family Intrasporangiaceae; genus Pedococcus; species Pedococcus aerophilus. Next base: position 2,229,781 of record NZ_BAAARN010000001.1, on the reverse strand, counting down.
GGGAGCGGGCGCGGTCGTACTCGGCCTGGGTGACGTTGCCCAAGGACAGGGCGAGGGCGGAGCGGGCGGCGGTCGGGCCGGAGACGGTGCGGGCGCGGCCGGCGTCCTCCCGGGCGGCCTCGCAGGCCATCCAGGTGCGGGTCACGTCGGCGGCGAGGGCCTCGCGCATCCCGGGGGTTGCATGGGCGACGTACCAGGCGTTGTCGTAGATGCGTTCGATGACCGTCATGACGAGTCCTCCTCCACCGAGACGATGGCTTGTGCGGGTGCCGGCGGTGGTGCCTGGGGGGAGCGTTCCGGCAAGGACAATCGTCGTCGCACGACCTCGTCCACACATCCGTCGCGGGGTGGCGGACGTTCTCCACCGCACGTCGTAGCCGAGAACCGGGTTGTCCTCGGTTTGCTCGTGATCGCTTTCGTACGATGCGAATTCGCCCTCATCCAAAAGACGTCCCGGCCAGCTGCACGTCCAGTTCCGGGTGCCCGAAGGTGGACGACGTCCTCCGGCGGTCGGTCGAGATATCCAACCGAACGGACGAGACGTCCCGCGAAGCGGTCTGCATCTGGCGCCCGGCGGCACAGGGAGCGCATAGTGAGGGGCACCCGCGGGGCAGGCCCGCCGGGCAGCCGCCAGTCTTCCGCCACGGAGGCGCCATGAAGGCCACCACGCCAGCCGTCTTCCTCCCCGACGTCGTCCCGGTGCTGTCCTCCGGGAAGCACCGGAACCCGCGCAAGGGCGCGTGCTTCATGGAGATGGCGTCCTACCTCGCAGGCGAACGCTGGAGCGACCACCCCTCCTGCACCCACCCGCTGCTGGCCTCGCTCGCCCGGCTGGTCAACGACTCGCTGCCCGACGCCGACCGACCCCGCATCGTCGGGCTCATCCCGGACGTCGTCGGCATCACGGGCACCGACCTCGAGCTCGACGTGGCGATCGCCGCCCGGGCCGGCGCTGCCGCCCTGCCGATCGCGCCGCTCATCCGCCAGAACGCCTTGGCGGTCGGCCTGCTCACCTGCCGCCGGTTGGCGTCCGAGCTGCCGACCGACCGCGGTGCCGACCTGGTCGCGCTCTGCGACGCGGCCCTGGAGGCCACCCCCGACGCCCACGCATGGGCGTTGCGGTTCGGCAAGGACGGCCAGGTCAGTGAGCGCACCTTCCGCCGCCAGACCGCGCCGCACCTCGTCGCCTACGCCGTGGAGGGCATCGCCGTCGCGTGCGTCGACGACGTCCCGGCCCGGCTCGTCGCCCTCCTCTCGGCGACCATCCACGACACGGCCCGCCGCGCCGACCGCCCGGTCGCCGGTGCCCCGATCGCCGGGAAGGCCACGGCTCCCCGGGTCGCAGCTCCCCGAGGCTTCGAGCGGGTCCGCTCGCTGGTGAGGTGACCCGGGGGCCGGGCGACCCCTAGTCGTCCCCAAGTGGTGCTCAAGTGCTCCGTCGCACGCTTCTCCGCACAAGCCACAGCGGAACCAGGAGCCAAGCACCATGACCATCGAGACCATCGACACCACCCTCAGCGACCTGCGCGCAGCCTCCCTGCGAGGCGCGTGCGGCAGCACGATCCACCTGCCCGGCGACGCCGCCTACGACGCGGCGCGCGTCCCGTGGAACGTCGCCATCGACCAGCGCCCTGCTGCCGTCGCCGTGCCGCGCGACGTCGCCGAGGTGCAGCGGGTCGTCCGCGCAGCCGTCGCGGCGGACCTGCGCATCGCGCCGCAGAGCACCGGCCACAACGCCGGTCCGCTGGTGGCTCAGGGACTCGACGACGTCGTCGTCCTGCGCACCTCGGCCATGACCGACGTCCAGGTCGACCCCGTTCGCCGGGTGGCCCGGGTCGAGGGAGGGGCACTGTGGGTGCACGCCACCGAGGCCGCCGGCGACCACGGTCTCGCGGCGCTGCACGGCAGCTCGCCCGACGTCGGCATCGCCGGCTACTCCCTCGGGGGTGGCATCGGCTGGTACGCCCGCAAGCTCGGCCTGGCCACCAACAGCCTGCTGGCGGTCGAGCTCGTGACCGCGGACGGTGAGCACGTCCGCGCCGACGACACCAGGAACCGCGAGCTCTTCTGGGCCCTGCGCGGGGGTGGTGGCAGCTTCGGCGTCGTCACGGCCCTGGAGTTCCGGCTCTACGACATCCCGACCGCCCACGCAGGGATGCTCGTCTGGGACCTCGCCCTGGCCGAACCGGTGCTGCGGCGTTGGGTCGACTGGACGGCAGGTGCACCCGACGAGGTCACGACGTCCTTCCGCGTGCTCAACCTGCCGCCCCTGCCGGACATCCCGGCCCCGTTGCGCGGCCGGTCCGTGGTCGTCGTCGACGGCGCGGTCCTCGACACCGACTCGCGCGCCGAGGAGGTCTTGGCCGACCTGCGGTCCGTGACGCCCGAGATCGACACCTTCGCCCGCGTGCCGGCACGGTCACTGGTGCGGCTGCACATGGACCCCGAGGGCCCGACCCCGACGGTGTCCGACTCGACCGTGCTGACCGAGCTGCCGGACGACGGGATCGAGGCGTTCCTCTCGGAGGTCGGTCCGGGCTCGTCGTCGTCGCTGCTCCTGGCCGAGCTGCGCCAGCTCGGCGGGGCGCTCGGGCGCGACCACGAGGGGGGTGGGGCGCTGAAGCGACTCGACGGCGCCTTCGTCGCCTTCGGTGCCGCCATCGCCGCCGGTCCGGAGCTGGCGGCCCAGGGCCAGCACGACGCCCACCGCCTCACCAAGGTGCTGTCGCCGTGGCGGAACGGCCGCAGCTACCTCAACTTCGCCGAGACCGTGGTGGACCCGAGGTCGGGGTACGACGAGCGGGCCTGGTTGCAGCTGAAGGGGATCCGTTCGGCCGTCGACCCGCACGGCACCTTCGTCGGCAACCACCGGATCCCGCGCCTCGTGGAGAACCTCAGGGTCACCGACTGAGCCGGGAACGGCCGGTATGGCGCCTGCCCGGGCGGGCGGGCGCCATACCGCTGCCCGGCCCGGGCCGGCAGGCCCGTGACCTGCGCAAAAAAGCCGAGTGTCCCTGCCGGGTCGGCCCCTATCCTCGGTCGCGTGAGAGTGGGTGTCCTCGGCACTGCGGAAGCTCGGCTCGATGGCGTGCCCGTGGACCTCGGGACGCGCAAGCAGCGAGCCCTCGTCGCGGCGCTCGCCCTGAACCACGGCCGGCCGGTGTCCGTGGACGCCCTCGTCGACCTCCTCTGGCCGGCGGGCGCACCCCCGGGGGTCAACGGCACCCTGCAGGCGTACGTCGCAGGGCTGCGCCGCTCGCTGGAGCCGGACCGGGCAGCCCGGGCACCGTCCACGGTGCTGGTCACGGTCGCCCCCGGGTACGCGTTGCGCGTCGGGGACGACGACCTCGACGCGGCGCGGTTCGACACGGCCGTGGGGCGGGCGCACCGGCGCCTCGGGCACGCCGGACGCGTGCAGGACCGGCGCGGCCTGACCGCCGAGGAGCTGGCAGGGATCGTCGCGGACCTCGACTCGGCGCTCGCGCAGTGGCGGGGGCAGCCCTACGTCGACCTCGAGGACGCGCCCTCCGCCGTCGCCGAGCGGGCCCGCCTCGAGGAGCTGCGGCTCGCCGCCCTCGAGGACCGTGCCGTCGCCTCGCTGGAGCTCGGCCAGCACGCGACCGTCGCCGGCGAGCTGGAGGCGCTGACCTCCGCGCACCCGCTGCGTGAACGGCTCTGGGGGTTGCGGGCGCTCGCCCTGACGCGTTCGGGTCGTCAGGCCGAGGCACTGGACGCCCTGCGCGAGGTCAGGGAGGTCCTGGCCGACGAGCTCGGTCTCGAGCCGGGCCCGGACCTGCGCGACCTGCAGGCGGCGATCCTGCGGCAGGACCCGAGCCTGCAGTGGCGGCCCCCCTCGGCTCCGTCCGACGCCCAGGCTCTGACCCGGACCGGTCGGCAGGCCGGTGCCGGGGCCGGGCGGTCGTCGGTGAGACTGGGCGAGATCGAGTCCGTCGTCCCCACCCTGCCGCCGTGGCCCATGGTGGGTCGCGAGGCGCAGCTCGCCGCCGTCGTCGAGCAGCTCGAGCGTGCTGACGCCGGTACGTCGTCCTTCGTGGCGCTGGTGGGTGAGCCGGGCATCGGCAAGAGCCGGTTGGCGGCTGAGCTGGCCTCGGCCGCGGGCGCTCGCGGGGCAGCGGTGCTCCTCGGCCGTTGCTCGCAGGACGACGGCGCACCACCGCTGTGGTCCTGGCAGCAGGTCCTGCGGGGGATGGGGCGCGACCTGCCCGAGCTGCCCGACGACGGCAGCGCGCCCTTCCGGGTGTGGGAGGAGATCGTCGCGGATGTCGTCGAGGCCGCCCGGGGGCGCACGGTCGTCATCATCCTGGACGACCTGCACTGGGCCGACGTCGCCTCGCTGCGGGTGCTGCGCCTGCTCGTCGAGAGCGTTGCCGCGGCGCGGCTGCTCGTCGTCGGCACGTGGCGCAGCCGACCCGAACCCGACGGAGCCCTCGCCGACGTCGCCGAGGCGCTGGCCCGGCGGCACGCCCTGCGCGTCGACCTGCACGGGCTCGCGCCCGGAGAGGTCAGCCGCGTGGTCGAGACGATCGCCGGCTCGCTGCCCACGTCCGCGCAGGCGCAGGAGCTCGCGCACCGCACCGACGGCAACCCGTTCTTCCTCGTCGAGTACGCCCGCCTCGCGCGCGACGGCGGTGGCCTGGTCGCCCTCGAGGGCGAGGCAAACCCGCCCTCGGCCGTCAACGACGTGCTGACCCGCCGGCTCCAGCGGCTCCCGGAGGCGGCGCTGGCCGCCCTGCGCTGGGCGGCGGTGCTGGGCCGGCAGTTCGACCTGGCCACGCTCGCCGAGGTGGCGCAGACCGACGAGGACGACCTGCTGGACAGCCTCGACCCGGCCCTCGAGGCGGGCCTGCTGCGGGAGGACGGGATCGGCCTGTACCTGTTCGGCCACGCCCTCGTCCGGGACACCATCTACAACTCCCTGTCGGCGACCCGTCGTGCCCGGGCGCACGCCCGCGTCGCGTCGACGCTGCAAGGTCGTGCGGGCCGCGAGACCGAGCTGGCGCGGCACTGGCTCGGAGCCGGTCCCGCATATGCCGCCCGCGCCTGGCTCGCAGCGGTGTCGGCGGCGGCGGTGGCCAGGCGCCTGCACGCCTACGACGAGGCGGTGCAGCTGCTCGTGTCCGCCCTGGACACCCTTCCGCAGGACCAGGACGGCACGCTGCACGAGCGCTTCGACCTGCTCTGCGACCTGGCCGACGCCCGGCGTTGGGCGGGTGACTGGTCAGGGCTCGTCGCGGCCGTCGAGGAAGCCATCGGTGTCGCGGACCAGATCGGGGACATCGAGCTCCTGGCTCGGGCGGCCACGATGACGGCGGTGGGGGCGCTGTGGCAGTCCGGTCCCCACGGCAGCGTCAACGAGGTCGTCGTCACCGCCCTGCGTCGCGCGCTGGCCGCGCTCCCCGCCGAGGACGGCGCGCTGCGCTGCCGGGTCATGCTCAGCCTGGCCCTCGAGACCTACTACGGAACAGGCTTCGAGGAGCGCAGCGCCCTCGTCGACGAGGGGCTGGCCATGGCCGAGCGCATCGGCGACCCCGCGCTGAGCCTGGACGGCTACCAGCTGGCGTTCGTCGCCCTCTGGTGCCCTCGCACGGCCGTCCAGCGCCGGCTCTGGGTCAGCGAAGCCATGCGTCTGGCCCACCAGCTCGGGGACGACAGGGCCTACGTCGTCACGACCACCTTGCGGGCGGTGGTGTCCGGCGAGCTCGGCCTCCCCGCAGAGATGTGGGAGCACGCCGCCGTGGCGCGGGACGCCGCAGAGCGCCAGCGGCTGCCCTACGGGATCATCGTGCTCGACAGCACCGAGCTCCCGTGGCTGGCCATGGCGGGCAGGTTCGAGGAGTGCGAGCAGAAGATGGCGAACATCCAGCTGCTCGACCAGCGGATGTCGCTGCACCAGACCGATGACGCGACCCTCGGTGCGCTGATGGCCCTGCGCGTCTGGCAGGGCCGGTCCGCCGAGGTGACGGATGGACTCATGGCTGCCGACGCGCACAGCGTCCTGCCACTGTCCGCCGTCACGGCCATGTTCCTCCTGCGCGCCGGTCAGGAGCAGATGGCGCGGGAGTACGTCGCGACCCACACCCTCGACCTCGAGCCGGACGACTGGTTCTCCATGCTCACCTGGTGCTCGTGCGCCCACGTGGCCCTCGAGCTCGAGGACCGGGAGCTGGCCGCACGCTCCTACGAACGCCTCGCTCCGTACGAGGGGTTCTCGTGCTGTGCAGGATCCGGTGTGGCGCTCGGTCCGGTGGATGCGTTCCTGGCCTTCGCGGCAGCGGCGGCCGGTGAGGTCGCCGTCGCGGGCCGGCACGCCGATCGTGCGCTCGATCTCTGTGAGGACTGGCAGGTCCCGCTGGCCGCGCAGTGGGTGCGCGACCAGCGGGACCGCTTCGGCTTCTGAGCCCCGGGAGCACCCGGGCGTCGCCGTCCGCCGCTCCGTCGCCGTCAGGAACGGTCGACGTAGGCGAAGGCGACCGCCTCGCGCCGGGCGAAACCGCGGCGGGTGAGCAGCCACATGACGTGGTAGGCCCGGCCGGTCACGCCGAAGACGCTGCGGCGCAACGGTGCCGGCACGCCGTGCATCGCCCACGGCACGACGGCCAGGACCTCGCCCAGGGACAGCCCGGCCCGGAAGTGCTCCTCCTCGAGCTGCTCCCAGTCCTGCGCCGTCAGCACGTGCTGGATGATGGCGATCGCCTCGGTCTCCTCGTGCTCGAGGTGTCGCCCGAGGTTGACCCGGGCAGCGGTCAGCCGGATGGTGAGGGCGGCCCTGGCGTCTCTGTCCGCGTGCTGCGCGAGCCGCGCGAACCCCGCCGCGCACGCCGTGAGCACCGGGTCGATGTCCGCGTGCTCGGCCTCCATCGCCTCCAGGGTGACCCTGCCCTGGTCATCGGTCCGGTCCAGCAGGATGGGCCACAGGCCGGCGTCCTCACCCGAGTGGTGGTGGTGCAGCGCCGCGGCGAAGACCTCCCAGCGGGCGGCGAGGGCTCGCCAGGTCGTGCGAGCCTCCACGGGCGTCGCCGCGGCGGCGGCGGCAAAAGCCGCCAGGTCGCGTCGGAACGCGTGGTGCATCACGTACATCATCGTCATGTCGACGGGTCCCGGGTGCGCTGCCGCCTGTCCGGGGAAGCGCAATTGCTCGGGCCAGCTCGGTGCGGTGGTGGTGGTCATGGTCGTGCCTCTCAACGGGCGCCGACGGGCTGGCGCTCGCCGTCGCGATCGGTGGTGTGGTGGATGGTGCGATCGGTGGTGTGCTGGGCGGCCAGGGCGCCGGCCGGGAGGGAGGGGCGTGCCGAGGAGACCGGTGTGGCCGACAGGTCCGGGTCGTGGTCCTCGACGCGGACGGTGGGCAGCACCCGGTCGAGCCAGCGCGGCACCCACCAGTTGAGGTCGCCGAGCAGCGACATGGTGGCCGGGACGAGCACCATCCGGATGACGGTGGCGTCGAGCAGGATCGCCGAGGCCATGCCGACGCCGAGCATCTTGACGACGGCATCCACCTCGGTGGCGAAGCCCAGGAAGACGGCGACCATGATCGCGGCGGCGCTGGAGATGACCCGCCCGGTGGCGGACAGGCCGCGGACGACCGCGCCGTGGGAGTCGCCGGTGCGCAACCAGTCCTCGCGGACCCGCGACAGCAGGAACACCTCGTAGTCCATCGAGAGCCCGAAAAGGATGGCGAACATCAGGATCGGGACCCAGCTGGAGACGGCCATGGGGTGGTCCAGCCCGAGGAGGGAGGCACCCCAGCCCCACTGGAAGACCGCGGTCAGCACGCCGTACGCGGCCCCGATGCTCAGCAGGTTCATGACGGCCGCCTTGAGCGGCACCACGACCGAGCGGAACACCATGGCGAGCAGCAGCACGGACACCAGCACCACGAAGGCGATGACGACCCAGAGCCGGTCGGCCAGCATCTCGGCGATGTCCGAGAAGAACGCGGTCGTGCCGGTGAGCTCGACCCCGGCCGGCAGCTCGTCCCGCAGCCCGGTGACGAGGTCGCCGGTGCGCTCGTCGGTGGGGGCGAAGGTGGGGATCGCGTCGAACACCGCGATCGCCCCGTCGGGCGAGATGGTCGTGGGCAGGACGCGGGCGATGTCCTCGTGACCCCGCACCGTCGCGGTGAGCTCGGCGAGCTGGGCGGAGCCCACCACCGAGCGGTCGACGACGAACGTGAGGGGCCCGTTGGCCCCGGCGCCGTACTCGGCGGTGACGAGGTCGTACGCGCGGCGGGTGGTCAGGTCGGTGGCCCCGCTGCTCGCGTCCTGCGGCCACGTCCGCATGTCCAGCGCAGGGATGGCCAGCGTGAGCATGAGCACGGTGGCGGCAGCCGCCCACGGGAGCGGGTGACGTCCGACGCGAGCAGCCCAGCGAGCCGTGAGCGGTGTCCGTGCGGGCTGGATGGCCGACGGCGCCGGCGAGCCGGTGGTCAGTGACTTGCGGGCCCGACGCGTCCTGCGGGGCAGGAGTCGCAGCCCGGCGAACCGCGCCAGCACCGGCACCAGGGTCAGCGAGGCGAGGGCAACGGCCACGACGGCGATCGCGGTCGCGAAGCCGAAGGAGCTGTAGACCGGCAGGCCTGCGAGCCGAAGGCCCATGAGGGAGACGAGGACGGTGCTGGCTGCGAAGACGATCGACCGTCCGGCGGTGGCGCACGCCCGGCCCGCGGCCTCGGCGACAGGCAGTCCCTGCTCGAGGTACTCGACGTGTCGGGTGACGAGCAGCAGTGCGTAGTCGATGCCGACGCCGAGGCCGACCATGGTGGCGACCATCGGGGCGGCCGTGCTGACGTCGGTGGCCGCCGCGAGGAGCGTGATGCCGGCACTGCCGACGCCCAGGCCCACCAGCGCGGTGCCGATCGGCAGCCCCGCACCGGTGACCGACCCGAACGCGAAGACCAGGATGACGAGCGCGGCGACGATGCCGATGATCTCGCCGCGGCCCTCCATCGGCGCCACCGCGCTCTCGGGCAGCTCGCCCCCCAGCTCGACCTGCAGACCGGTGGCGCGGGTCGGCGCAACGGCCTGCTCGAGGGGCTCGAGCTTGCCCATGAGGTCGGTGTCGGTGACCGGGGCGTCGTACCCGACCGTGAGCACGGCGGTGTCGCCGTCGGCGGAGACCTCCGGCGGCAGCACGGCGACGACGTGGGGCATCGCCTGCAGCCGGCCGGTCAGGGCGGTGATGGCGGTCGCGTCGGGCGCGCCGCCGGTCCGGTCGTGCACGACGACGCGGGCCGAGGTGTTCCCGGCTCCCGGCAGGTGCGCCCGGAGCTGTTCGATGCCGGCCTGGGCGCGGGCACCGGGGACGTTGTAGTCGTCGTGCGGTGTGCCGCCGAACGTGGCGGCGAGGCCGGCGACGGCCGCGGCCACGACGAGCCAGACGGAGAGCGTCCGCCAGGGGTGGAGCGCAGCGCCTCTGCCGAGACGGTGGAGCAAGCGAGACATGGTGTTCGTCCTTCGAGTGGGGTGGTGCTCGGTCGACAGACAGCCTGCGACCGGGCACTTGCACCCCACTTGGGACGGACTTGGGGTCCCCCCTAGGGCACGTCGACCTCCACGAGCAGCGCGGCGTGATCGGACGCCGGCGACGCGATGACGCGCGCCCCGAGTGCACGGACCCCGCCGCCGACCCAGACGTAGTCGATCCGCCGCGGCGGCAGCTCGGCGTCGAACGTGATCCCCTCGCCCTCCCCGACCGTTGCCCAGGCGTCGTCGAGCCGGGTCGTGAGGTGGGTGTGGGTCGGCGACCCCGGCGTGGTGTTCAGGTCACCGAGCAGCAGGGTGGGCCGGTCGTCCAGCACCGCCGTGATGGCCCGGGCCTGGACGAGCCGCTCGTCCTCGCTGTCCCACTGGAGGTGGGTGCCGAGCACCCGCAGGACCGTGCCGCCCACCTCGACGGTGGCCTCGAGCAGGCCGCGCTGCTCGCTGCCGGGGAAGCACGGCAACAAGCTGGTGGCGATGTCCCGCAGCGGGCGGGTGCTGAGCAACGCCGTCCCGTACTGCGCCCTCGGCGCACCCGGGTGGGCCGGCTCCTCGTCCAGGCACGCTGCATACGCGAGATGCATCCCGAGCCTCTGCGCGAGGTGACCCGGCTGGTCGGCGAACGTGCTCTGCTCGCGGCGGTGCCGGTCCACCTCCTGGAGGGCGACGAGCTCGGCGCCGCTGGCCGCGATGACGTCCGCCAGACGGTCGAGGTCGAGGACGCCGTCGATGCCGACGCCGCTGTGGATGTTGTAGGTCAGGACGGGGAGCTGCACGGTCCCAGCCTGCCGGATCAGCGAGGCGCGCGGCGCAGGAGTGGCGGGAGGTATGCCGCGCCGGGAGCGTCCTCGGTGGCCGCCGCCTTGTCGGCGGGGTTGGAGATGCCGCACTGCTTGAGCGACAGGCAGCCGCAGCCGATGCAGGAGTCGAGCTTGTCGCGCAGGGCCTCGAGCGCCTCGAGCTGCTCGTCGAGGCGGGTGCGCCAGTGGCCGGAGATGCGGTGCCAGTCGGACTTGGTGGGGGTGCGGCCCTTCGGGAGGCCAGCGAGCTCGGTGCGGATCTCCTCCAGCGACAGGCCGACGTTGCTCGCGGCGCGGATGAAGGCGAGGCGGCGCAGGACGCTGCGCTCGTACCGGCGCTGCCCACCCGAGGTGCGCGACGCGTCGATCAGCCCCTGCTTCTCGTAGTACCGCAGCGCCGACGCCGCGAACCCGCTGCGCTCGGCCACCTCCGACACCGTGAGCACGTCCGTCGGCTCCATACCGCCCCATCCCTCAAGTGCGCTTCAGGTTCGAAGTCTCGCCGCCCAGCCGGCTGGAGGCAAGCGACGGAATAGGGGACCGTCGGGGCGGGGTTGTCCCTGTTCGTGACGCAAACCACGGAGACCCCGGAGACCAGGAGCGGTGTCGGCCTGCGCAGCGAGCGTGGTCCTGTGCTGCTCGCGGTGATGATGTGCACCGCGCTGGTGGCGATCGACTCGACCATCCTCGCGGCCGCGGTCCCGGCGGTGGTCAGCGACCTCGGCGGGTTCTCGCAGTTCCCGTGGCTGTTCTCGATCTACCTGCTGGCCCAGGCCGTCTCGGTCCCGATCTACGGCAAGCTCGCCGACGGCATCGGCCGCAAGCCGGTCATGCTCATCGGCATCGCGCTCTTCCTCATCGGGTCCATCCTCTGCGGAGCCGCGTGGTCGATGCCGCTGCTCATCGCCGCCCGCGTCATCCAGGGCCTCGGTGCCGGCTCGGTGCTCCCGATGTCCATCACGATCATCGGCGACATCTACTCCGTCGAGGAGCGGGCCCGGGTCCAGGGCTTCATCGCGAGCGTATGGGGCGTGGCCGCCCTCGTCGGTCCGACCCTGGGCGGCGTCTTCTCCGAGTACGTCTCGTGGCGCTGGATCTTCTTCGTCAACCTGCCGATCGGGGCGCTGGCCACCGTGCTGCTGCTGCGCGGGTTCCACGAGAACATCGAGCGCGTCCGGCACCGCATCGACTGGGCCGGCGCGATCCTGCTCACGACGGGGGTCTCGCTGCTCATCCTCGCGCTGCTCGAGGGCGGGCACTCGTGGGAGTGGCTGTCGCCGGCGGGGATCGGCATCGTGGTGGCTTCGGTCGTGCTGCTCGTGGCATTCGTGTTCGTCGAGCGCCGGGCGGCCGAACCGATCCTGCCGCTGTGGGTGTTCACCCGTCGCGTGCTCATCGGCGCCAACCTCGCCTCGCTCGTCATCGGTGCCGTGCTCATCGGCCTGACGTCCTACGTCCCGACCTTCGCCCAGGGTGTCCTCGGCTACGGCGCGCTGCTCTCGGGTCTGGCCCTCGGGGCGATGACCATCGGCTGGCCGATCGCGGCGGCCAGCGCCGGGAAGATCTACATGCGGTTCGGGTTCCGCAACACCTCGATCCTCGGTGTCGTGTTCGTCGTCCTCGGCAGCGCGCTGCTGCTGCTCGTCGACGAGCGGACCAGCCTGTGGGCGATCGCCGCGTACACGTTCGTCGTCGGCGTGGGCCTCGGGTACGCCTCGGTCCCCACCCTCGTGGCCGTCCAGTCGTCGGTCGACTGGGACCGCCGGGGCGTCGTCACCGCCACCAACCTGTTCTTCCGCTCGCTCGGCAGCGCGGTCGGTGTCGCCGTGTTCGGGGCGATCGCCAACGCAACGCTGGCGCGGGACTTCCAGACCCCGCCGGCCGGGGCGACCGGCACCCTGCCGAAGACCGCGGACGACGCCGCCGTGGTGCTCGGCGACCAGTCCGGCGTCACGGCTGTGGTCCGCGACTTCGTGCGTGAGTCGTTGACCAGTGCGACCCACCAGGTGTTCATCGGCGTGCTGGTGCTGGCAGCGACGATGATCATCGCCGTCCTCGTCATGCCCCGCCGCAGCGAACCCCTCGTCTTCGACTGACCCACGGTCCGAGCAGTGTCGGGACGCCAGACGTAGGGTCGAAACCATGACTCCTGCCGAGCTGCTCGTCGACGGTTTCACCCGGATCCAGGAGGGCGTGCACAGCGCGGTCGAGGGCCTCACGCCCGACCAGCTGGCGCACCAGCCCGGCGAGGGCGCCAACTCGATCGGCTGGCTCGTCTGGCACCTCACCCGCGTGCAGGACGACCACGTCGCCGACGCCGCCGGGCTCGACCAGGTGTGGACCAGCCAGGGTTTCGAGCGCGACTTCGGCCTCCCCTTCGAGGAGACCGAGACCGGGTATGGCGCGTCGCCCGAGGAGGTCGCGCAGGTCAAGGACCTGACGGCGGACCAGCTCACCGGCTACCTCGACGCGGTCCACGCGCAGACCGTCCGCTGGGTGAAGGGGCTCGCCCCCGACGAGCTCGACCGCGTGGTCGATGAGCGCTGGGACCCGCCGGTGACGCTCGGCGTGCGGCTGGTCAGCGTGGTCAACGACGACCAGCAGCACGTGGGCCAGGCCGCCTACGTCCGTGGACTGCTCCCCTGACAAGCGGGGGGAGGCGGTGGCGGTGACGCGTCAGCGGTAGCGCTTGGCGAGGTCGATGGTGCGCTGGGCGTAGTCGCCGCCGAAGAGGACGGCGTGCACCATCAGCGGGTGCAGCTGGTGCAGGGCCACGCGCGCCTGCCATTGGGCGTCGAGCCGATGCTGGTCGAGGTACCCGCCGACGACGAAGTCCCAGTGCGGGCAGCCGAACAGCGCCAGCATCGCCAGGTCCGTCTCCCGGTGGCCGCCGTGCGCAGCGGGGTCGATCAGCACCCCACCGGACGCCGTCCAGGCGATGTTGCCTGACCACAGGTCGCCGTGGATCCGGGCCGGGGCCGACCCGTCGTCGAACTCGCCGCGCGCCACGCGACGGGCCACCGCCTCGAGCACGGCCACGTCACCCCGGTGCCAGAGCCCGCGGTCCCGCCCGAGCGGCAACATGGCGAGGATGCGCTGCTCGGCCCAGAACTCGCCCCACGAGGAGGTCGGCCGCAGCGGCAGCGGCAGCAGCTCGGTCGCCGGACCGAGGAACCCGTCCCCCGACCACCCGGGCGGCGCGCTGCCGAACGCAGGTGCCCCCGCGTCGTGGGTCCGCGCCAGCCGCGCCCCGAACTGCTCGGCCATCGCCGGGTCGGGGTTGACGAACGACAGCCGCCGCAGGTCCAGGTGGTCGTCGCCGACCTCGACGACCTCGACCACCGGCACCCCGCGGGGGGCGTCCGCCAGCCACGCCAGACCCGCGGCCTCCCACCGGAAGTAGCCGTCGGGAGCCGAGGTGCTGCCCTTGCGGAAGACCGGATCGGCACTCACCCGGCCATCTTCGCCCACGTGCACCGGGAAGGGGCACACGCGGCATACCGGAAATTTGCCAAGCCCGTCCCGCTCCCATAACCGGCGTTCGCCCGCTGTATGCCGTGCTGCTGGCAGGTTGCGTCCATGCCACAGCAGCTCACCATCCGAGTGCGCCCACGCCTTGCACTCGTCGCCGTCCTCCTCCTCGTCGCGTTCGTCGCGACCACGGCGCGCACCGCCACCGCGGCCGCGCCCCTCACCGTCAGCCAGGCGATCGCCACCCAGAACAACTCGGTGCAGACGGTCCGCGGCTACATCGTCGGGGAGCCGGTGGCGACGACCACCGTCAACCGCAGCGGGTTCACCGACGACCTGGCCATCGCGCTCGCGGACACGGCGGGTGAGACCAGCACCTCGAAGATGGTCTACGTCCAGCTGACGTCCCAGTGGCGCTCGACCTGGGGGCTGAGGACGAACCCGTCCAAGATGGGCACGCAGGTCGACGTCACCGGCACGCTGACCGCCTACTTCTCGCACGCCGGCCTGAAGTCGCCGACGGCCATCAGCGCGGTCGGCTCGACGCCGAACCCGACGACGACCACGACGACCCCCACCTCGACGACCTCGACCACCAGCCCGAACCCCACCGGCACCACCGGCCCGTACGACGGCACCTACTACGCCCCGGCGATCGGCAAGACCGGCAGCGCCCTCCGCAGCAGTCTGCACACCATCATCAAGAGCCAGACCGTGCTGACCTACGACCAGGTCTGGAACGCCCTCAAGGACTCCGACCAGGACCCGAACAACACGAACAACGTCATCGAGATCTACTCGGGGCGCTCGATCTCCAAGGCCGACAACGGTGGCGGCGTCGACCAGTGGAACCGCGAGCACGTCTGGGCCAAGAGCCACGGCGACTTCGGCACGGTGAACGGCCCCGGCACCGACGTCCACCACCTGCGCCCCGAGGACGTCACGGTCAACAGCGACCGCGGCAACCTCGACTTCGACAACGGTGGCACGGCGGTCAGCCAGTGCTCGGACTGCTGGCGCGACGCCGACTCCTTCGAGCCCCGCGACTCGGTCAAGGGCGACGTCGCCCGGATGATCTTCTACATGGCCGTCCGCTACGAGGGCGACGACGGCTGGCCCAACCTCGAGCCCAACGAGTCGGTCAACAACGGCACAGCGCCGTACATCGGCAAGCTCTCGGTCCTCAAGGCGTGGAGCGCGGGCGACCCGCCGGACGCGTTCGAGAAGCGCCGCAACCAGGTCATCTACGACACCTGGCAGCACAACAGGAACCCGTTCATCGACCACCCCGAGTGGGTCTCCTCGATCTGGCCCTGAGCGGATCGGTGCCGGTCCGGCGTCCCACCAGGCGCCGGCCCGACGCACCACCGGAGCCGGTCCGGTGGGCAGGAACCCGAACGCGCAGGTCAGGCCATGGATAGAGCCTGACCTGCGCGTTCGGTGCGGGTATCTTGTGGTTGACCCCGCAGGACCGTCCCGCCCAGGAGCACGCATGGCCGACCAGGTCACCGACCAGAACATCCCCACGGCACCCCTCGTGGCGACCCGCCCGTCCGAGGTCGCCGAGGCGCAGGAGCTGGTCGACCAGGCGGGCGAGCGCAGCCTCGATCAGGCCGAGCAGATCATGACCGAGCTGGCCGGCAACCTCGACGGCGTCGACGACCTCACGCCCTACCTCGAGCGCCTCGTCCAGGCGGTCAACGCCAACATCGACGGGTGCGACGCGGTGGGCGTCACGGTGGTCATGGAGGACCGGCCGCGCACCGCGGCATACACGACCGCGGGCACGCTCGAGATCGACGCGGTGCAGTACGCCGTCGGCGACGGCCCGTGCCTCGACGCCTTCCGCAACGGGCGCGAGAACCTCGTCGACTTCACCGGCGGCGAGGAGCGCTGGCCGGCCTTCATGCAGGGATGCCAGCCGGGGGCGGTGCAGACGTTGCTGGCGCTTCCGCTCGTCTCGGGCGGCCGCCGGTACGGCGCGCTCAACCTCTATGGCAACGAGCGGCACGCGTTCGACCACACCGAGCTGCGGCTCGCCCGCCTGGCAGCCAGCCGCGCGGCCGATGCGCTGGCGGCCGCCGTGATGCTCGCCGGTGCGCGTGAGGTCGCGGGTCAGATGGAGCAGGCGATGGCGAGTCGCGCCGTGATCGAGCAGGCCAAGGGGGTCCTCATGGGTCGGCACAGCATCGACGAGATGGTCGCGTTCGAGCTCATGCGGCGCCAGTCCCAGGAGCAGAACCTCAAGCTGCGGACCCTGGCCGCACAGATCGTCGGAGAGGTCCGTTCTTCCCGTTCCGAGGCGATGTGAGCTAGTCTGCACAACACCTGAAGCAACCGGGTTTGGCCGATCGGCCATCCGGTTGCTTTTTTTGTTGCCCTGGAAGGGGTGCAGATGAGAGGTCCACACCGCGCCTGCAGTCACGGCGCCACCGGTCGTAGGTCACGTACGGCCCACCCGACCAACCTCGCGTCGTGGTGCAGCCCCCAGGTCCCGGGCAGCGCACGGTCGATGCACGTCGTCGGTCCCCGCACCGGGCGCATCGGCACCAGCTTCGTCCGTCCCTCGCGGCCGGCCACGTCCGACGCGAGCACCCTGCTGCTCTACGTCATGGACGTCTACGACCCGTGGTCGTACGCCTACCTCCCGTCCGTGAGCGCGGTGCTCAGTGCCGCCTGCTCGCTCGTCGACGTGGAGATCGTGCACGCGGGCCGGTATTCAGCCCAGCCCACCTCTGCGCTCGCGGCCAGCGTCGCCGAGGTCCGGGCCCGCACCGATGCCCACTTCGGGGCGGCGTTCCTCACGTCACTGCGGTCCGGGACGCTGGAGCTCGACGCCGAGGGCGCCGCGGCAGGCATGATCGCGCTGCTCGCCAGCGGTGAGATGCCGGTGTCGACGGTGCTCGGCGCGGTCCAGCACGAGTTCTTCGTGGGCGGCAGCCCGCTCGAGGCGCCGGGAGTGCTGACTCGCGTGGCGACCCGGCTCGGGCTCGACGCCCCCGCCATCGAGGTGTTCGCGGCGTCGGCGCGGGCTCGTGAGCTCGCTGTCGAGGACTTCGCCGTGGCCAAGGAGCTCGACATCGACGGTGGGCCGCTGCTGCTGGCCAGCCACGGCGACCGGTTGTTCGAGTTCGACGGCCTCGGCGCGACGGGTGAGCGGCTGGTCGACCAGTTCCGCACCGTCCTCGCCAAGCCGTAGGTCCCGCTCAGGGCAAGTCAGTACCAGGGCGAGGCAGTACCAGGGCTCCGGGCCGGGTCGCGAGGCTGAGCGACCCGACCCGGCTGGTCCCGTCGAGGATGTCGGGTTCCGGCTCCCTCAGGCGCCGGGCTCCCAGTCGACCAGCCGGTCGAGCACCTTTGCGTCCCCGTCGAGGGTGAGGCGGTCGAGAGGCACCCGGGCGTAGAACGACAGCACGAGGTCGCTGGCGGTCGCGCGGCCGACGAGGTCGGCGCCGGTGTGCTCGTCGGGCCACCGGTCCACGTCGGCGCCGGCGCCGTCGAAGCGCATCCGCCAGCTCGGACCCTCGGTCACGACGTAGTCGAGGACGGCCGGTTCGTGCGGCCAGGCGTAGGTCGTGGCAACGCAGGTGAAGAGGAACTCCTCGACGCCGTCGACGGCCACCTCCGACGGGAGCGGCTCGGGTGCGCCGATGGTGAGCTGGGCGTCGTAGGTGTGGACGGCGATCTCCTGCACCTGGTGGCGGGCGACGGCGCGACAGGTCGACGGCGACTGCGAGTCGGTCCACGGGGCCCAGCAGCCCCGCTCGGGGTCGACGCCCTCGAGCGCGTCGAGCAGCGACTGCGCCGCGGCAGCCAGCCAGGCGACCAGCTCCTCGCGGTCCCGCGGCATCTCGGGGACGTCGTCGGGGACGACCTTCCCCGTGGCCCCGGGACCGGCGGCGACGGTCGCGCCCCAGGCGAAGCGCCCCATACCGATGTGCTGCGCGAGGTCGCGCAACGTCCAGTCCGGGCAGGTGGGGACCTGGGCGTCCAGGTCGGGGGCGGCGGCGATCGCCGCCCGGAAGGCCACCGACCGCTCATCGATGAGACGGAGCAGGTCGGGGAATTCCAGAGTGGTCACCCGCGCTGTCTACCAGTGCAGGCGGCTCGTCCGACAGCGATTTACCCAGCTGACGGCGCCCCGGTGGGTCACCCCACCCCGCCCACCACGACCTCACCCCCGACCCCGAGGAGCTCTCGATGACGTCCACCGACCACGCAGCAGGCAGCGCCAACATCGGGGTCGTCGGGCTCGCCGTCATGGGCTCGAACCTCGCCCGCAACCTCGCCAGCCGCGAGGGCAACACGGTCGCGGTCTTCAACCGCTCGCCCGAGAAGACGGACACGCTGCTCGAGGAGCACGGCGACCTCGGCTTCGTGGCGAGCAAGAGCATCGAGGACTTCGTGGCGTCGTTGGCCACGCCCCGTACAGCCATCGTCATGGTGCAGGCGGGCAAGGGCACCGACGCGGTCATCGACCAGCTCGCCGACCTGTTCGAGGAGGGCGACATCATCCTCGACGGCGGCAACGCCAACTTCCAGGACACCCGCCGCCGGGAGCGCGACCTCGCCGAGAAGGGCATCAACTTCGTCGGCGTCGGCATCTCCGGTGGTGAGGAGGGCGCCCTCAAGGGTCCGTCGATCATGCCGGGTGGCTCGGCCAAGGCCTACGAGACGATCGGGCCCATCCTCGCGTCGATCGCCGCGGTCGCCGAGGGCGAGCCGTGCGTGACGCACGTCGGTGAGGACGGCGCCGGGCACTTCGTGAAGATGATCCACAACGGCATCGAGTACGCCGACATGCAGCTCATCGCCGAGTCCTATGACCTGCTGCGCCGCATCGGTGGCCACGAGCCGGCCCAGATCGCCGACGTCTTCGCCGAGTGGAACTCCGGCGAGCTCGAGTCGTACCTCATCGAGATCACCGCAGAGGTGTTGCGCCAGGTCGACGCCAAGACCGGCGGGCCCCTCGTCGACTCGATCCTCGACCAGGCCGGGTCCAAGGGCACCGGCGTCTGGACCGTGCAGAACGCCGTCGGCCTGGGGGTGCCGGTCAGCGGCATCGCCGAGGCGGTCTTCGCCCGCGCGGTCTCCTCCAAGCCCGACCAGCGGGCAGCGGTCCGCGCGACCCTCCAGGGACGGCCCGAGGTGCAGGAGCGCACCGACTCCTTCGAGGACGACGTGCGCAAGGCGCTTTACGCGTCCAAGGTCGTCGCCTACGCGCAGGGGTTCGACGCGATCGTCGCCGGTGCGGCCGAGTACGACTGGGACATCGACAAGAGCGCGATCGCCAAGATCTGGCGCGGCGGCTGCATCATCCGCGCACAGTTCCTCAACCGCATCGTCGACGCGTACGCCAAGGACGCCGGGATCACCACGCTGCTCGAGGACGACTTCTTCGCCGCGGCCATCCGTGACGGCGAGGACGCGTGGCGTCGGATCGTGGCCACGGCCGCCCTGTCGGGCATCCCGGTGCCGGGGTTCGCGTCGGCGCTGAGCTACTACGACTCGCTCGCCTCGGAGCGGCTGCCGGCCGCCCTGGTGCAGGGTCAGCGCGACTTCTTCGGCGCCCACACCTACCAGCGCGTCGACGGCGAGGGCACCTTCCACACGCTGTGGTCGGGCGACCGTTCCGAGGTCACCACCGACTGACCTGCTCGGCTCGGTGCTGGTGTCCGGCAGGCCATAGGGTCGTCGCATGGCTCGCCCCCACGCTGCATCCATCGTCGAGGACGCCTGGCACCGCCGGGTGGACTCCTTCCTGCGCGGGCGCGGGTGGGGCACCCGGGTGCTCGGGCACACGGGGTACGGGTCGCAGGAGTTCGTGCGCGTGCTGGGTCGGGTGCTGCTCACCCGTCGTCCGGAGGACCACCCCCGCGCCGACGCCGGTGCCGGTGGCTCGGAGCTGCGGCGGGCCGACGACGAGCGCCGTGGATGGCGGGCGTTCATCACCGCCCCCGCGATGAACGTGCCGGTCACGGTCACCATCGGGGACCGTGTCGTGGAGACCTCGAGCGACCGCAGCGGGTACATCGACGTCCGGATCCCCGACCCGGGCCTGCCCGCCGGCTGGCACGAGGTCACCCTCGCGGCCGTGGGTGCGGAGAGCATCGAGGCGTCGGTGGTCATCGTCGGTGCCGACGAGAAGATCGGCCTCATCTCCGACATCGACGACACGGTGATCTCGACGTCGCTGCCGCGACCGATGATCGCCGCGTGGAACACCTTCGTGAAGAGCGAGAACGCCCGTCACGTCGTGCCCGGGATGGCGACGATGTACCGCGCGCTGCTCGAGGAGCACCCCGGTGCCCCGATGGTCTACGTCTCCACGGGCGCCTGGAACACGGCGCCGACGCTGACCCGCTTCCTGCGCCGGCACGGCTACCCCGCCGGTCCCCTGCTGCTCACCGACTGGGGCCCGACGAACACGGGGTGGTTCCGCTCCGGCCAGGACCACAAGATGTCCTGCCTGCACCGGCTGGCCAACGAGTTCCCCGACATCCGCTGGGTGCTCATCGGCGACGACGGCCAGCACGACCCGAAGATCTACGGTGAGTTCTCCGACCAGCGCCCGGACCGTGTTGCAGCAGTGGCGATCCGCGAGCTCACCCCTCAGGAGCAGGTGCTCTCGCACGGCATCCCGGTGTCGCTGGAGGAGTTCGAGCCGCTGCGCAAGCGCCAGGAGGTGCCGGTCTGCCGTGCCGGCGACGGCTACGGCCTGCGCCCCCAGGTGGAGCACGTGCTCGAGGTGCTCGCCGAGGCCGACGACCAGCTCGCGAACGACGGGACCGGCGAAGCCGTCATCGAGCCGTGAGGTCGAGGTGCGGCTGGGCGGCGCACGGCGCCTCCCGCTTCGCCAGGCCCACCGCGGTGACCACCGCTCCCAGCGCGACGAGCCCGGCGCTGACGAGCATCGCCGCCCGGTACGCGGGGGCCAGCAGGGCCGGATCGGCGTATGCCGCGCCGCCCAGTCCCACGAGCGGCGGCAGGGCAGCGACGGCGATGAGTCCGGCGGTGCGGGACACCGCGTTGTTGACGCCGCTGGCGGTCCCCGCGAGCTCGTCTGGGGCGGCGGCGAGGACGGTGCCGGTCAGCGGTGCGACGGTCATGGACAGCCCGAGGCCGACCAGCGTCATGCCGGGCAGGACGTGGAGCACGAAGGATGGGTCGCGCGGGGCGAACCCGAGCAGCACGAATCCCGTTGCGGCGACGAGCGTTCCGCCGACCATGTAGCGGCGCGGGCCGTGGGCGGTCGCGAGGGCGCCGAACCGGCTGGCCAGCAGCAGCATCGCCACCGACAGCGGGAGCGTCGCCGCCCCGGCGGCCAGGGCCGACCAGCCGGCGACGACCTGGAGGAACAGCACGACGAAGAGCAGCGCCGACGACAGGCCGGCGTAGACGAGCAGCGTGACGATGTTGATCGCGGTGAAGACGCGGTCGGCGAAGAGGCGGGGCGGCACGAGCGGGTGGGTGGAGCCGCGCTCGGCCAGGGCGAAGACGACCAGCGCCAGGACCCCGACGACGCCGGCGCCGAGCGAGACCGCCCCGGGATTCTCGGGGGCGACGGTCAGGGCGTAGGTGATCCCCGCCAGCCCGACGACGGCCAGGACCACGCCGCGCACGTCGAACTGGTGGCTCGCGTGCTCGTTGCGCGACTCCGGCACGAACCGCCACGTGAAGAAGACGACGAGGGCGCACAGCGGCACGTTGAGCCAGAACGCCCAGCGCCAGTCGAGGTCGACGAGGTAGCCGCCGACGATCGGTCCCGAGGCCGAGGCGACGCCGAGCAGCCCGGTCCACGAGCCGATCGCCGCCATCCGGTCCTCCCGGCGGAACGACGCCTGCAGGATCGCCAGGCTGCCGGGCACCAGGAGCGCCGCACCGATGCCCTGGATGCCGCGGGCGAGGATGAGCAGCTCGACGGTCGGGGCGAGGGCGCACGCGATCGACGCGGCACCGAAGGCGGCCACGCCGACGGCATACACGCGCCGCCGACCGAACCGGTCGCCCAGGGAACCGCCGAGCAGGATCAGGGCGGCGAGGCTGAGGGCGTAGGCGTTGACGACCCACTGGAGGCCAGCGAGGTCGGCGTCGAGCTCGCGGCCGATGGTCGGGAGGGCAACGTTGACGACGGTGCCGTCGAGCAGGGCGATGCCGCTGCCGAGGATGGTCGTGGCGAGCACGAGCCGGCCGCGGTGGGTGCCCATGTGCAGCAGGTCGTCGGTCTTCTCGCTGGTCATCGCGCTGTCACCGGGACATCGTCGCACCGCTGGGACACAATGGGCGCGTGCCGGAGCTGCCCGAGGTCCAGGCGCTCGTCGACTTCCTCGCCGAGCGGACCGCCGGGCTGGCCGTGACCAGCATGGAGCTGGGGTCGTTCTCGGTGCTCAAGACGTTCGACCCGCCGCCTCAAGCGCTGTCGGGAGTGCCGGTGGACGCGGTGTCGCGGCACGGGAAGTTCACCGACCTCGACTGCGACGGCGTGCACCTGGTCTTCCACCTCGCCAGGGCGGGGTGGCTGCGCTGGTACGACGCCGTGCCGAACACCGTCCTGAGGCCCGGCAAGTCGCCGATCGCGGTGCGGGTGAAGTTCTCCGACGACTCCGGCTTCGACCTGACCGAGGCGGGGACGAAGAAACGGCTCGCGGCGTACCTCGTGCGCGACCCCGCGGACGTACCGGGGATCGCGTCGCTCGGACCGGACCCGTTGGCCGACGAGTTCACGAGAGAGGCCTTCGGCGAGCTGCTGGACGGACGGCGCTCGCAGATCAAGGGGCTGCTGCGCGACCAGGGCTTCATCGCCGGCATCGGCAACGCCTACTCCGACGAGATCCTGCACGTCGCGAAGATGTCGCCGTTCGCGATGGCCGCCAAGCTCTCACCGAAGGACGTGGACCACCTGTATGCCGCGTTGCGCGACACGCTCGCCGGTGCCGTCGCCGCCGCGTCGGGCAAGCCCGCGAAGGACCTCAAGGACGCCAAGCGGGCGGGGATGCGGGTCCACGGCCGGACGGGGCTCGAGTGCCCCGTGTGCGGTGACGAGGTGCGCGAGGTGTCGTTCGCGGACTCGTCGCTGCAGTACTGCGCCACCTGCCAGACCGGCGGCAAGCCCCTGGCCGACCGCCGCATGTCCCGCCTGCTGAAGTGAGCCGTCCCGTCGGACGCTGACCGATGCACGTGACGACCCTTCCGCGGGCGAAGGGCTCGCCCGGGTCAGGTCCGGGCCGCCGTGACCGTGCCGGTCTCGAAAAGGCTGGTCAGTCCCGCCACCGCCGCTGGCCTGGCCCGGTAGTAGACCCAGGTTCCGCGCTTCTCCCTGTCGAGCAGTCCTGCCTGGAACAGGGTCTTGAGGTGGTGGCTGATCGTGGGCTGGGACAGGTCGAAGGCGTCGTTGAGGTCGCAGACGCAGGCCTCACCACCTTCGTGGGACAAGATCATCGACATCAGACGCAGGCGCACCGGGTCGGCGATGGCCTTGAGCAGACCGGAGACCTGCTCGGCCTGCGCGGCGGTGAGGGGTTCGCGCGCGAGTGGGGCACAGCAGACCAGTGGGCTGTCGCGCTCGAGCAGCGGCAGCTCGCGAGAAGAATTAGACACTCATCTATATTGACAGACGCCGATGGCGAGGACAAGGATCCACCACATAGACATTCATCTATCTAGTGGAGGCATCATGTCCCGCATCCAGCTGGCGCTTCGCGTCGCCGACCTCGACGGCTCGATCGAGTTCTACTCCCGCCTGTTCGACACCACGCCGGCCAAGCGTCGCCCCGGGTACGCGAACTTCGCCATCACCGAGCCCCCGCTCAAGCTGGTCCTGCTCGAGGGCCGGCCCGGCGAGGACACCCGGATGGACCACCTCGGGGTCGAGGTCGAGTCCACCGACCTAGTCGCGTCCGCGACCAACCGGCTCGCCGACGCCGGGTTGGCCACCAGGACCGAGGACGAGACCACCTGTTGCTACGCAGTCCAGGACAAGGTGTGGGTCACCGGGCCCGGCAGCGAGCCCTGGGAGGTCTACACCGTCAAGCGTGATGCCCGACCCGACCTCGAGGGCAGGACCAGCCTCGACCTGTCCGAGGTGTCGGGCGGCGGCGCCTGCTGCCAGGCCTGATCGACCGCACGGAGGGCGCGCACCACCTCGGGTGGTTCGCGCCCGTCGGTGCTCGCAGCGACTCCCGCCGGGTGAATGGCTAGCATTCGTTGCTCGCACCGACTGGGCGACCAGTGCTCACCGGTGGACGCACTTCGCCCAGAAGGATCAGCTCTGTGCCCACTCGACGTGGACGGTCACCCGTGATCCCTTCAACCGTGGGTCGTCCCTCGACATGACGACCCGGCTGTTGTTGATCGCAGACACGCACCTGCCCAAGCGGGCCAAGGACCTTCCCGCTGTCGTGTGGGCTGCCGTCGATGACGCCTACCTCGTCCTGCACGCCGGGGACTGGGTCGATGTCGCTGCACTGGACGCGTTGGAGGCCCGGGCGACGAGGCTGGTCGCGGTCGTCGGCAACAACGACCACGGGATGCTGCGGGAGCGGCTGCCGGAGTTCGCGACCATGACCGTGGAAGGGCTGCGCCTCGGCGTCGTGCACGAGACCGGACAAGCGACCGGCCGCGAGAGCCGCTGCGACGCGGCATACCCCGACCTCGACGTGCTCGTCTTCGGCCACAGCCACATCCCGTGGGACACCACCACTCCCCGCGGTCTGCGCCTGCTCAACCCGGGGTCGCCGACCGACCGCCGCCGCCAGCCGTTCTGCACGTACATGACCGCCGTGGTCGAGGACGGCGAGCTCGCCTCGGTGGACCTGCACCAGATCGCGCGCCCGACCGGAGGCCAGGCATGACCGCCACGAAGCCACTCCCCCTCTACCGCCGACCGGAGGAGCTTGGCCGACGTGCCGTCGGCGTCGTGGTCGAGTTCGGGGCCAAGGCGTATGCCGCCGCGGCCGCCCTGAGCGTCGCCCTCAGCGACTCCGAGACGGTGGGCGGCAAGGTCAACGACGCCGTCCACGCCGTACCCAACCTCCAGGAGCGGTACCGCGAGGCGATGTACGTCGTGGACCACCGCGAGCAGATCCAGACGACGCTCGACTACGTCAACGCCAACGCGCTGAGCGCCGCCGAGCTCGAGACGGCCGCGAGGGAGAGCTCCCAAACCGTCGGGCGCATCAGCACGACGTACGGCGAGGTCAACCAGGCGTGGGACTCGTTCAAGAGCATCAGGCCGACCAACATCCTCGACACCGTGCCCGAGGCCAAGGGCCACCTCGAGACGGCGTGGTCGCAGAAGCCTCCGCTCGACTCGATCCAACGGCTCGCCGACGAGGCCGACAAGGTCGCGCCGCTGCTTCGCCAGCTCGATGGCCTCGACGTCGACTTCGCGCGGTTTTACACCGGCCTGCTCAGCGTGCTGGACAACTTCGCCAGCGACGAGATCGTGGGGACGCTGTCGGTGATGGCGCTGGCGTTCGGGGTGGCGTGGGTCGTTGGTCTGGCCGCTGGCTTCTGGGGTCGACGCGGTCGGCCCGGCATCGTCAGCGGGACGCTGCTGCGGTTGGGGACTCTCCGATATGGACGGTGGTACGCCCGCAACCTCGAGTACGCGCTCGGCTCCCCCGTGTACGCCGTCGCTCGCCGACGTATCCAGGCCGACATCGTCGCGGACCCGGCGAAAGCCCTGGACCCCGACGCGCTCCGCGAGCTCGAGAGCTGGTTCGCGCGTCGGGGCCCAGGGCCGGACAAGGCCAAAGGCCCCGGATCAGGCAGGGCCGAAGGTCTGGCCAAGGGCGTCAGCCGACCCTGACGTCCGCTCGGGCGATGAGCAGCTCGTGGTCGGAGTCGGTGGAGATGGTCTGGATCCCCTTCGCGTCCCCGAAGCCGGTGCGGTTCCGCGAGAAGAACACGTAGTCGATCTTGCGGTGGTTGCCATCCTTGCTGGTGGCGGTCCAGTCGCCGGCGCGCGCGGTCGCAGTCTGGTCGCCCTCGGTGAACCGACCTCGACCGTTGAGGGCGTACATCGAGTCCATCTCGGGCTTGCCCGGGCTGGCGTTGAAGTCACCGGCGACGACCACGGCGTGGTTGTTGGTGATCCAGCCCGAGGTGATGCTGGCGATGCGGGCGGTCTGCTTCGCGCGGACGTTCTCGGTGTCCTTGGACACCAGGTGGGCCGAGCAGATGTGGCGGACCGGGCTGGAGCCGTACTTCACACAGGTGAGCCGCGGGTTGCGGGTGCCGTCCTTCGGCAGGTCGTAGCTCTCCTTGGCGCCGTTCGCGCCGCCGGTCCAGATGGCCACGGTGCCGACGTCGTTGTTGGTCCCGCAGCCGTCGGCCTTGCTGAGCTTGTAGTTGATCGTCCACGCAGGGTTCTGCGCGATCAGGGTGTTCTTGTCCGACTGGCACACCTCCCGCAGCGTGATGCCCTGGGCGCCGATCGTCTTCGCCTGCTGGACGGCCAGGGCGATGGGGGCCCACTTCTTCTCGACGTTGTGCTGGACGATCTTGACCCGCTGCTCGGCTGCCTGGGCTGGCGCAGCGACCGAGGCGGTGAGGCCTGCGGCGGCGATCAGGCCGGCAGCGAGACCGGCGGCGGTGCGGCGTGCGGACATGGCTGTGCTCATGGAAAAGACTTCCCCTCGGTGGTTTCCCCTCGCCGCAGCAGAACGCCACGGCGAACCTGTCGACGACATGTCGTCGGACAGCGAGCTCGCCACGTTAACGACGCTTCGCGCCGTGCACAGTCCGTGCAGATGCTTAGTTCTGCGTGTGGTTGGGGTCCTCTTGGGAGTCCGTGAGCGAGCCCACGCCCTCGTCGGCGGGCTCGGTCGCCTCGTCGGTCTGCTGCGACTCGAGCGCGGCCTTCTCCTGCTCGGGAGTCATCTTGATGCTGTCCTGGCCGGGGGTGGTGTCGCTCATCGGTGCTCCAGTGTCGGGTGGTCTCGTGGCGTGCGGGGTATGGCGCCTGCGAAGGTCTGGCGTCCGTCCACCAGTCTGGGCGGGCATGGCCGGCGGCGCCCGTCAGGGAGCGTTCGTGGACGTCCGGGAAGTTTTCGTGACCCCGTGTCGAAGAACTGGTTCGCTGTTCGACGTATGCGTGACAGAGCAGTGACCCACACATCGGAAGGACCAGTGACATGCCGCGCTTCATGGGATTCGTCAGGATGGAAGAAGGCATCGGGCAGCCGCCGCAGGCGTTGTTCGACGCGATGGACCGCTACATCGGCGAGCAGGCCGGGAAGGGCGTCTTCCTCGACGGGGGTGGCCTGTACGGCACCGAGGACGCCGTGAACTTCGTCGTCCGCCAGGGCGAGACCTCCCGCGTCGACGGGCCCTACGCCGAGTCCAAGGAGGTCGTCGGAGGCTGGTCGATCCTGCAGTACGACAGCCTCGAGGAGGCCGTCGCCGGCCAGCAGGAGTTCGCCGAGCTGCACGCGAAGTACTGGCCTGAGTGCTCGATGGTCGCGACGCTGCGGCAGATCTCCGACGCCCCGCCGGAGGCGGCCGACGCCTGACCCGCCTGGTGGGACCGGGTGCCGCGGCCTTCGCGGCGTCCGGTACCGCCAGTGCCACATGCATGTGGCAGGCGGACCGTAGTCTCGGCACGTGCCAGTCGAGACGGCGACCACCGAGGCCATCACCACCGCGTGGCGGGCGGAGTCGGCGCGGCTCGTCGGAGCCCTCACCCGGATGACGCGCGACGTCGAGCTCGCCGAGGACCTCGCGCAGGACGCCCTCGTCGCTGCCCTCGAGCAGTGGCCCGCGAGCGGGGTGCCGGACAACCCGGCCGCCTGGCTGATGACGACGGCCAAGCGCCGCGGTGTCGACCACTTCCGCCGCGCCGACACCTTGCGCCGCAAGACCGAGGAACTCGGCCACGCCCGTGGAGAGGAGGAGCAGGTGCCCGACCTCGACGCGCAGGTCGACCACATCGAGGACGACGTCCTGCGCCTGATCTTCCTGTCCTGCCACCCGGCCCTCACGCCGGAGTCGCGCGCCGCGCTCACCCTGCGCCTCGTCGGCGGCCTCACCACGACAGAGATCGCCCGTGGCTTCCTCGTCGCCGAGACGACGATGGGGCAACGGATCTCGCGGGCGAAGAAGACGCTGTCCGAGGCGCGCGCTGAGTTCGACCTACCCACCGGCGCGGAGCGGGTGGAGCGCCTCGACGACGTGATGGCCGTGATCTACCTGATCTTCAACGAGGGGTATGCCGCCGCGGCCGGCGAGCACTGGATGCGCCCGGCGCTGGCGGACGAGGGCATCCGGCTGGCCAGGATGCTCGCGGCGCTCGCCCCCACCGAGCCCGAGACCCTGGGGCTGCAGTCGTTGTTGGAGATCCAGGGCTCCCGGTCGTTGGCTCGCGTGGACGACGCCGGGGTGCCGGTGCTGCTCGAGGCCCAGGACCGCACCCGGTGGGACCAAGAGCTGATCCGCCGTGGGCTGGCCGCCCTCGCCGGGGCCCGGGCGCTCGCTGCCCGTGGGAGACCGGTCGGCAAGTACTTCCTCCAGGCCTCGATCGCCGCGCAGCACGCCCGTGCCCGGCGTGCCGAGGACACCGACTGGCGCCAGATCGCGCGGCTCTACGACGTGCTCGCGCAGGCTGCGCCGGGCCCGGTCGTCGAGGTGAACCGGGCCGTGGCCCACGGCCGGGCGTTCGGTGCACCGGCGGGGCTGGCCGTCCTCGACGCCATACCGGCCGATGCGCTGGGCGAATCCCCGCTCGTCCCGAGCGTGCGCGGTGACCTGCTGGAGCGGCACGGTCAGCACGCCCTCGCGGCGCTCGCGTTCGACGAGGCAGCGGCGCGGTCGCGCAACGATGCCGAGCGCACGGTGCTGGAGCGACGCGCCGAGGAGAACCGGTCGCAGATGTCGAGATCCGGCTGACCCGTTCGACGTACGGTCACAGCCCTCAGTCAGGAGAGATCATGAGCACCGTGACAGCCACCACGAGCACCCGCTTCGTCACGTCCGCGGACGGGACCCGCATCGCCTACGACGTGACCGGCACCGGGCCGGTCGTCGTCATCGTCGAGGGTGCCCTCTGCCAGCGGTCCATGGGCACCGCGAAAGCCCTGATCCCGTCGCTGTCGCAGGACCACGCGGTCGTCGCCTACGACCGACGGGGCCGAGGCGAGAGTGGACCCGGCTCCGCGCCATACGAGGTGGAGCGGGAGGTGGAGGACCTGCGGGCGGTGCTGTCGGCGGTTGGTGACGATGCCCTGGTCGTTGGTGCGTCGTCCGGCGCCGTGCTGGTGCTCGAGGCTCTGCGGGCGGGCGTGCCGACGGGGAAGGTGGCGCTGTACGAGGCGCCGCTGATCGTCGACGGCAGCCACGCCCCGAACGACCCCGCTCTCGGTGACCGGACCCAGGCGCTGGTCGCCGCGGGAAAGCGCGGCGACGCCGTCTCGTTGTTCATGCGGACGGTCGGCGTGCCGGCGTTCGGGCTGATGATGATGCGCCTGATGCCGGTGTGGAAGAAGCTCTGCGGGGTCGCGCACACGCTCCCCCACGACTACGCGCTCGTGCTGAAGCACCAGCAGGGCGAGCCGCTGCCGGCGGACTGGTTGTCAGGCGTGACCGTCCCGGTCCTGGTGATCGTGGGCGGGAAGAGCCCGACGTACATGAAGAACGGGCAGGCGGCGCTCGCGACCGCGCTGCCGAATGCGACCCTGCGCGAGCTGCCCGGTGAGCAGCACATGGTGCGAGGCAAGGCGACCGTGCCGGCCTTGCGGGAGTTCTGGGCGAGCTGACTCCCGACCATGGCGCAGGGTGACGGTCTGTCACCCGTCATTGACAGGACCAGGCGGGCGCCCAGACCCTGAACGGTGGGGCACGCGGGGTCAGGAGGTGCTCCTCGTCTGGAGAGGAATGCCATGCCAGCCTTTTCGGGGATCAACCACGTCGCCTTCAGCGTCACCGACCTCGACGTGAGCGAACGGTTCTACACCGACGTGCTCGGCTTCCTCACCGTCCTGGACACCGGGCCGGCCAGGGTCTGCATGGACACGGGCACCGGCTTCACGATCGCGCTGATCAAGCAGCCGCAAGGCCGCTCGGGCGGCTTCGACGCGGCGAACACCGGGTTGGACCACCTCGGGCTGGCGGCCGACAGTCGCGAGGAGCTGGTCGAGTGGCAGCAACGGTTCGAGGAGCTCGGCGTGCAGCACAGCCCGATCCAGGACATGCCGCTGGGCCACCACCTGAACTTCCGCGACCCCGACGGGATCGCCCTCGAGCTCCAGGCACCGAGCGAGATGTATGCCGCGGCGCTGGATCGGATGCGCACCCAGCGACTGTCCAAAGAAGAGGTCCTGGCGGCGGCCGAGCAGATGCTGGGCTCGGAGATGGTCGCTCGCGGGCGCGGCTGAGGTCGTCCGAAGTCGCCTTCCCGCCATGGCGTTGAGGCCGACGAAAGATTTCTTGTGGCAGGTTGTCGTATCGACGTGTGCCCGTTCGTGGTGAGGGTGAGAGGCGGCCACAGGGACCGCCCCGAAACGAGGAGATCGACATGACGCACTACCTGCTTTCAGTCCACGGCCCGGCCGAGCGCAACGAGTTCGGCGAGTACGGCTCCAAGGAGGCCATGGAGGAGGCGTTCGCCGCGACCGGCGCCTTCAACGACAAGCTCCAGGCCGACGGCTACTGGGTGTTCGCCGGTGGGCTCAAGGAGGCGACGACGGCGACCGTCGTCGACGGCACGGGCGAGGCCCCGGTCATCACCGACGGGCCGTACCTCGAGTCCAAGGAGTACATCGGCGGGTTCTGGGTGATCGACGCCCCCGACCTCGACGTGGCGCTCAAGCTCGCGGCCGACGGTTCCAAGGCCTGCCGCGGCAAGGTCGAGGTCCGTCCGTTCGAGGGCATGGCCTGAGCTAGTCCTGACGTGACGGATCCGGGTATGACGCAGGACGGCACGGTTGACCACGGAGGCTCTGGCCACGTGGCCGACCGGCCGTCCGGGGGCGACGGGGCGGCTGTCGAGCGGGTCTTCCGCGAGGAGTACGGCCGCCTCATCGCCTCGCTCGTCCGCCGGTTCGGGGACATCGACCTCGCCGAGGACGCAGCGGGCGAGGCCCTCGTGGTGGCGTTGGAGAAGTGGCCGTCGGACGGCGTGCCACCCAACCCCGGCGGCTGGCTCACCACCACCGCCGCGAACCGCGCGATCGACCGGATCCGCCGCGAAGGCCAGCGCGACGCCAAGCACCAGGCGGCCCTGATGACGTACGACGACACCTCGCACTCACCCGTTGGAGTGGTCGAGGACGACCGGCTCCGGCTGCTCTTCACCTGCTGCCACCCGGCGCTCGCGCCGGAGGCCCGGATCGCCCTGACCCTGCGACTGCTCGGTGGCCTGACCGTCGCCGAGATCGGGCAGGCGTTCCTCGTCCCCGAGACGACGATGGCGCAGCGGATCACCCGCGCCAAGAAGAAGATCGCGGCGGCGAACGTGCCCTACCGCGTGCCCTCGGCCTCGGATCTGCCCACGCGGTTGGGTGGAGTGCTGACCGTGCTGTTCCTCGTGTTCAACGAGGGGTACCTCGCCAGCGGTGACGGCTCACCCGTGCGTTCGGAGCTGACGTCTGAGGCCATCCGGCTGACGCGGGTGCTCCAGGTGTTGCTGCCCTCCGAGCCCGAGGTGACCGGGCTGCTGGCGCTGATGCTGCTCACCGAAGCCCGGCACTCGGCCCGCGTGCGCTCCGGCGTGCTGGTGCCGCTGGACGAGCAGGACCGCTCTGGCTGGGACCGGTCGTTGATCGCGGAGGGGCACGCGCTGGTGCGCTCGTGCCTGGCGATCAACCGGCCGGGTCGGTACCAGCTGCTCGCCGCGATCAACGCCGTCCACACGTCTGCTGTCTCTGCCTCGGACACCGACTGGTCCCAGGTGGTCGCTCTCTATGACCAGTTGCTTCTTGTGGATCCGTCGCCGATCGTCGCCCTCAACCGGGCCGTCGCCGTCGCCGAGCTGGACGGACCCTCGGTCGCTCTGGCGCTGGTGGACCGGCTGCCGCTCGAGGGCTACCACCCGTGGCACGCCGTGCGCGCCGACCTCCTGCGCCGCCTCGGCCGCAGCACCGAAGCCAAGGACGCGTATGGCGCCGCCATCAACTCCACGGCGAACGTCGCCGAGCGCGCCTACCTCGCGAGAAAGTCCGGCGAACTGGTCTGACTCGCGCGTATCGCCACCACAGCGCGATCACCGGCTGCATACTGCGGGGCATGGCATGGGTACCTGCCGAGGATGACGGCACGACATGGGGATACAGCCTTCTGAATCGGCAGGACTGGGTCTATCCGGAGGAAGGCGCGACGCAGGGCGAATGCCAGATGGTCGCCGCCGACGGAAGGGTGTTCGAGGTCCACTACTTCAGCGGCGACGATGTCAAGATCGAGCTGTCCGAGGAGGCGTTCGCTGCACTCGGCCAGTTCCCGCGGTACCTGCGCTCCTTGGGCTTGGGGCGGCTCCGCAAGGACCACAGCCTGGGTTTGATGCCTCCGGCAGACCGCATCTGGATCCAGTCGGTCCACGACAACGCGACCCTGGTGGTCCGTCCGGCCGGGGCCGAGCCTGGCTTCTTCATCCTCGGTCCCTTGGGGCTTGGAGCCCTGCGCATGGCTCGTGCCGGAATGGTCTCTGTCCTGTTCTTTGTCGGCACGGACGTCCTGCCCGCCCCCAGCATGAGGAAGGAGGCGCGGGCTGCTACGAAGGGTCGAGCCTGGGGTGGCGTCGTTGCCTGCACGGACGCGGCTCCGGATGCATCGCCTACCAGGGGAACGGCGTGGGACCACCACGGGGCCGGCGGCCCCAGGGTCCTGCTCGAGGGCGTTGACGCCGCACGGGTTGCGCTCGAGCAGTCTCGCCAACAGCGGTCACCCGACTGATCCGCCGCAGCGCGGCCGCCGGTGATGGGTACCGTCCTGCGTGACGACCACGGCGGCATGCAGATTGATAGACGGGCGCCCAATCGCGGCGGAATGCAGCAGGTCCACGACCTGCGGGCCGCGGTCCCGTCCACATAGGTGTGATCATTGGCGGGTGGTGCATGTGACGCGCTTGGTGACGTCGGTAGAGGTCGACGACGCGGTCGCTGACCCTCGCCGGCTGTCCGTGTCAGCGATTCATGAGGCCGTCCTTTCGAACGGCGACCGAGTGCTCCTCCTGAATGATCGCGGCTGGAGTATCTCCGGACCTCCAGATGTCTGGTCCTCCATGTCTGTCGCGGAGATCGCGAACACAGCACGAATGGTCGTCGGGCCCGACGAGGCGTTCGACGGGTACTCGCAGGAAGACATGAAGGCGAGTCACTGGGCCTTCCTCGCCGCTGTCCTTCGACGCCAGAGTGCCGCCGATATCGAAGGGCCAGCGCTCAGGGAACTTCCGCACGACGTGGTGCTGGGGAAACGGCTACTTGCCCGCTTGAGCGCCAGCGCAGGATGATTCCGGAGGACGGTTCGCAGCGGTGTGACGCAGACACACCAGCTAGTGCGCCTGCAGGTGACCCTCAAGGCTTCTCGAGTGTCACGTCATCCGCAATGTCCTCCACTGAGATCTCCACGTTGACCATGACTTGTCGTGCTTGGGCAGCCTTGATCTCGTCACGCAAGACGTCGGGGATGTCGACGACTACCAGCTCGATGTCGAACTGCTCGGCCGCCGAACGGATCCAGCCGGTGATGGAATCGCGTGCCTCTTCGCTGGCGAAGACGGCTATGGCTCGTGAATCACGCATTCGCGGGTCACGCTTCAAGAGAGCCAATTTGAGGATGTCCTGGCTGATCTTCTTGATTTGTGCACCTTTGAGTTTGCCCTGCCTTGCATAGGCTTCGACAAGGATGCTGTCGTCATCTGAGCAAGCATCCAGTTGGACGAAACCGCCACCGAGCACAGCCACTCGCTTTGGCTTCAATGCCCCCTCGAACCCGATTTGTGTTGAGAGGGCTTCGACGATCGCGCCCTCTGCGTTCCTCTGAACTGCCGAATCACTCAGATGCTCACTCGTCATCAGCCGACCCTACGACGAGCTGCTCATCCGGTGCTCGAACTGCCGACTGCGACAGCGATGAGTCGCGACCTCGTCACCGATTTGTGGCGCCGCTTCGCGGCGGAATGATGCGGCCTCCTGCCGAACGATCAGGGCGGTGGAATCGCTACCGGGCATTGGACTCACCGAGGCGGATCTCCCCCTTGATGTCACGGGATGCCGACGCGTGAACTTCAATTCTACCGAGTCGGTCGTGTACTGACTCCTGGCGCGCGTGAGGTCCAAGTCACGCACGAGTGCTGCCACTAGGTCTCGTAAGTTCGGCGGACCTATGTCAGCTCCGAGGCGGGAATCAGCCAAATGGCCCGATAACCCGAATGTCCACCCGCGATTGCAACCATGCGCGCACCCGATCACGCTCCGGTCCAACCCAAGTTCGCGACCTGGCACCGCTGATCAAGAAGCGGCTGATGGCAGTCGCCTCCTCATCTGCCGCTTGCAGTTCCCGATGCTGCGCTGAGGCGACTCTAGGCTTAATGAAGTTGGCGCGATCCCCATCCGGGGACGAGTAGAACATACTAGAGGTTTGAATGTACCCGTCAGGGATTGACTCAAATCCAGCGGAGCTCGCCAGCATAAACTCAGGCAGAACATGTGCGCCAACTTGGCTCTTGTCCCAATACTCAATTGGGTCGTAGAGGCTCGACGGATTCTCGGCGAACCTAGCAGCCACGCTTTTTCGTGTTTCAAGGTGCGCAATCAAGCCGAGCATGAAGGGATTCAATGATTCAATGTCTTGTAGGCCATGCATAAGCCGCTTCTCCCAGAATTCGATGTCTGCGGATAACGACTCGAGGACGCTCTCCCCATAGAGGTCGAGGCAAGCATCATTTACGATATCCCATGCTAAATCAGGATCATCGAGGTCGCGCACTCGCTTTTGATGCGCATAGTTGAGAATCGCGTGAAGGCGACCGGCAGGCATAATTTCCCCGAACAACTTTGGTTCCGCGTTAAGTTCCTTTGCGAACAGGCGGGAAAACTTTCCCATCATAGCTGCCAAGAGGAAAGGCCCCCAGATGCGCGTGCTCACCGCTTGGTGATCTTCGCCAATTTTGATTACATCGCGGATTCCGAGAGCCGCAAGTACGTCACCGAACCAGGTATATTGACGCTGCCATGTAGCTTGATCCCTTGGCATTGTCATGAGCGCATTTGCCACCAAGGGGCCACGCGCGAAGTGTTCCGCAGGGCCAACTTCGAAGACCGTGGCCAGGGCCTCCATTTGAGAAGGGCCGTTGAAGGCACGGGCCCAAGACTCCGAAATCAAGTAATCCCGTTCGACTCGTAGGGCATGGTTGCTTGCAATTCGAACGGCCATTCCTGCCGGCGTGGTCAGGTCTGGCCGGTCCAAGCCGAGCGCCCGAACGATGGTGTCGTCGTCAAAGTATGTGACGGGAACCGGTATTCTTCCGCCGCGTACCAGGAGGTCTGGAACGCCTTGCTTGAACTGGTCCCAGAAACGTGACAACCAGCTCCCGTAATTGGTGAGGTGATAGTCAATGTAGTGGCGATGCTCATGCGCAATGACGACCTCGCCCTGAAGTTCCCTCACGTCGCGCTTATTCTTGATGTATCGTGAATCGGAAAAGCTTCCATTTAGGTTGTGGTGTACGAGCGCCCCGTTGTCCTGGAGAATATCGGCTGGAAAGAGAGGCGACTCGGGCACCACGATCCTCATCAAGCTAGGATCGAATCGAGACATGGTACGCCTACCGCGTCTGTCGCCCATTCAGACGTTCACGAATCTCTTGGATGGCCGCATCGTCGAGGAGTCTGCCGACGTATAGCGTCTCGCCGGTACTGATGTCAGTAACCATAATTGGTTCCGGCAGCATCTTGTCGTCGCTGTCTTGCTTCCTACGCTTAGCCCATGTGGCAAGTAGGTCAAGAGCGACCTTGGCGCTGGCAAAAGTTGCAGCGAGCACCTTTAGAGATTCGGCTACCATCTCCGCGTCTAAAGGGAAGGCCAAGCCGTCGCCGGCATTGTCAACTCCGCGTTCCTGACCGAGCGAGGAGCCTTCCACCTCCCGACTAAGTTTAGAAAGATGCTGCAGGTCGGCCCCGTTGGCCGTAATGCTTAGGTAGACCGCTGTCATTGTTACCTCTTCGTTAACGACGTGCCTGACGCGGCACGAGACCACAATAGGGGTTGCCTCAGCGTCGAACCCGCCTCTGCAGTCAAAGTGTCTCGTGCAGGACCCATGTTGAGGTCTCATCTCCGCAGAGAAACTTGCCAGCGACGGTTGCGGTGCGCAGCGTCGGACGTCTTTGCGTTATGAACCGGCGCCACGTAGTGCCCCGCATCTGGGCGGCCAGGCTGCCCTGCTCGCGGCGGATGGACGCACGCTGGATCCGCGGAGGACGCGTGACCTCAGAAGGCGGCTTTCCACAGGGCGCCGACGCCACCGACAACAGCGGCAACGGTCACACCCACCAGCACCCCCGCAAGTACTTGACCAAGGACGCCCGCGCCAAAGGCGAGCTTTCTAAGCTCGGGGTGCTCAAGAGCAACCGCAGCACGCACGCGAGCGGGGAAACCAACGAAGGCCGCGATCCTTCCCGCTAGCGTTCCTTCGATGGCTGTTGCCTCGGCTGCCTTGGCTTCGAGCGAACCGATGATTGCCTCTCAGCAATCCAAGACCATCTTCACAGGCAAAGTCTGTGGGTCATCTAACGAGTGCTGCCATGCGGGGATAGGAGCGAACTCTCGTGTCTGACCGAACTGCGTGACGGAGATCCGACGCGATTGGTCGCCCGCGGCAGTGCCGGCCTTTCCGGCCGCGCGAGCAACACGGGGAAACAGATCCGAGACCGCGAGTTCTTTGCCGGCCTTCGGCTGCAACTCCGTCATCGTCAGGGTGCCGGGTCTTGCTGCCAACTCCATAAGCCCCACGAGTTCGACGTACACGTCGCGGAACTCAGCAACTAGAAGCGCCCTTTGACGCAACCGCACACTCGCACGCACTTCGCCCTCCCCTTGTCGGTCCGTGGAACGAACGGTAGGTGAAGGTGGCGACATTTCCGTTGCACCGTGAGTCTTGGACATCAACCCAGCCGGCGGCACATGCAGGTCGCGCGCCACCGCCGGCTACTCAGGCTGTGTGTGCTTGCGACTCACCGCGTCCGGTCACTTGTGGGCCCATCATTCAAGCTCGACGACGGACTCGGTTGGGCTGCACCTCGGACGCTAGAAGGAGAATCAATACGACGGCCGCGATACCCATTCGTGCACCGATGTGCTCAAGCTGCAGCCACAGCCACGAGAGGAGGCCGCCGCCACCAACGGCATTGACACCTGCCCACACCAGGCTCCATGGACCCGCCTCAGGCCATCCTTCCCAATGACTTCGCGCAAACCGCTTCAGAAGTCGCCAGGCGTTCAGAATGAGCATGCTGCCAATCAACAACAAGCCTGCCATTCCGCCAAGTTCGGCCAAGGATGGGGCACCCTCCATCCATCGAAGCGGTCCCTGGTAAAGCGGATTCGGAGGTTGGTTCATGGCTGGACGCTAGCCAGGGGGACTGACATGGCATCCACAGGAGGCTTACGAGAACTCGCGGCGGAAGGACGCCAGCTGGAACGGTTTGGCAACTGCGGCGCCGCCTCGCCTCGGCCCGGTCCAGACGCGCCTGGGCCGCAACTGACGGAGACACCTCCCGCTAGAGAAGATGTGAGGCCCACGGGCGCGCCCCCACCGATTGCCACAACGTCGTAGCCTCGGGACCATGCGCGAGGTTGTGGATGAGGCCAACGTCGGACGATGGAAGGAGATCGCCACAAGCACGCGCTGGACCTTGCGGGTCTTGTCACAAGTCGGCGATCCAGTCGACAGCTCCCCATTTACAACGCTCAACGCGGTGTACCCAGAGAAGGCATCAGACTGGTGTCGTGGATTTCTCGAGGCGTCCGCCGAACATATGCGTCACTGGGCGGACTTCGCAGCACCCTTGAAATGGCACCCCGACCACGTCGTCACTCATACCTTTAGACCCGCGCAGACCTTGGCCCGGGCCGCAATGGAATCTGCATCGCAGGCGGTTTGGATCATGTCCCCCAACGAGGCAGAGGAGTGCGCCCGGAGACACCTCTGTTTGGTCCGTTGGGACTACGCCGAATACCGAAAGAGCTTGGCCCAGGACGAGAAACACCTAGCGCGAGAGCTAGACCAACGCCTGCTGGCGGCCGTCCAAGAACACTTCCCAGAAGAGGCCTTGCGCATGCCCAACTACCTGACCGTGCTACGAGAAACAGCCGGCGTGGTTGGTCGCGACCCCAACGAGGTCGAATCGATCTGGCGCGCCTCGAGTGGATCAGCTCACGGAAAGAGGTGGCCCGCACTAACGCTTCAGCGATCGACTCCGGGGCGAGAGTACGAGCCAGGACAGTTCCGAACTACGATCATGCCCGACCCGGATGCCATGACCCGCGCTCTCGAGCTCGCCGACGCTCTATTGAGCTATGGCGCCATGAGGTTCCTTCAACTGTCCGGCATCGACTTCATGTCCGCTCACCAAGACGCCATCACCTGGGTTGAGTCCCTCTTGCCGAGGGTCGATGGCGTCGACTAGTCCTCGGGCCTTGCGCCGGGCGGTTACGTGCGCGGAATCACCGACTCCAAGAGCTCACGCGAGCGCCCCCGAAGGACCGCCATCGGCACAAGGCTGACGTCGACGCCATCTCCAAGCCCCTGGGTGTTCCACGCCTCCTCAATCCCCAAGTCCTTCGCGGCCAGTTCTGCTCGGAGAGCGTCAAGCGAGCTTGCCTGCCGCATCTCACGCCATTGCAGCGCTTCGACGGTGTCGAGGACCACGAGGTTCGCCAACCTCGTCACAACCGTCGAACTCTTATCGCCATCAGCGCGGAGTTCCTCCTGCGAGAAGAGTGCACCGTGGACCCAGCCACCGAAGTCGATTGCTTTGCCAGAGATCAGCGAGTGCGCTTGACGCCTCCGAAGCAGCAAATCGAACCCAACTGTGACCGCGGACCCGGAACGGCGGGCACGCAGTGCAAACACATCAGGATCAACTGGTTTCCGTACTTCGAATGCTGAGTCAATATCGCCGTCCCGGACCAGGGCAAGAAGGCGATTCGTGTACGACTCCGGCTTTCCTTGATGTTCTTCAGAGAACGTTGTCCGCCAGAACCAGTCGTCAATCCGCGACAAGTCAGTGGCCGGATGATGCAAGAGCATGGCAAAGATGAACAGGCGCTGAATTTCATAAGGTACGTCGCGGAAGCGCGCCGCACCCAACCGCCGCAAATAATCCGCCACGAGGTCAAGGACAGCCTCCATCCTGTCAACCTCGCCTGCGAGACCGCCCTTTCGGCTTGAGAGTTCCTTCAGCTGCACAACCTCGCGGCTCCCGACCGGAACGTTCGCCGTGATCGCGAGGCATCGAATCACATAGTCTTCGGTGATGCCTTCGAGCGGAGTGCCCTGATAGCGCGCGACGAAACGGTCGAACGTCTCCTCCAAATCAAACTCGGACTGCCACGTAAGCGCGCGCACGAAGTCGACAGATGACAGCGGGGTGCCGCTGCTGTTGATTCGCCTGAACACTTCGACGACGTCTTCAAGTACAGCGTTGGACAGTCCAATAATCGGGATCTGATAGTCCTGGAAGGTCGAATAGAGATCGAGTGCGCTCGGAAGGAGTTCGGCGGAATCTTCCAATTCCTCAATCGACGCTTGCGAAGCCAAGAAGGCCCGGCTATCGAAGAGCGCGTCCATCTTAATACGCCACGGCTCGATGTCCTTTGAGAAGTCAGCGTGCGCGAATTCGGCTTTGCGGAGATCGTAGACGACCTGGTATACCGGGCTCGCCTGCGAGTGCCGCAGGCACCCGTACAGCGTTGAGAGACGTTGAGCGCCATCAAGGACGACTTCGAAGTTCGATACGGCAGGGTCCGCGTTCGGAAAGGTCTCGGTTCGATAACCCGCGAAGTAGTTGTCCGAAGCCTCCACCTTCCATGTAAGGACACTCCCGATTGGATAGCCCTTCTGGATGCTCCCTAACAGCTCGAGGACGTCGCGCTCATCCCAGACGAAGTGACGTTGAAACCTAGGGATCCTAAACGCAGTTCGCGCAATCTGACGGAGAACGACGTTTAGGTACTGCGAGCGCGGCTCTGGGTTATCCATACTATTCCGCCTCCATTTCCATCAGTTCACTCTTCAAAATTACCAATTGCGCTTCGATAAAGTGCGCACTGTGGCCAACGTATGAGGCCAAGAAGTCGGGGGAATCGATCATCCATGCCAGTTTTCGCTTCTTCTCGGAAGGAATTCGGCCAGTGCGTTTCGCCTCGTACAGGAGGTGCGTGAGTTCTCCAAGAGTGTCCTGTAGTTTGGTCAACACCTTAATTTCCAGCGCCACCGTACGCGACCCGCCTCCCGCGGCAGGTACTTCTAGAAGACAGTAAAGATGTCTTGCGTGATAGCCGGAGTCCTTCGCGTGGTATTTCACGTATCGGGGAAGGGATTCAGCGTAGATCAACTCCTTGATCTTGTCGCTTACTTGGATCACGCCGTCTACGAACGGAACAACAAACTTGGTTCGCACCAGATCATCTGCGAATTCGCTGACGTTGGACGGAGTGATCCATTGTTGGCTTTTTGAGTACGACGCGCCTGCAACTCGCTCATGCAAGTTGGGAAGGAACGGCGGGTTGGGGGCCAGTTCGTTCTCTTCGATGTTCAGGCGATAGAGCTTGTCTACGACCGAGGGCCACGACTTTGAAACAATGCGGAAATTGGTACTTCCGTCCGCCCACGAATCGATCGATCCAATTGTCCCAAGAATTCGCGAGCTGCGAAGCCCTTCGTGCAACTCGAATAGCGCGTCCGCGAGACGGGTCTCTAAAATCGACGACTCTGCGGCGGCAGCGAAACTGCTGTACTCAGCCTGTTGAGCCGCGAAGTCGACGCCGGTCAGATCGCGCAGCTCCCTGAGCATTCCTGGCAGATTCGTCGAATCCGTCGCGCCACCCAATTCGCCCGTGTCGCCCCCGCCACCCGTCACACGCTTAGCCTTGCACAAGTCCGCGCTAATTCGCTGCGAGTCCGTCAAACGGCGGCGGGCGGCGAACGCGTTTCTTGGAGGACGGTGGTCACGACAGCCGCGCCGCTGCCGGCCAAGGAGTCGCGCAATCTCGGCGGTGCCTACGCCCACAGTGGGCGGTGTGGGGAACCTGCTGATCGGCGGGCTTTCGGGCTGACGGCTAGCGTCGAGGCATGCGCGTAGTCGTCATCGGCGGGACTGGACACATCGGCACCTACTTGGCTCCCAGCCTGGTCGAGGCGGGTCATGAGACCGTGGTGATTAGCCGGGGAACGCAGAAGGCGTACCGCGACGACGACCGTTGGCAGGACGTCGAGATGGTCGTCTGCGACCGCGAGGCCTCCGAGCGTGACGGCACCTTTGGAACGACCGTCGCTGGCCTGAAGCCCGACGCCGTCATGGACCTCACCTGTTTCACCCCCGATCAGGCCCGCCAACTAGTCGAAGCCTTGGACGGCCAGCACCTCATTCACACCGGCACCGTCTGGTCGTACGGCGCGAGCGCCCTGGTCCCGACGAGGGAAGACGCCCCCAAGCACCCCTACGGCGAGTACGGCGTCAACAAGCTCGCCGTCGAGCAGTACCTCATGACCCAGGACCGGGTCCGCGCCAGCGTCGTGCACCCCGGCCACATCTCCGGCCCGGGCTGGATGGCGATCAACCCGCAGGGCAACCTCGACCCCGGCGTCATCGACCGCCTGCGCGAGGACGGCTCCTGCCTGCTGCCCGACCGTGGCGGCGAGACGATCCACCACGTCCACGCCGAGGACGTCGCAGGCCTGCACCAGGCCTGCCTCGACAACTCGGACCAGGCCGTGGGCGAGAGCTTCAACAGCGTCTGCACCGAGGCGCTCACCCTGCGCGGGTACGCCGAGCTCGTCGCCCGGCACTTCGGCCACGAGCCCAAGCTCGAGTTCGCGCCGTGGGCCGAGTTCGAGCAGCGCGTCGACCCCGAGGCAGCCCAGGCCACGATGGAGCACATCGGCCGAGCGCCCATGTTCTCGATGGCCAAGGCCAAGGACCTCCTCGGCTTCGAGCCGAAGCACAGCGTCGTTGACACGGTGCTGGAGTCGCTCGATGCGTGGGTCGCCACCAACCGCCCCTGACAGGCTGGTCAACCGCTGAAGCGACCACAGAGACCAAGGACTTCCCCGACGGCTCGCCCCTCCTCGCCGCGGCACTTACCCGCGGCGACGGAGCCAGGCGTGGCTCTTGGGCGTGGGCGAGGGCGACGACGCGACGCTCTTCGGGGGGCCCTCAGAGTTGCAGGATCCTCAGGACATTCTCGTAGGCCAGGGCGGCGCCTGCGGGGTCGTGAAGGCCGTCGGGCTCGTCGGTGGCGGCGTAGAACAGGGTCAACAGGGCGGTCGTCACGTCCGCATCGCTGAGCGCGATGCACAGCCCGGCGATGACGATGTCGGCGTCATGGTCGTCGAGGTGGTCGAGAGCGATCCCGTTGTGCAGCAGAGTCGCCGCTTCCTCGAAGATCTCCTTGATCATCGTCGGATCCGCCTCAGGCCGTGCCTGCACCACCGCGACGGCGGTCTGGTCGAACCGGTCGAAGAGCGTCCGGGCGGTGCTGCTGGCCATTGAGCGAGGGTGTC
Source organism: Pedococcus aerophilus (assembly GCF_039532215.1). Classification (NCBI taxonomy): domain Bacteria; kingdom Bacillati; phylum Actinomycetota; class Actinomycetes; order Micrococcales; family Intrasporangiaceae; genus Pedococcus; species Pedococcus aerophilus. Next base: position 2,187,302 of record NZ_BAAARN010000001.1, on the reverse strand, counting down.
AGTGCCGTCGGTGGGTGGGCAACCGAATTGTGGTCGCGGCTCTGTCCAGGGTCCCTCCGGGACTGCGCCCCTGGCCGGATGCCCGCTCTTCTTGCTGTCCTCGGGCTGGGTAGGGCGGTGTGCGTCACCCTCCTCGCCCTCTCTCACCGGCGCGACCTACGGGGCTCGTGCCCCGGCGGGACGCTCGTCCCCACCATCCAGCCGCCGCCTCAACATCTGAGGAGCGCAAAAGCGGTAGCTCTCGGTCACGAGCTCGGCGACCTCGTCCCAGTCGGAGTCCTCGTCGAGCACCATGCCGATGACGGTGGGTGACCACGGGGGCTTGTAGAACGGCGGTCCGGCGTGGGCCAGGGCTGACAGCTCGTCACCGGACGACTGGAAGGTCAGCACGGTGGTCGGCGCGGTCACTCCCGTTAGATCGCGGTAGGCCGAGGTGTAGCCCTCCTGGGCGACGAGGATGTGCGCGAAGGTCTTGCTCCGGACGCGCCACCTCACGCCGGTCCAGGCGTCCTCCTCGTAGGCCTCGGGCAGCGCCAGCGCCGTGGCGGCCACGCGGGCGACCAAGTCACCGGAAGGCTCGATGCGCGGCGAGCGGGGCATGCCCCGAGTCTGTCAGCGACCGCCGACTGCCGAGCCGACTGCGGACCTGGTCGTCCCGCCTAGCCGTCGAGGTGCAGGACGAAGTGCGCGAAGACGTGGCGGCCGCGACGATCGCCGGCCTCCGCCAGCGCCCGAGCCACGTCACGGAGCTGGTCGACGGTCATCTCCAGCGGCGGCTCGTCCGGCTGGAAGGTGGTGCGGATCGGGTAGTCCACGCCCGGGGTGGTGCTCATCTCGATGTGGCAGCCGAGCACGTGGGTCACTGGGTGGGTGTCCGCGAACGCCACGAGCCGGTCGATGGTCTGCGCGAAGGCGACCCGGTCCTCGACGTAGAGCCGCCCCGGGTAGACCGTGTCGCCGGCGAGGAGGAACCCGGTCCGGTCGTCGAAGTACGTCACCGCCGCCGCGTCGTGGCCCGGGCTCGCGATGCAGTCCACCACTCGCCCACCGAGGTCGAGCCGGGCCGGGCGGTCCAGGTCCGATGTGAGCCCGAGGAAGCCGTGGATCGACTTGTGGCCGGCGTCGACCACCGTGGTGTCGGGGCGGTCGGCGAACTGTCCGTCCCTGGCGACGTGGTCACCGTGCGAGTGGGTGTGCAGGACCAGCAGCTCGTACCCGGGACGCGGATGGCGTTGCAACCACTGGTCGACGAGCGCGTCGACGGTGTCGCGCAGCGGAAGCAGCGCAGGATCCGCCATTGCCCCCGTGTCCAGCAGCAGGGCGCGCTCGTCACCGAACAGCAGGAAAAGGAACGGCGCCTCGTAGTTGATGGCCTTGTTCTGCCGCAGGATCACCGTGGCGTCGTCGTGCCAGTGGACCTGCAGGTCCGGGTCGGTGTTCTGCCTGGCCGACTCCGACCCGTGGATCCACCGGACCTGCAACGGCTGCGGGTGACCCACGGGTGGAACAGTCAGGAGTACGTCGGGCGGTTGTCCGAGTCGGGGTCGGCGGCGTCGGGGACGGCCGGGCGGTGAGCCGCGGCGGTCGCGTCCTCCTCGCCATACAGGAGCTGGTCCTTGTCGGTGATGATCGACAGCGGGGCGCCGCTGGACTCGGTGAGCTGCTCGCCGAGGCGGTCGTACGACGTGGGCGGGAGCTGCACGCCACCACTTTCGAGGGCGTCCTTGAGGCGCTCGGCGAGGTCCGACGGGGAGGTGCCGTCGTTGGCCGACTCGCCCATCGCGACGACCGTGCGGACGTAGTGGTCGAGCTGCTCGGGGCTCAGCGACTCCACGAACGGCGTGCTCAGGGTGATCGTGAGACCGCGGTCCGGGGTGTGGCCGACAGGCACCTGTTCAGTCATGGGTTCGACCCTAGTCGCGGGCGGGGTGACATGCCTCGGCGAGCGGCACCCCGCGGTGGCAGGATGGCGGCCATGAACATCCCCCAGGTGTCCGTGTCCGAAGTCGCCGACGACGCCGTCATGCTCGACGTGCGCGAACAGGACGAGTGGGATGCCGGCCACGCCCCCGGCGCGGTGCACATCCCGTTGGGTGATCTGCCCGCGCGCCTCGACGAGCTCCCTGACACCGACTCCGGCACGCTCGCGGTCACCTGCCGCGCCGGTGGCCGTTCGGCCCGCGCGGTGGCGTGGCTGTCGCAGCAGGGCTTCGACGTGGCGAACGTCGACGGCGGCATGAAGGCCTGGGAGGCCGCGGGCAAGCCGCTGGCCGCCGACTCCGGCACCGCGTCGGTCAAGTAGCCGACGATGGCCTGGTTCGGTCGCCGCAAGGACTCGGACACCGAGCCGGAGCCCGTCGAGGAGCTCGAGCTCGCGTCGGCCGGTGACCAGCTCGTCGACGACGGCGAGTCGCTGCGCCCGATCGTCAAGGGCCTTGGCGCCGACGAGAAGGCGCGCATCGACGCCGCCCTGAGAGCCCTCGAGGCGGAGGGTGTGGACGTCGACGACCTCGCCTCCCTGAGTGAGGGCCTCGACAAGGCTTATGCCGCGTGGGCGGCGGGCGACGAGGACAGTCGGCCCGACCACGCAGCGATCGTCGAGCGGTACGCCATCGGCATCGGCACCCACCTCGACCGCACCACCGACCTCGACTGGCAGGTGGTGACCGATGTGTTCGGCACCGACCTGTCGCTGACCGAGGGCTTCAAGGGCTCGTTCGTCGTCGTGCCGCACAACCTCGTCGCCGGACGGTGGATGCGCGGCGAGACCGGCTGGATCCCCGCGGTGGTCGGCCACATCGTCCGCCGCCGCACCCGCCGCTGATCACAGCGGAAGGTACGTCAGTCCTCGTCAGACCCGGCTTCGTCCCTGCCGCGTCGACGCAGTGAGCGCTCGCCGATGCGACCGGACAACTTGCCGGACGCAGACTTGGCGCGGCCGAGTGATTCGGTGCCAACGCGTAGCGAGTCCGTGCCGAGTCGGCGGGCGACGTCGGCACCGCCAGCACCTCGTTCGATGGCGCGGTCCTTCGCGTCGGCTGCCGCATGAGTCCACCGCCGGGCCTCGAGAGACTGCCGTCCACCTTCCAGTCCGAGCCTGCTCTGCAGATCAGTGACGGCGGTCGCGACGTGGTTGCTCGCGCGTACGACATCACGCGAACCCGTCGGGTGCAGTAGCACCTTGTCGTTCGCAGTACTGGCTGCCGCCTCCAAGCGCGACATGAGGTTCTCGGTCGTCTGCCCGATCGCGTCGAGCCGGTTCGCCCGGGCGATGCGGAGACCCACACGGTGCTGCTCGAGCTCGTCAGGTGCCGCGTCAAGCATCCGGTCCAGCTCGAGCACCGCGATGGCGTCTTGGAGCTGGAAGCACCGGGCCAGGACAGCGAGCCACTCACGACTCTTGGTGTCAGCCTCCTTGGACTTGTCCACCAAGTCGCTGATCTTGCGCTGGCTTTCGACGTTCTTGGCGAGGGCATCGAGCTCACCCAAGGCGTACGCCTGGGTGCGCGCGACAGTCCAGGTCGTGCCCTGAACCTTGGACCAGGTGATGTCCGAGACTCGTCCGACCGTGTCCCGGATGGTCATGGCCTCCTCGATGACGAGCTGAACACCGATCATGTCGGCGATCACGGAGTCCTTCTGGGTGCGGAGGATGTCGTCGACCTTGGCGTCGATGACCTCGAGGTACTGCGTGATCTCGTCCATGGCCTGCTGCATGGCCAGTTGGGCCATGAGTCCGGCTGCTCCGGCCAAGAGAGCTGGATTCGTCAGCCCCTTCGCCCCGGTGCCTTTGGCGAAGGTGAGGATGCCCTTGATCTGCCCCTTGTCGTTCCTGACGACCCCGGAGTGGACATTCTTCGCGGTCTCGCTCAACCCGTACTTGTTCACCAGCTCGGCTGACTGCTTGGTCAGCTTCACCCACTGCCCGGAGTTCGCAGCGACTTCGGACCCAGCCGTGGCAACAGACGACCCAGCTCGCAGGGCCTTGCTCAACCGGGGGAGCCCGAGATCCTTCGACTCCAGACCCTCCGACGCGAGGAACCGCTCGACTGCACCGCGTTCTCCGATGACGGCCAGCCCTTCGCCATCGCTGATCAGCTGGATCTCATCGTCCATGGGGCTTCTCCTGGGTCGGCTGGGTGCGCGGCCGACGCTACCTGCGAACCGGACCGTGTGACCCCATACCGGACAAAGTCCCGAACCCACCGCTGATCACAGTGGCAGGCGCGGGCTGACGCGGGCGGCATACCGATCACTGTGATGCCGTCGCGCTGTCCGAACCCGTATGGGACGACAGCAACGCATCACAGTGACCGGTGAGCGACCGCCGGCTCAGGCCTTGAAGCGGGAGAACACGCGGTACATGAACTCCGTGCCCTTCTCCAGGGACTCGGTGAAGATGCGCTCGTCGTTGCCGTGCATGCCGATCAGCTGCTCGTTGCTGATGACGTAGGGGTAGACGCCGTAGCCGGGGATCCCCTTCTTGCGCCACGGCCCCAGGCTCGTGCCCGCCTCGAACAGCGCCGGCGAGAAGCGCGCCCCCGGGTACGTCTGTACCGACGACTGCTTGATCGCCTTGTAGAGCGGGGTGTTGAGGTCCGCGGGCTTGCCGGCCCACGTCTCGTCGAGCATCGCGAGCTGCTCCTCCTCCGAAACCCCTTCTGGCGCAACGACTCTCACCTCGATGTCACGGCCCTTGAGCCGCTTGCGCAGGTCCGCGACGAAGTCACGCGGCTTCTGCCCACCGGGGATCCCGCGACAGTTGACGCGCACGTGCGCCTCGGACGGGATGACGTTCTCCTTGTACCCGGCGTCCTCGATGACGTACGCCGCGGTCGTCCTCAGCAGGGCACTGTGCAGGTAGGGGTAGTCCGACCCCTTCACCACGAGCGCCGCGGCACGCTCCAGCGACCGCTGGCTGCGCGCCTTGAGCATCATCCCCGTATGGCGCGCTCCCACCGGCGGTCGTCGGTCGCGTCCGCGAGGGCCTCGAAGTACTCCCGGGTCACCTTCGTCAGGTGGACGGGCGCGAGGTCGTCGCCGATCGCGGCCACGGCCCTCGACAGGCTGACGATCGCGTTGTCGGGGATGGGCTTGGAGGAGTGGGTCGCGGTGCCGTCGGCGTAGAGGTCGAGGTTGAAGTAGACCTTGTCCTGCCGGGTGACGCTGATGAGCATCGGCGTGGTCTTGTCGGACTGCGCGATGAACCAGCCGCCCTCGGTGAGCACCATCCCGGCATCGAGCTTGTCCCAGTGGTTCTCGGCGAGCCAGCCGGAGCCGTAGCTGCCGGCCTCCTCGTCGCAGTCGGTGAGGATGATGATGTCGCGCTCGAACTTGGCGCCCTCGGCTACGTGGCGCAGCAGCGCGCTGATCGAGGCAGCGTTCGCCCCCTTCATGTCGAGGGCGCCGCGGCCGTAGATCTCGCCCTTCTTCACGGTCCCCGCGAACGGGTCGACGCTCCAGTTCTCGCGCTCCACCGGCACGACGTCGGAGTGCCCGAGCAGCAGCAGCGGCTTGGCGGTTGTCGACGTGCCCTTGATGCGGGCGATGAGGTGGACGTTGTCCGGCTGCGGGGTCGGGATGATCTCGGCCGGGACGCCCGCGGCGTCCCAGACGCTCTTGAGCCACTCGGCGTGGGCGCGCGTCTTGCCGCCTTGGCCGAAGTTCTGGGTGTCGAACGACAGCATCTTCTTCAGCATGCCGACGGGATCGTCGCCGGCGTTCGCGGCCGCGGTGCGGCGGGCTGCCGCCGGAGCGCCGGCCGGTGAGGCGGTCGCCGGGGCGCTGCTGCGGGCCAGGGCGGTCGTGCCGACGCCTGCCGCGGTGAGCGCGGCGACGCCGGTCACGAACGTGCGGCGGTTGACGGCGGGGGCGGGGTCGGTGGTCGGAGCAGGGGTGTGGTCTTGCGTCATGGGGGAGTTCCTCGATTCACGACGGTGTGATGCGTGGACATTTGCCACCTTTCTCCCGTATGTCGTGAATTTCCTCCCCTGCGCTACGTCCGGTCGGTGAGCGGTAGGGCAGGCGGTGCGAACGGCGCTTCTGTCCCGGCGCTCGGATACCCTGACCAGCACGATCGCGGGGTATCGGTGAGTATCGGGATGAGGCTAGACAGCGCCATACGAGGCCATCGACCGCGACACGATCGGTGCGTATCCGCGCCTCTCGGGATATCGCTAGACAGACCCATACCCTGCGATCGTGGACCCGATCCGTAACCCCTATGCCCCCGGCGCAGGCCAGCGCCCACCCGAGCTGGCGGGGCGCGACGAGCAGCTCCAGGCGTTCGACATCGTGCTCGAGCGCATCGCCCGCGGTCGCCCCGAACGCTCCATCGTGCTCACCGGGCTGCGCGGGGTCGGCAAGACCGTGCTGCTCAACGCGCTGCGCTCGGCCGCGGTCCGCGCGCACTGGGGGACCGGCAAGCTCGAGGCGCGCCCCGACCAGGGCCTGCGCCGCCCGCTGTCGGCCGCGCTGCACGTAGCGGTCCGCGAGCTCGGCCACCCGCAGGGCGACGACGTCGACCACGTGCTCGGCGTGATCAAGGCGTTCGCCCAGCGCGACTCCGCCCCCGGCGCCAAGCTGCGCGAGAAGTGGAACCCCGGCATCGACGCCCCCGCCGTCACCGGCCGCGCCGACTCCGGCGACATCGAGATCGACCTCGTCGAGCTGCTCACCGACGTGGGCGGTCTTGCGGCCGACGTCGGCAAGGGCGTGGCGATCTTCGTCGACGAGATGCAGGACCTCACCGCCGAGGACGTCTCCGCGGTGTGCGCCGCCTGCCACGAGATCTCGCAGTCGGGACTGCCCGTCATCGTCGTCGGTGCCGGCCTGCCGCACCTGCCCGCGGTGCTGTCCGCGTCGAAGTCCTACTCCGAGCGCCTCTTCCGGTACCAGCGCATCGACCGGCTCGACCGCAGTGCCGCCGACCTCGCGCTCGTCGCCCCCGCCGAGGACGAGGGTGCCGAGTTCACGTCCGAGGCCCTCGAGGCGATGTATGCCGCGACCGCCGGCTACCCGTACTTCGTCCAGGCCTACGGCAAGGTCGCCTGGGACGTCGCCCCGCGGACACCCATCACCGCCGAGGACATCACCGTCGCGGCACCGGAGGCCGAGGCCGAGCTGGCCGTCGGGTTCTTCGGGTCGCGGTTCGAGCGGGCGACGCCGGCCGAGCGCGAGTACCTGCGGGCCATGGCCGACGCGGCGCTCGCGATGGTCGAGGCCGGCGAGGATGTCGACGAGACCGAGTCGGTGCCGACGTCGGCGGTGGCCACGCTGCTCGACCGCAAGCCGCAGTCGCTGTCACCGGCGCGTGACGCCCTGCTGAAGAAGGGGCTCATCTACTCGGGGGAGCGCGGGCGGATCGCGTTCACGGTCCCGCACTTCGGCCGCTACCTGCGCGCCACCGGCTGACGTGCTGCAGACGGCGCGCCTGCGTTTGCGGCCTCTGCTGCCGGCCGAGGCCGACGTGCTCCATGCCCTGTGGTCCGAGCGCGACGACCCCCGGCTGCCGCCGCACCGTCGCCTGGACGCGTCGGGTCGTCCTACGGCGGCGGAGCTCGCCGAGTCGATCCGTACCGACTCGGTGTGGTCAGCCGGCCCTGATGGCGTCGGCCTGCTTGCGGTCGAGCGACGGGCCGAGGGCGACGTCATCGGCTACTGCGGACTCGTCGCCAGCGGTCGAGGCGAGGAGGGCGAGCCGGAGATCGCGTTCGAGCTGCTGCGTCGGGTCCACGGCCAGGGGTACGCGACCGAGGCGGCACTCGCCGTGGTCGAGCATGCCCGCGCCAGCGGCCACGGACGGCTCTGGGCCACGGTCTGGGACTGGAATGCGCCGTCCCGACGGGTGCTGGCCAAGCTCGGCTTCACCGAGACCGACCGGACCGAGACTGTCCCGGGACGCGGCACCACGATCTGGACCGTCCTCGACCTGTGAGAGGTCGCCCGGCGCTCGGTGACGACGCCTCAGGGACGGGAGGTGCGGGCCAGGTCGGCGACGCCGGGGCCGTGAAGCCGCTCCGCAGCTGCTGCGGTCCGACCGGTGACGAGCAGCAGCAGGTCCTGGACGCGGCCCTCGACCGCGACGCCCTCGCCGACGTCGACCGGGCCGTCTGTCGCGACGAGCCGGAAGCCGCGCAGGCGACGACGGGCATGGAAGGGCCAGCCCATGCGCCATACCCGCTCGAAGCCGGCGAGCGCGGCGGGAACCGGCATCGTGCGCTCGATCCCGAGCGGCACGGCGATGTCCTGGCCGTGGACGAGGGCGTCCATGAGGATGTTGCGGGCGTTGGTGAGGAAGGGCATCGTGCGGGCGGCGGCGTCGCGGTCGAGCTCGGCGACGATCTGAGCGACCGGGCGGCGCGCGTGCTCCCGCGCGACGTCGCGGCCGAAGCCCCACAGGTCACCGCGGGCCTTCGCCAGGCCGACCACGATGGTGCCCGCGGTCGGACCGTTCGGGGTCATCGCGACGTGGGCGGCGACGTCGCGGACCCGCCACTCCGAGCAGAGTGACGGGGCGTCCCACTGCTGGGGTGTCAGTTCGGAGAGGAGCTCGGCCAGGCTCCGCCGCTCGGCCTCGATGGCCGCCCACCGCTCCTCGACCTCCATGGCGACCTCCGCGTCGTACAAGCCATTTGGTCAGATAACTTGACTATAGTGCTCCCGTGACCACGACAGCGCAAGACCCGAGCGCGCCCCGAGCGAAGACGTGAGCCGAGACGTCGGTCGAGACGTGAGCCGATCCCGGGCGCCCCGACGGGCGCGGCCGCTCCTGCCGCAGGACCCGAACCTCGGCGTCCTGCTGTTCATCCCCTCCCGCTCCATGGAGGTGCGGATCCTGGCCGCCGTGAACGAGGCGGGCCACGACGTGACGATGGCGCAGAGCAAGGTGTTCCAGCGGATCGGCCCCGACGGGTCGCGGCTGACGGACCTCGCCGCGGCGGCCGAGGTGACCAAGCAGAGTGCCGCGTTCATCGTCGACCAGCTGGTGGCCAAGGGGTACGTCGAGCGGGTGCCCGACCCGTCCGACGCCCGCGCGCGGCTCATCCGCCTCACCGCTCTCGGCCATGAGGTGGTGGAGGTCGCCCGTCCCGTGCAGCAGCAGATCGAGGCGGAGTGGGTCGAGCACCTCGGGGCGCAGCGGGCGCGGGAGCTCTACGAGACGCTGGTGGAGCTGAGGAAGATCACCGACCCGTTCGCGTGAGCACCCGGTGCTCGGCGACGACGTCGCGCAGGATGCGCAGGTTGGTCACCTCACGTCCCTCGAGGTCCACCGCCGACTTCCACACGGCCCAGCCGCGTGCCCGCGCCCACGTGTCGACATCGAGTCCCACCGCGGAACGGAAGACCTCCCGTGCCGCTCCCTCGAGGAACGTCCACGCGAAGACGAGGTCGCAGGCCGGGTCGCCGATCCCGCACGTCCCGAAGTCGATGACCGCCGCGAGACGTCCGTCGCGCACGAGCAGGTTGCCGGTGGCGACGTCGCCGTGGAACCACACCGGCTCACCACCCCACTGCGAGGTCAGGGCGGTCTCGAACACGTCGAGCGCCCCCGCGCCCAGGTCCGGCTCGAGGGAGCCGAAGGCCTCGCGGGCCTCCTCGCCGTACACCCCGAGGTCGCCCCCGCGGTGGAAACAGTGCTCTCCCGCGACCGGACCGCCGTTCGCCGGGGCCGCGCGCAGCGCGCCGAGGAAGTCGGCCAGGTCGAGGGCGAGCTGCTGCGCTTCGTCGTCGCCCACCGTCGCCGCCGACACGGTCGCGCCCCCGACCCAGCGGCGCACCGACCACGGGTGCGGGTATCCCTCGCCCGGCTTGCCGCTCGCCACCACCTCCGGCACCGGAACGGGCAGGTATGGCGCGAGCACGGGGAGCCAGCGGGCCTCCTTCTCGACGGCCGCGACATACCGGTCGTGGGTGGGGAGACGGACGGACAGGTCGTCGCCGAGCCGGTAGGTGCGGTTGTCCCAGCCGTCGACGGCGACGGGCCGCACGGGCAGCCCCGCCCACTGAGGGAACTCGTCGGCGACCAGTCGGCGGACCAGGGCCGTGTCGATGCCGGCGCGGCCGTCGGGGCCCGGCTGGGCCTCGTGGCCCGGTGGGTCGGTGGGGGAGGGCGTCACGCGGTCGATCCTCAGGCACGCGACGGCAGCCACTCAAGTGGGTTTCGTCCCGATTGGTCACTGTTTCTTCACCGAGCCGTCCGGTCCGCGTCGGCCGGAGTCCGCCGGCGGTGGGCGAGGTTGGGACCCATGGAGACCACCACCCGCCGCACCGTGATCAAGGCCGGGCTGTTCACCGGCGCCGTCGCCCTCACCCCGGCCGCCGTCGTCCTCGACAGCCGCCCCAGCGCCGCGGCGGTCCCGCCGCGCACCGACCCCTTCACCCTCGGCGTCGCCAGCGGCGACCCGTGGCCGGACGGGTTCGTGATCTGGACCCGCCTCGCGACCGACCCCGTCGCCGCCGACGGACGCGGCGGCATACCGGCCTCGACGTATGCCGTGAACTGGCAGGTCGCGACCGACGACCGGTTCGCGAACGTGGTCAAGGCGGGGAGCGCCAAGGCGACCCCGGACGGCGGGCACTCGGTGCACGTCGAGGTGCGGGGTCTGGAGGCAGGTCGCGAGTACTGGTACCGGTTCCGGCTCGGGCGCCACGTGTCGCGGGCGGGTCGGGCCCTGACCACCCCGGCCCTCGGGTCGAACCCCGCGTCACTGGCGATGGCGTTCACGTCGTGCGCGAACTTCCCCGCGGGGTACTTCACCGCCTACCGCCACCTGGCCGACGAGCAGCCCGACCTCGTCCTGCACCTCGGGGACTACCTCTACGAGGGTGCCGGCACCGGGGTCGGCCGCCAGCACGCAGGTCTGCAGACGACGACGCTGGCGGGCTACCGGCAGCGGCACGCGCAGTACAAGACCGACCTCGACCTGCAGGAGGCGCACGCCGCCGCGCCGTGGCTCGTCGTCTGGGACGACCACGAGGTCGACAACAACTACGCCGACGACATCGCCGAGAACGCCTCGGAGCAGCCGGGATTCCTCACCCGCCGGGCTGCCGCCTACCAGGCGTACTACGAGAACATGCCGCTGCGCCGCTCGTCCGTGCCTGCTGGACCCGACATGCAGCTCTACCGCCGCGTGCCGTGGGGCAACCTCGCGAACTTCCACATGCTCGACACCCGGCAGTACCGCTCCGACCAGGCCTGCGGCGACGGCTACAAGGACTGCGCCGACGCCGACGATCCGCAGCGCTCGCTGCCCGGCACCGAGCAGGAAGCATGGCTGCTCGACGGGTTCCGGCGTTCGACCGCCCGCTGGGACGTCCTGGGCCAGCAGGTGTTCTTCGGCCGCCGCGACAACGACCCCACCGCGAAGACGACCGTCTCGATGGACGCCTGGGACGGCTACCGCGCCTCCCGCGAACGGGTCACCCGTGGCTGGATCGATGCCGGGGTGCGCAACCCGGTCGTCCTCACCGGTGACGTGCACGCGCACTGGGCCAGCGACCTGTACCTCGACTACGACGAGCCGACCACGCCCGTCGGCAGCGAGCTCATCACGTCGTCGATCACCAGTGGTGGCAACGGCTACGACGACCCGGACGGCCGTCACCCGTGGGCCGACTGGAACCCGAACCTGCAATTCTGGACCAACCTGCGCGGCTACGTCAGCACCCGCATCACGCCGACCGAGATGACGGCCGACTTCCGGTGCGTTCCGTTCGTGACGACCCCGGGTGCCGAGGTGTTCACGCGAGCCACGCTCGTCATCGAGGACGGCCGACCCGGCATCGCCGAGGTGAACGCTCCGTCCGCAGCGGCCCTGCGCAGGCAGTCGAGCGAGGGCGGTGCCGGCGCCCCCGCGGCTGCACCCAGCGACGCCCAGGTCATCGCCGACACCATCGCCCAGGAGACGCACGACGCGTCGACGGTGCCCGTCGGGTGAGCCGTCCGGCGAGGTGAGGTCGCGGGGCTCCTCGACGCGGTTACGTTGAGCGTGACCGACTCGAGGAGCCCTGATGATCCAGCACGTGTCCGCAGTCCTGACCGACACCCTGGCCGCCGCGCCTGCGGGGATCGGTGGTGACCTGTTCGACCTGCAGATGCCGGTGCTGGAGAAGGTGATCCGCACCGTCGTCATCTACCTCGGCATCGCCCTGGTGATCCGCGTCGCGGGCAAACGCCTGATGGCACAGATGAACTCGCTCGACCTCGTCGTCGTCCTGCTCCTGAGCAACGTCGTCCAGAACGCCATCATCGGCGAGGACAACTCCCTGCTCGGCGGTCTCATCGGTGCTGCCGTCCTCGTCTCGTTCAACGCCGTGCTCGACCACTGGTCGATGCGGAGCCCTCGCCTCGCGTGGCTGCTCAGCGGCAGGTCGACCGAGGTGCTCACCGACGGGGTGCTCGACCGTAAGGCGCTGCACCACCTAGGCATGACCGAGGAAGAGCTCACCAACGCCGTCCAGCAGCAGGGCGCGACCACGCTGTCCCAGGTGCGGCGGGTGGCCCTCGAGCCCGGCGGGTCCGTCACCGTCGAGCTGCGGCCCGACGCCCATGCGGCCACCATCGCCGACCTGCGCCGGGCCGTGGACGCCTTGACCGAGCAGCTCCGGCAGACCCCGCCGGCAGCCACCGGATCCTGAGCCAGATCGCCTGGAACGACACGCTTTTCCCTGTTTGCGTGCGCCTGGGGCTTCTCACGGCCACCTGGCGCTGAATGACCGCATCGACGTATCACCGGGCGCTCACCATCGCTCCTTCTCCTGTCGGCCGTCCGGTCGGCACGGGGGAAGGAACACACATGACTGACATCAGGTTCGACGGGGACTGGATCCTGCTGGAGGGGGCCGTCACCAAGTCGGCGACCAGCGACTTCATGCTCGACACCGCCGGCCGTCGTGCGACCAACACGCCGTACCGGCGCGCACTGGTCCACGACTTCACCGACGGGCTGACGCTCAACTGGGACCGGGACTACCCGGGTGGGGTCACCATCAACGACACCAAGACGCTCAAGGGCGCCTCGAACGGTGACTGGCTGGTCGTGGCCTCGCGGGTCACCCAGCACCTGGGCACCGACATCATGCTCGACGGGGGAGCCGAGCGTCGGCGCACGACGACGATCTTCCGGCCGCGCGGCACGCCGAGCAGCCCGTACCGGCGGGCCCTCGTGCACGCGTGGGAGGACACGCTCGTCCTCAACTTCAACCGCGACTACCGCGGCGGCGTGCTCATCGACGGCTCCGTCTCGATGCCGGGATCGCTCGCGGTGGCGGGCCAGGACGTCGCGACCGTGTTCGCCTCGCTCCAGAGCCAGGTCACGGCGATGACCGCGCAGGTCACGGCGCTCACCGCCCAGGTCGCCGCGTTGACGGACCGCGTCACCGCGCTCGAGACGCCGGTCGTGCCATGACCGTCCTCTCGGTCCGCCAGGCGATGGCCGCGATGGGTCTCGGGGGCACCGGCAACCTGTCGGTGATGCGCGAGGTGCTCGGGTTCTGGCAGGGAAAGGCGCCGACCGACCCGAGCACGAACACGCCCGTGGTGGTCAGCCTCGGGCAGGCCTTCACCGGCCTGAGCGGCAAGCACATCAACGTCAACATCATCAAGGTCGGCTTCGACGTGCTGTCCGCGGGAGCGCTCACCGTGGAGGAGGCGGCTGTCGACTACGGCATCCACCGGACCCGCCAGATCTACAGCGGCATCGGCCTGGGAGTCGGTCGCGTCGGCTACTACTGGATCACCGCCGCCGCCTCCAACGGCCGCGACGACCTCGGCAGCGACTCCGAGTCGGACACCCTGTCCGACGAGTGGAGCGTGCCGAACGACGGTCTCGACGTCTTCTGCGTCCGCTCCATCACCTACGACAACGTCCTGGGCGTCTCGCCGAGACCCGGCGACTGCAGCAAGGGCGGCAAGAGCGACGGCATGATCGGCGGCGAGACCGGCCGGGGCGACCCGGACGGCTGGTCGCGCACCCTGGCCCACGAGATGGGGCACTACCTCGACCTGCCGCACAACCACGGCGACACCTGCCCGACGGCGACCACCGCCCGGGAGAACCTGATGGCCCAGACCCGCTGCTGCGTCTCGACCCGTTCCTCGGTGCTGCTCACCAGCGGCCAGGGATCGACGATGCGCGGCCGTTGCCAGGTCCGAGCCGGGAGCTAGGAGCACACCATGCCCACCTACACACCCGTCGACCAACGCACCGACGCCGAGCTCGGCCGGCTGGCTCGCGCCACGCGGCCCGATCTCGCCAAGCAGAGCCTCGCGGTCCTCGCGCTGCGCGAGTCCTCGACCCTGCCCGGCCTGTCCCGGGACCTCGTGCTCGAGTCCCCGGACGACCGCGTCCGCGCACTCTCGGCCGTCATCCTCGGCAGGCTTCCCGGGGCCGGCACCCAGGAGGCCCTCCTGACCGCACTGCGGGACCCGACGCCCACCGTCCAGCGCCGCGTCGCCCAGGCACTCGGCCGGGTCGGCCACGCCGCGGCCCTCGAGGCCCTCGCCGGCATCCAGCCGGCCGAGGACACCCCGGTCGGGAGGGACGTCCGTATGGCGCGTGTCCTCCTGAGCCACCGGCTCGGGATCGCGGACAGCCTCGTCCAACCCGTGGAGATGAGCACCTTCACCCGGGCCCGCGGCGTGCCGATCGCGTGGTCCACGCGAGCCCGGATGGGCAAGGCCGCCGTGGTGGCCTCCGCCCAGCTCGAGCTCCCGGGCACGACCCTGACGACCAGGAGCGTGCAGACGTTCACGTGCGGGGAGACCCCCGGCGCGTTGGCCGTCGACGCGGGGCTGCGAGGTGCCGGGCCGGAGGCACTGGCGACACCACGGCTCGTCGGGGCGCTGCTGCGCGAGCGGGCCTGCTCCGAGCGCTACACGCTCGACGGCTACCTGCTCACCGACGACCGCGACGGGACCGGCGGCACCGACGTGCGCGTCTGGGTCGTCCGGCCGGACGGAACCGTCGTCCACGAGGGCAGGGCCACCGTCGACGGCACCTCGGTGCGGTTCGCGGTCAACCAGTCGCAGGCGCCGTACGGGAGCCCGGTCCGCGTCAGTGGGACGTACGACCTGGCGACCGGGGCGCTCTCGGTCGACGAGGCGATCGTCGGGGTGCCGAACGTGCGGGCAGCCCAGGCCGCGGCACCACCGACGCAGCCGCTGCCGAACTGACCGCTCCCGACCGCCGGCCACCCCGTCGCCCTACGCGGCGGGGTGGCCGGCCTCGAGGTCGAGGAGGAAGCGCTTGGCAGCCAGCCCACCGGCATACCCGGTCAGCGCGCCGGACGACGCGACCACCCGGTGGCACGGCAGGACGACGCACAACGGGTTCGCGCCCAGCGCGGCGCCGACGGCACGGGCAGCCTTGGGGCGGTCTACGCGGGCTGCCAGCTCGCCATACGTCGCACGGGTGCCGTAGCCGACCGAGGAGGCGAGGCGCGGCAGCACGACCCGCTGGAAGTCCGAGGCCAGGGCGAGGTCGGTATGCAGCGTGAAGCCCTTCGTGCGCCCGGTCAGGAAGTCCTCGAGCTGGCGCCGCGCCTCGTCGAGCTCACGCGGCTGGCGCAGCACCCGCGGCGAGACCTTGGCGGCAATCCGCGTCAGGGCGACGTCCTCATCCTCTGGGGCGACGAGGAACGTGGAGGCGATGAGGGCGCCGGAGGCGTTGCGGGCCAACAGCATGCGGCCGATGGCGGTGTCCTCGATGACGTACGACACGTCGCTGGGGGCGAGCACCGGTGGGCGGATCGACGGCGACCAGGCGGCGAGCGCGTCCGCAGCCGGGTCCGGCTGACCGGTCGACGACGGCGTGGGGGTGGTGTTCACGGCAGGTCCTTTCGCAGGGTCGCGAGTGCGTCGCTGACGAGGCGGCGGCTCATCGCGGGCGAACAGCCCAGCGCGGTCGCGATCGTGGGGTGGTCGAGGTCGGCGACGTACTTGAGGACGACGGCCTCGCGCTGCCGGACCGGCAGGGCGTCGACCGCCGACCACAGCGGGCCGTCGGGGAGGTGGGCGTCGGCAGCCGGGCCCGCAGGCTCGCGAAGGACCAGCGACGCGGGGTCGTCGTGCGGGACGGCACGGCGACCGCGCCCGCGGTGGGTGTCCATCGCGCAGTGGTGGGTGATGGTCAGCAGCCAGCTGCGCAGGTTGGTGGCCGAGCGCAGCGACGGGTAGGCGGCCAATGCCTGGGTCCACGCCTGCTGGGCCACGTCGTCACCGTCGACCGGGCCGGCGAGGGCGTGGGCGAGGCGGGCGACGTCACGCCAGTGCGCATCGACGAGGGCCTGGAAGGCGGGGAGGTTCACAGCCATGGAACGCAGCACCCTCCCTCCGTGTGAGCCGACCACCCGGACGGTGTCCGATATGGAACCATGGTGACGTGCTCGACGACGCCGTCACCGCGCGGCCTGAAGCCCTGTCCCGGCCCGGTCCGCTGGTGATCGCCCACCGTGGGTCCAGCCTCGCGGAGCCGGAGCACACCCTCTCGGCGTACCGCCGCGCGATCGAGGAGGGCGCCGATGCCCTCGAGTGCGACGTCAGGCTCACGGCCGACTCCCACCTCGTCTGCGTCCACGACCGGCGGGTCAACCGCACCTCGAACGGTCGGGGCAGCGTCTCCACGCTGGAGCTGGCCGAGCTCGAAGGGCTCGACTGGGGCTCGTGGAAGGAGGAGCACGGTGGCGACCTCGAGCTCCCCGACCGCGACCGCAACGTGCTGCTCACCCTGCGCGCCCTCCTGACGATGGTGACCGCCAGCGACCGGCCGATCGGCCTGGTCATCGAGACCAAGCACCCGACGCGGTACGCCGGGCTCGTCGAGCGCCAGCTGGCGAAGGTCCTCAAGGAGTTCGGGCTGGACGGGCCTCGGCGGCCGGGCGAGCACTGGGTGCGCGTGATGTCGTTCTCCCAGCTCGCGGTGCAGCGGATGCGCCAGCTGTGCCCCGACGTCCCCGCGGTGCTCCTCGTCGAGGAGTCGGTCCCGCTGCGCTTCCGCGACGGCTCCCTCCCGCGGGGGGTCCACACGGTCGGCCTCGACATCAAGATCGTCCGTCGCTGGCCCCGCACCGTCCTGCGCCAGCAGCGCCACGGGCACGAGGTCTACGTCTGGACGGTCGACGACCCCGCCGACGTGCAGCTCTGCCTCGACCTCGGGGTGGACGCGATCATCAGCAACCACCCCGCTGCGGTGCTCGACGCTGTGCGTGCGACTCGATAGTCTCCGTCCACAATCGCCCGCAAACGATGGGATCTGGGCACCTCATGAGCGCAGCACCCCACCCCGACCGCCCCGTGCGGGCCGTGCCCGCGCGCAAGAACGCGGCCACCGACTCCTCACGGACCGTGCGCGTCGCCTGGCGGGCCACGAGCGTCTCCCAGGTGCGGCGGACGCTGGTCGAGGACCTCGCGTCGCGCGACGTCGAGCCGGCCGTGGTGGACGAGGCCGAGATCGTCATCTCCGAGCTGCTCTCCAACGCCGTGCGGCACGCCCGCCCGCTGTCCGACGGCAACCTCCGGGTGCACTGGAAGGTCAAGGCCGGCGTGGTCGAGGTCGAGGTCACCGACGGTGGTGGCGACAGCACTCCCCGCCCGGCGCCGCGCACCATCTGGGCGCCGTCCGGCCGCGGGCTGCGCATCGTGCGTTCGCTCGCCCACGAGTGGGGCGTCACCGAGGACCGCAACGGGTGCACCGTCTGGGCCTCGGTCGGCGGGCCCTCGCGCCGCCGCAGCCGCTGACGCGGCACCCCCGGTCGAGGACCCGCGGCTCCCACTAGGGTTTGCGCCATGGGTAAGGCATCGCGGCGCCGCAAGCACGGCGCAGACCAGGGTTCCGCCGAGGCAGCACGCACGAAGGTCGCTCCGGCACCGTTCGTCTCGCGGCCCTTCGAGGGCCTGCCGAACGAGACCGACTGGGTCGCCATGCGCGAGATCCTGCCCGCCGCGACGGCCACCGTGACCTTCGCGAAGGGACAGGCGCCGGAGGGTTCGCCGTCCGACGTGACCGTGGCGACCGTGCTGCCGATGGCGTGGCCGGGCCTGCACCGCGCCGACGGCACCGTCTTCTTCGGCACGCAGTCCGGCTCGGTCTCCGGTGACGCCTCCCGCGACCTGGCCCTGTGCCTGCTCGCCGCCGGGGCCGCCGAGAAGGGCACCCCGATCACCAGCACGCCGGCCGCCACGGCCGAGAGCCCGCGCCTGCAGGACCTGATCGACACCACGGCGCCCTTCGAGGTCACCGTCCACGAGGGCTTCGACTTCTGGGTCGGCGACAGCGAGCTCGACGACGACGCCAAGTCCTCCCTCGAGCGCGCCAACGAGTCGGTCATCCCCACCGTCAAGATGGACGCCGCTGCGTCGGCCTACTGGTGCCGCATCGGCGAGCGCACCCACATCCGCCTGGTCCTGCCCGAGGACGAGGACACCGCGACGGACGCCCTGGCCCGCCTCCACGCGGCCGGCGAGAGCGGCCTCGGTGGACCCACCCGACTGCTGGGCGCCTTCCGCGCCTGCGGCCTGCTCGTGCCGGTCTGGGACCTCGAGCCCGAGAAGACCTCGGCCGACTACGAGGGCCCGCTGGGCGAGTTCATGACCCGCTACGCCGAGGCCGTCGCGTCGACCGACTCCCTCACCGCGGACGAGCGTCGGGCCAAGTCCGGCCTGCTCAGCCGCCAGGTCACCCTCCGCTGACGGGACGGCACCCTGACATGACGACCCCCGACCCGGCGCCCGCTGCGACGGGTGTCGCCGCCATCGTCCCGGCCAAGGACGAGGCGGACCGGATCGCGGCCACGGTCGCCGCAGTCCGCGCCATACCGGGGGTCGACCTCGTCGTGGTCGTCGACGACGGCAGCAGCGACGCCACGGCCGAGCTGGCCCGCGAGGCCGGCGCCGAGGTGGCGCGGCACGCGCGCAACCGCGGCAAGGCTGCCGCCATGACGACCGGTGCGGCATACGTCGCCCGCCACGAGGGGGTCGAGGGGGGCTCGCCGCGCCCGCTGCTCTTCGTCGACGGCGACCTCGAGGCCTCGGCCGCGAACCTCGGCGTGCTCGTCCCGCCCGTCCTCGAGGGCCGGGCCGACATGACCATCGCCACCCTGCCGCCGCAGAAGACCGCCGGCGGCGGGCGAGGGTTCGTGGTCCGCCTGGCACGCAAGGGGATCGAGGACCTCACCGGCTTCTCCGCGGTCCAGCCGCTGTCGGGTATGCGGTGCATCTCCCGTCCCGCGTTCGACGCGGCCACCCCGCTCGCACGCGGGTGGGGCGTCGAGGTCGGGCTGACCGTCGACGTCCTGCTCGCGGGGCTGCGGGTCGAGGAGGTGCCCTGTGAGCTGCACCACCGGGTCAGCGGCAAGGACTGGCGCGGTCAGGTGCACCGCGCCAGGCAGTACCGCGACGTGGCGCTCGCGCTGGCGCGTCGTCGGGCTCGGCGCGGGCTGCGCTGAACCACACTGCACCTCATGGTGAACTCGGGGCGCGCGCGGGTCGGCACGGCTGCCGTCGTCCTGTCCTTGGCCCTGCTGCTCCTCGTCGGTGTCGCCGGACCCAGTGCCGCGAAGCCGGGGCTCGGTCCGCGCGGGTGGGCCCCGGGCGACCTGCCGTGGGCGCCGTCCTCGGCGCTGGTCACCGCCCTGCTGTGGGCGGCATACCTGCTCGGCGCGGGCGGGGTCCTGCTGCGGCTCCTCGCGGCGGGACGGGACGCGGTTGCCTCCGCGGATCGCGCGCGCACGGCGGCCGCGCGGCTCGCCACGCGCTGGTCGACGTGGCGCTGGCCGCTCCTGCTGGGGGTCGGCGCGCTGCTCACCGGGCCGTTCGGGTCGGCCGACCACACCAACTACGCGGCTTACGGGCGCATCGCCTCCCTGGGCGGCGACCCCTACCTCACCGCCCCTGACGCCTGGCCGGCCTCCGACCCGGTGACCAGCGCGGTCGAGCCGCCGTGGACGGGGACGGTGAGCATCTACGGCCCGTTCGCCACCGCGATGCAGGCGGTCACGTCCCTCGTCGGGGGCGACAACCTGCGCCAGACCGTCTGGGTGTGGCAGCTGCTGGTCGTCCTCGCCTGGCTGCTCGTGCGCTGGCTGCTGCTGAGAGCCGGGTCCGACCGGCGCCGGACCGACACGCTCTGGACCCTCAACCCGCTCGTCTTCGGCATCGGTGTCCTCGGGGTCCACGTCGACCTGCTCGCCGCGGCGCTAGCCCTGGCGGCGCTCCTGCTCGCCTCGCGGCGCCCGTGGCTCGGCGGACTCGTCGGCGGCCTGGCCGTCTCGACCAAGGTCACCTTCGGGATCGCCGGCGTCGCCCTGCTGCTCGCGTGGTGGGTGCACGAGCGGAGCGGGTTCACCCGTCGTACGGGCGCCCTCGTGGTCGGCGCCCTGGTCGTCGTCGTGCCGCTGCACCTGTGGGCCGGCCCGCACGTCTTCGACCAGCTCGACCGGGCGCGTCGCTCGATCTCGCTGGCCACCCCGTGGCGGCTGCTGTTCGAGCTGCTGGCCGGGGGACCGATGGCCGCGAGCACCGCCCGCAACGTCATCTCCGTCGCCTCGGTCGTCCTGGCCGTGGTTTTCGTGGTCCTCCTCGCGCGCCTGACCCGGGGCCTGGCCCCGGCGACGGTGGTGGGCACCGCCGCCCGCTGGGTCGTCGTCCTCAGCGCCGCCTACACGCTCGCCGCCCCCTACTCCCTGCCGTGGTACGACCTGCTCGTCTGGGTCGCGCTGCCGCTGCTCGCCCCCAGCGTCCTCGACCTGGTGCTGCTGGGGCGACTGACCGCGATGGCCGTGGCCTACGTCCCCGGCCGCGTCGTGGGCATGAGCGAGACCGTCGAACGCGTCAGCCTCGCGGTGCGCCGCCGCGTGGTCCCGTATGCCGTGCTGGCCGTGTGGGGGTGGCTCATCCTCGCCGCTGGGCGCGGGTCGTCGCGAGCGAACGCGCCTCGTCCTCCAGCACCCTGACGCTCACCGCGATGATGAGCGGCACGGCGATGAACGCGCCGTTGGCCGGGATGGCCACGCCGGAGTCGTTGATCGCGAACCCGATGGTCAGCATGACGAGCAGCGCGATGAGCCCCGGCCGCAGCGTCGGACAGGCCTCGTAGGAGCGCTGCAGCGCCCGAGACCCCCAGGACGTCGGGCGGGCCAGGATGTAGATGACGAAGACGAGCGCGATGGGGACGAGCAGCGCGAGCCGGTAGTTGCCGAAGAGGATCGCGAGGTTCTGGTCGAGCTTGCGGCTGACGATGTCCCACGCCCCGCCGGTGAACAGCGAGTCGAAGAACCGGCCGAGGTGTGACTGGTTGTCGGGCGCCCTCAGGGAGTCGAGGAAGCCGACGAGCAGGAACAGGCCGGCCGTGACGCCCGCGATGATCGCGCCGCGCTTCCACGTCATCCGGATGCCCAGGATGGCCAGCACGAGGTAGGCCAGGCCCGGCAGCAGCGCGGGTGGGCCACCACCGTCGGCGCCCCACCCGGGGTAGCCGTCGACGACCACGGCGGCGAGGCCGATCGCCAGCGTCGCCAGGGCCGCCCGTCGCCGCTGGCCGCGCTTGACGAAGTAGCTCGAGACGGCGATGCAGAGCAGGAGGGCCGAGGTGGCGAAGAGGGCGAAGGTGACGTTGCCCATCCCGTAGAAGCGGCCGCCGACGACCGGCTGCAGGCCCATCAGCGAGGAGATCTGCAGGCGTCCGCCCAGCATGACGTCACCACCGAGGACGAGCAGCGTCACGAGGGAGACGACCGCCAGCGGACCGGTGAGCCGTCGCCCCCACGGTCCGAGGAACGCGATCGCCGAGATGATCGTGACGAACAGGCCGACCGAGGCCACGATGGCCAGCAGCGGCACCGGGAACCGCCACCACGGGATGAGGTTCGCGAGGAACGTCGACGCAGGGATGGTCGACGCCACGATGGCGACGCGACGCGTGATCCGCAGCAGCCGCAGGCGCAGGGCGGTCGAGCCGAAGTCGCGGCGCCACACCACCGCGGTGAGGAGGTAGATCGCGAGCTGGGTGTAGACGACCCCGTTGAAGAACGTCGGTACGAGCGGGTGCACCTCGTGGCTGGCCTGGTCGAAGTCGATCAGGCCCCGCAGCCGGTCCCGGGCCGCGGACTCGGAGTTCGCGTCGGCGGTGCCGCGGGTGAGTGACTTGCCGCCTAGGCTCGACGGCACCGGGACGCCGGCGGACTCGAGCAGCGTGACCGTGAGGTCGGCGGACTGCACGAGGCCGGTCTGCCGGGTGGACTTCGAGGTGAGCGTGCCCGGGCCGTAGTGCGGGCCCTTGGCCGCCACGAGCCGCAGCCGTTCGCTCTGGCCGGCATCGGAGAGGCTGGCGACGACGACGTCCGAGCCGCTCGGAGCGGCGGCGAGGACCTCGCCGATCCGCTTGTCGATGGCGGCGGCCTGTGCCGCGCGGTCACCGGCGCCCTCGGGAGCGGCTTCACCCCGGGGGAGGTCGTCCGGGTCACGCAGCGAGCCGACGTCGACCAGGGTCACCCGGCAGGCGGAGAGCAGCCCGGTCAGCTTCGTCGCGTCGTACGGCGCGTAGCGCGGCACCGCGCCCGAGGAGTATGCAGCGCCGACACCGGCGCCCGGACCGACGGCCTGGATGCACTGGTTGTTGGAGGCGAGCGTCTCGCCGAGGGTGCCGAGGGTGGAGTCGAACTTCTTCGCGTCGGCCGACCTCACGTAGTCGTTCCACCCCGGGACGACGCCCGAGTCGACCACCGGAACGGGGTCGCAGGGATCGGTGGTGCGGCGGGCGCCGCTGCGCCCGGGCCCGTCGGCGCCGGCGCGGTTGCCGGCCGACAGGCTGAGCCAGCCGTCGATGGGGCACGTGTTGGTGAAGACCGAACGCACCGACAGGGCCGCGGTCGAGCCGTCGCGCAGCAGCGACCACAGGGCCGGGGTGCCCTTCTCGTCGACGTCGCTCCACGTCAGCCCACCGGTGCCGACGAAGATGACCGGGTTGGTCGCCGCGGCGGCGGGGACGGCGGCATACCCACCGCTCGGGGGGCTGGCCGGGCTCGCGGCACTGCTGGCGGCGACGGGGACGAGCACCGCCGCCACGGTCGCGAGCAGGCCGGCGAGGCAGAGCAGGGCGCGGCGGGTCACCGGTACAGGCTACGGGTCCGGACACGCGCAAGAATGGGGGCGTGACCACCACGACCCGCCCTGCGGCACCCCCCGGCAGCCGCACGGCACGGTGGTGGTCGGCGGCCGCGCGGGTCGGGCGCCGGTACGGCTCAGGCTTCGCGGCGCGGTTCGGGCGGCTGCCGTCACCGGCACGCTGGTCGGTCGCCGTCCTCGTCATCGCGCTCGCCGCGTCATTGCCGGTGCTGCGCTACCTCGTGTTCTGGCCGATGGACCAGTGGCAGGTCGACGTCGAGGTCTACCGCGAGGCGGGCGTGTCGATCCTCACCGGGCGACCGATCTACTCGGCGATGACCGAGGCGCCGCAGCTGTTGCCGTTCACCTACCCGCCGTTCGCGGCGATCCTCGCGATCCCGTTGGCTTTCCTGCCGTTCGGCGTCATCGGGTGGCTGTGGACGCTCGCGCAGGTCGCGGCCACGACGGCGATCGTCTGGTACGCCGGGTGGCGGCTGATCCACCGCACCGGGACCCTCGCGCCCCTGACCCTGGCCCTGCTCACCGCTCCCATGCTGTGGCTGCACCCGGTGTCCGACGGCCTGCGGTTCGGCCAGGTCAACGCCTTCATGGTGCTGGCCTGCCTCATGGACCTGCGCCGTCCGCGCCCGGGAGTGCTGCGCCGCATACCTCCCGGCGTCCTCGTCGGGATCGCGATGTCGATCAAGCTCACCCCCGGCGTCTTCGTCATCCACTACCTCGTGAACCGGCGGTGGAAGGAGGCGGCGACCGCGGTCGGCACGGCCGTCGGCGTCACGGTCGGCTCCTGGCTGCTGCTGCCGGAGGCGTCGTTCGCGTTCTGGGGCGGGGCGCTGCAGGACCCGGCGCGGCTCGGGCCGAACGCGGGCACGTCCAACCAGAGCATCCGCGGGTTCCTGCTGCGCGTCGGGCCCGACGGCCTCGCCGGCAACATCCTGTGGCTCGTCCTCGTCGTGGTCGTCGGCGTCATCGGGTACTCCCTGGCCCGTCGGGCGTTCCGCGCCGGCGACTCGATCAGCGAGGTCGCCGCCGTCGGGCTCATGGCCGTGCTGCTGTCGCCGGTCGCATGGATCCACCACCTGCACTGGATGGTCGTCGTCGTGTTCGCCGTCCTCGGGGCTGCGCCGTGGCAGGACCGGCGCAGGCTGTGGGCCGCGGGGGCGATCACCGTCTTCTTCCTCTGCCGGATGCCGTGGTGGGGCATCTCGTGGCTCAACCAGCCGTCCTGGCCGGAGTTCCCGGGGCGGGTGCTGCAGAACGCCGACACCTTCGGCTCGCTGCTCGCCCTCGGCCTGCTCTGGTGGGCGCTGCACCGGCCCGACCCGGTACGGCGCGAGGTCACCGACCGCACGACCGTGGAGGCCAGATGAGGATCGCCGTGCTCGACGACTACCAGTCCGCCTTCGACCAGCTCGCGGCCGCGCGCCGGCTGAGGGGGGACGACGCGGTGGCGGGCCACGAGGTGGTGACCTTCACCGACTCGGTCACGGGCTCTGCGCTCGTGGAGCGGTTGAGCGGGTTCGACGCGGTGGTCCTGCTCCAGCAGCGGACCCCCTTCCCGCGGTCGGTGGTCGAAGGGCTCGACACCCTGCGCCTGGTCAGCCAGACCGGCCGCAACACCGGCCACCTCGACCTCGAGGCGTTCGCCGAGTGCGGCATCACCGTCTGTGCGGGCGGCGCCGGCTCGGCCGCGACGACGGCCGAGCTCACGTGGGGGCTGGTCCTCGCGTCGTTGCGCCACCTCCCGGAGGAGGTCGCCCGGCTGCGCGCCGGCCAGTGGCAGGGGTCTGTCGGCACCTCGGTTGAGGGCAAGACCCTCGGCGTCTGGGCCTACGGCCGGATCGGCAGCCGGGTCGCCGAGGTCGGGAGGGCGTTCGGCATGGACGTCGTCTGCTGGGGGCGAGCTGGTTCGCTGGCCCGGGCTGCAGACGCGGGGTTCGCCGTCGCCGGGAGCAAGGAGGAGTTCTTCTCCTCCGCGGACGTGCTGACGCTGCACCTGCCGCTGAACGACGGGACGAGCGGCATCGTCACCGCAGGCGACCTCGCCCTGATGAAGCCCAGCGCCCTGCTCGTGAACACCTCCCGCGCCGGCATCGTCGAGCCCGGAGCACTCGCCGCAGCCGTGTCGGCCGGTCGCCCGGGTCGGGCGGCAGTCGACGTGTTCGAGGACGAGCCGGTCCTGGGTGCCGCCGACCCGCTCATCGGCCTGCCCGGAATCACCGCCACCCCGCACCTGGGCTACGTCGAGTGGGACGTCCTCGAGAGCCTGTACTCCGCCGCCGTCGACCAGGTCCTCGCCTTCGCCGCCGGCACCCCGATCAACCTCGCCACCCCCTGACCGGACCGGCGCAGCTCGTGGCCGGGTCAGCCGCCGAAGACCCCGGCGATCTCGAGGACCGTGACAGCGGCGAGCAGCAGGCAGACGCCACCACCGATGCGGCGGATCGTCGCGAGCTTCACGCGGGCCAGCAGCACCCGGCCGAGGATCGTGGCGAGGCCGGAGATGGTGACGAGCGCGAGGAACGCACCGACGAACACCGAGAGCGGCTCGTGGTACCGCAGCACCAGGGTCGCCGTGAGGATCTGCGAAAGGTCGCCCCACTCGGCGAGGAACAGCACGCCGAACGACACCCCGATGGCCCGGAGCCCGACCGCGGTGGCCGCCCCCTTGTGCGAGAACTCCTCCTCGGCCTCCTTCTCCTCCTCGTCGGCCTTGGACGCCCCCCGCAGCAGCAGCACCCCGCCGATGAGGAACATCGCCGCCGCGAAGATCTCCACCGGCGTGCGCGGCAGCTGGGCCAGCAGCCCACCCACCGAGACGGCGACGAGGGTCTGGACGAGGAACGCCAGCGACACCCCGATCCACACGAACAGCGGCCGGAACCGCGTGGCCAGCACCAACGTGGCGATGAAGGTCTTGTCCGGGAGCTCCACGAGGAAGATCGCGCCGAAGACGATGGCAGCGGTGACGAGGGTGAATTCCATATCGCGTCGACTGTATCCGCGCGACGCCAATACGCTTCCGGGGTGTCCGACTCCGCCCTGACCCTCACCGCGCTCGTCGTCGCCGTGCTCGCCCTGGCGGTGGCCGCGCTCGCGGTCGTGCAGGCCGGCCGTGCCCGCGCGCAGGTCCGTGCCCTGGAGTCCCAGCGCCCGGTGGGGTCCGGTGACCTGGCCGCCCTGCGAGCGGACATCGCCCAGGCCCTGCGCCACGTGGCGGTCGTCCGGTACGACGCGTTCGGCGACATGGGTGGGCGGCTGTCGTTCAGCGCCGCCGTGGTCGACGACCGCGGCGACGGCCTGGTCTTCTCGGCCATCCACGCCCGCGGCGAGTCCCGCACCTACGCCAAGGGGGTCGTCGGCGGTGGCTCCGACGCGACCCTCACCCCCGAGGAGCAGCAGGCGCTCGCCGCTGCCCGCACCGGATCGCAGAAGGCCTGACGCATGACGAGCACCAGCGACCGCGCCCCACGCACCTACGCCTACCTCGGCCCCGAGGGCACCTTCACCCAGATGGCGCTCGACGCCTGGGCCCCGTCCGCGGGGGCGACCCACCGCCCGTGCGGCTCGGTCGACGCAGCCCTCGCGCTGCTGCGGGCCGGCGAGGTCGACGGCGCCATGGTGCCGATCGAGAACTCCGTCGAGGGCGGCGTCAGCGCCACCCTCGACGCCCTCGCCAGCGGCGACCCGCTCGTCGTGGTCGCCGAGGTCCTCGTCCCCATCACCTTCGTCCTCGCCGCCCGACCCGGTATGGCGCGTGCCGACGTCCGCGCGGTCGGCACACACTCCCATGCCTGGGCGCAGGTCCGCGGCTGGATGGACGCCAACCTCCCCGAGGCGACCTACGTCCCGACGCTCTCGACCGCCGCCGCGGCGGCGGGGCTGGCCGGTGGCGACGGTGAGCAGGCGGCATACCAGGCAGCTGTTTGCGCACCTGTGGCCGCGAGCAACCACGGGCTCGAGGTGCTCGCCGAGGACATCGGTGACAACGCCGCGGCGGTGACGCGGTTCGTCCTCGTCGCGCGCCCGGGCGACCTCCCGGAACGCACCGGGGCCGACAAGACGACGCTGGTGCTGTTCCAGCGCGACGACCACGCGGGTGGCCTGCTCGAGCTGCTGGAGCAGTTCGCCGTGCGCGGGATCAACATGTCGCGGCTGGAGTCACGCCCGACCAAGGCGTCGATGGGCAGCTACTGCTTCTCGATCGACATCGAGGGCCACGTCCTCGACGAGCGCGTCGGCGAGGCGCTGCTCGGGCTCAAGCGGGTGTGCGCGGAGGTGCGCTTCCTCGGCAGCTACCCCGCTGCGCACGGCACTGCGGTGCGGGTGACGCCCCACACGACCGACGAGGCGTTCGGCGAGGCACGGGCCTGGCTCCACTCCCTGCGCGCCTGAGGGCTACTTCTCGCGCCAGGCGCGTTCGAAGGGCAGCCGCCATGCGTGCGGGGCGATGAGCTGGTGGATGGCGTTCGGGCCCCAGGTGCCGGGCGGGTAGGACTTCACCTCGGGCGGGTTCTCCAGCAGCGGCGCCGACCGCTCCCACAGCGACTCGATGCCCTCGGCCGTCGTGAAGAGGGTGTGGTCACCCCGCATGGCGTCGAGGATGAGCCGCTCGTACGCCTCGAGGACGTCGCCGGCGCGCTCGGTCTCCTGGGTGGAGAACTGCATCGACAGCTTCTCCAGGCGCATGCCCGGTCCGGGACGCTTGCCGTAGAACGACAGCGACACCTTGGACTCGTCGGCGAGGTCGAAGGTCAGGTGGTCCGGTCCGGCGTTCCCGACCCCGGAGTGCGCGGGGAACATCGACCGCGGCGCCTCCTTGAACGCGATCGAGATGATGCGCGCGCCCTCGGCCATCTTCTTGCCGGTGCGCAGGTAGAACGGCACGCCGGCCCAGCGCCAGTTGTCCAGGCCGCACTTGAGGGCGATGAACGTCTCGGTGTCGGAGTCGCGAGGAACCCCGTCGAGGGCGGTGTACCCGGCGAACTGGCCACGCACGACGTCGGACGGCTCGATCGGCAGCAACGACCGGAAGACCTTGTTCTTCTCCTCGGAAATGGCCCGCGGTTCGAGCGCGGTCGGCGGCTCCATCGCGACGAACGCCATGACCTGGAACAGGTGCGTGACGACCATGTCCTTGTAGGCGCCGGTCGCCTCGTAGAAGTTGGCGCGCTGGTCCAGGCCGAGCGTCTCGGGGATGTCGATCTGGATGTGGTCGATGAAGTTGCGGTTCCAGATCGGCTCGAACAGGCCGTTGGCGAACCGGAAGGCGAGGATGTTCTGGGCCGCCTCCTTGCCGAGGAAGTGGTCGATCCGGAAGACCTGGCGCTCGTCGAACGTCTCGTGCACCTGGTCGTTGAGGGCGATGGCGCTCGCGAGGTCGGTGCCGAACGGCTTCTCCATCACCACGCGTGACCGGTCGACGAGGTCGGCCTCGCGCAGCATCTTGATGACGGCGATCGCTGCCTTGGGCGGCACCGACAGGTAGTGCAGCCGCAGGGCGTCCGGCCCGAGGCTCTCCTCCGCCGCGGCGACGGCAGCGGCGAGGGGCTCGGGACCGGCGGACTGCGGGACGTAGACGAGGAAGTCGTCGAACTTGTCCCACTGCTCGGGCGTGAGCCGGTGGCTGCCGAACTCCTCGACCGCCTTCCGCGCGAACTCTCGGAACTCCGCGTCGCTCATCTCCTCCAGCGAGGTGCCCACGACCCGGATCGCCGGGGCCAGCTCCGAGGCCGCCAGGTGGGCCAGGCCGGGCAGCAGCTTGCGCCGGGCCAGGTCGCCGGTCGCCCCGAAGAGGACGACGACGTGCGGGTCGGCCTTCTCCAGCGCCCCACGCGAGGACCGCGCGTCGGAGGCGGGGTAGGAGATCGTCTGCGCGCTGCGGGGCGTGGGCTCGGACACCCGCCGATACTCCCACCGCAGGTGGGGCTGTGCACAACGTGACCGCGTGGGGCCACCGCACGGACTGGCACTCGACGCCTCACGACGCCCGGCCACCGGTCACGACTTGACGGGGAGTCTTAGGGAAGGCTTACCTTAGTCCTAATACGCAACATTGCCGTGTCGAAATCAGGTCGCCGTGCTCATCAGCAACGCCCTCATCGGACTCAGGGAGGGCCTCGAGGCCGCCCTCGTCGTCGTCATCCTCGTGGCGTTCCTCGTCAAGACCGATCGCCGCTGGGCCCTCAAGCACGTCTGGGCCGGGGTCGCGGTCGCCGTCGCCCTGTCGATCGGGCTGGGAGCCCTGCTCACGTATGGCACGCGCCAGCTCTCGTTCGAGGCCCAGGAGCTCATCGGCGGCACCGCGTCGATCATCGCGGTCGGCTTCGTGACGGCCATGGTGTTCTGGATGCGGACCGCGGCCCGCACGATCTCCGGTGAGCTCAAGGGCCGCCTCGACCAGGCGCTGTCGGTCGGCGGCTGGGCGGTCGCGCTCGTCGGCTTCCTCGGGGTCGGGCGCGAGGGGCTGGAGACCGCGCTGTTCTTCTACGCCAGCGTGCAGACCGCCGGCGCCAGCACGACGCAGCCGCTGGTCGGGTTCGTCGTCGGCCTGGCCGTCGCGGTCGCCCTCGGGGTGCTGATCTACCGCGGGGCGGTGCGGATCAACCTGTCGGTGTTCTTCCGGTGGACCGGGATCGCGCTCGTCGTCGTGGCCGCCGGGATCTTGTCCTACGGCATCCACGACCTCCAGGAAGCCGCCTTCCTGCCCGGCCTGAACAGCCTCGCCTTCGACGTCAGCGGCGCAGTCCCCCCGGACTCCTGGTACGGCGTCCTGCTCAAGGGCACCGTCAACTTCACCCCCGACACCACGTGGCTGCAGGCCGTGGCCTGGACCGTCTACACGGTCACGGTCCTCACGCTGTTCCTGCGCCCGCAGCGACCGGCTGCCGGGGCTCGTCCCCGGCCGGCCGTCGCCACGCCCGTCGCCACCGGCTGAGCCGGCCCGCACCCGAACCCGGCCACGCGCCATACCCACTCCCCACCGCAGACCAGGAGCACCATCCACCATGCGCACCCACACCCTTGCCGTCGCACTGACGGCTGCAGTCCTCGCCACGACGGTCGCCTGCAGCTCGGGCGACGCCTCGAGCACGAGTGCTGACGGCACGGGCCCGATCACGGTCGACGCCACCGACACCACCTGCACCGTCGCCCGCACCGAAGCTGCCGCGGGGACCATCGAGTTCACGGTCCGCAACACGGGGTCCAAGGTCAACGAGTTCTACGTCTACGGCGAGGGTGACCAGATCATCGGCGAGGTCGAGAACATCACCCCCGGCCTGACCCGTACCTTCCACGTCGAGGTGGCCAACCCCGGCACCTACGAGACCGCGTGCAAGCCCGGGATGAAGGGCACCGGCATCCGCGGCGACTTCACCGTCACGGGGGCGACGTCGAGCCAGGCGCCTGATGCCGCGATGACCGCCGCGGTGGCGGACTACCGGACGTTCGTGTCCGCACAGGCCGACGAGCTGCTCGTGCGGACCACGGAGTTCGTCGACCTGGTGAAGGCGGGCAAGGTCGAGGAGGCCAAGAAGGCGTTCCCGGTCGCCCGCGGCCCCTGGGAGCGCATCGAGCCCGTCGCGGAGTCCTTCGGCGACCTCGACCCGATGATCGACGGGCGCGAGGACGTCGTCGAGGAGGGCATGGAGTTCACCGGCTTCCACCGCCTCGAGAAGGACCTGTGGGTCAGCGGCCTGCAGCCCGACACCTCCGCCATCGCCGACAAGCTGCTCGTCGACGTCAAGGAGATCGTCGCGAAGGCCAAGGCCGTCGAGCTCAACCCGCTCCAGCTCGCCAACGGCTCCAAGGCCCTGCTCGACGAGGTCGCCACCGGCAAGATCACCGGCGAGGAGGACCGCTACAGCCACACCGACCTCTACGACTTCGACGAGAACGTCAAGGGCTCCAAGGCGGCCATCGACGCGCTCCGACCTGTGCTCAAGGCCCGTGACGCGGCCCTGCTGACGACGATCGACGCGCGGTTCGCCAGCCTCGACACCGCCCTCGACGCGCACCGCACCGACGCAGGGTTCGAGTCCTACACCGCGCTCACCCAGGCCGAGGTCAAGGCGCTCGCCGTGGCCCTCGATGCGGTGAGCGAGCCGATCTCCAAGGTCTCCGGCGTGGTGGCCGGGAAGTGACCCAGCCCCCCACACCTCCTGCGCCGCCCACTCCCGGCGCGGGTTCCCCGCCCGTCACGGCCCCGTCAGGGGGCGGGGCCGTGACGCGGCGCAGGCTGCTCGGCGTGGGTGCCGGAGCCGCCGCCCTCGGTGCGGTCGCCGGCGTCGGCGGGGCGTATGCAGCCCAGCGCGGTCCTGCCGCCCTTGCCGCGGGCGTCGTGCCCGACGACCAGGTGGTGGCCTTCCGGGGTGAGCACCAGGCCGGGATCACCACCCCTGCCCAGGACCGGATGCACTTCGTCGCCCTCGACGTGACGACCAAGGACCCGGCCGAGCTCCGCGACCTCCTGAAGGCCTGGACCCGGGCGGCGGAGCGGATGACCGCCGGCGCCGAGGCCGCCCCGGGTGGGGTCGTCGGCGGTGGCCCGTACGGCGTGCCCGAGGACACCGGCGAGGCCTACGACCTCGACGCCGCCGACCTCACGATCACCATCGGCTACGGCCCCTCGCTCTTCGACGACCGCTTCGGCCTCGCGGACAAGCGACCCGAGGGCCTGCGAGACCTCCCGGCGTTCGTCGGCGACGACCTCGACCCCGCCCGCAGCGGCGGCGACCTGTGCATCCAGGCCTGCGCGAACGACCCGCAGGTCGCGGTGCACGCGGTGCGGAACCTCGTCCGCCTCGGGTTCGGGGTGGTGTCGGTGCGCTGGAGCCAGCTGGGCTTCGGCCGGACGTCGTCGACCTCGCGGAGCCAGACCACCCCGCGCAACCTGTTCGGGTTCAAGGACGGCACCAACAACGTGAAGTCCGAGGACGGCGCCGCCCTCGACGAGCACGTCTGGGTGCAGCCCTCCGACGTGACCGGTGGGGCCTCGTGGCTTGCCGGCGGTTCGTACCTCGTGGCCCGGCGGATCCGGATGCACATCGAGGTCTGGGACCGGACGACCCTCCAGGAGCAGGAGCAGGTCATCGGGCGCACCAAGGG
This sequence comes from Pedococcus aerophilus, assembly GCF_039532215.1. Lineage (NCBI taxonomy): Bacteria > Bacillati > Actinomycetota > Actinomycetes > Micrococcales > Intrasporangiaceae > Pedococcus > Pedococcus aerophilus. The sequence continues at coordinate 2,155,075 of NZ_BAAARN010000001.1, read as the reverse complement.
CGAGGGCGCCCCGCTGGGGCAGAAGGCAGAGTTCGACACCCTCGACCTCGACAAGCCCGGCGCCGACGGCAAGCCCGCGATCCCGGTCGACGCCCACGTGGCGCTCGCGCACGAGAGCCGGCTGAACGGCATACGCCTCCTGCGCCGTGGGTACAACTTCACCGATGGTTCCGACGGGCTCGGGCACCTCGACGCCGGCCTGTTCTTCATCGCGTTCATGCGTGACGCGCAGCGGCAGTTCGTCCCGATGCAGAAGGCGTTGGCGGCCGAGGACACCCTCAACGAGTACATCGAGCACACCGGGTCCGCGGTGTTCGCGTGCCCGCCGGGAATCGGGCCCGACGAGCACTGGGGTCAGGCGCTGTTCAGCTGACCGCAGCCTCGGCCCGCTGGTCGACCGAGCTCCTGCGGCGGGCGCTCCAGCGCCACCACCCCCAGGCGAGCAGGGCGCACGCGATGCCGTTGAGCAGGCCGACCGTCACGTCGGTGACGTGGTGCATGCCGCGGTAGAGCCGGGCATAGGTCACCAGCAGCGGCAGGGCCAGGCACACGACCGTCGTCAGCACCCGCAGCCAGGTCCGCTCGATGCGCGCCGCGAGCAGCGCGAAGGTGAGGTAGAGCGCAGTCGAGGCGCCGACGTGCCCGCTCGGGTAGCTCGAGGTCGGTGGGGCCGGGTCGAGGTGCGGCACGGTCGGGCGCTGCCGTCCGACGACGAGGGTCGCGAGCACGAAGATGGTGGACTGCAACGAGATCGCGACGACCGGCACGATGCTGAAGACCCAGTCGCGGGTGCGCCACAGCAGGACCAGGCTGACCAGGACGCACACGGCGATGACGTACTCGGTGTTGCCGATGAGCGACCACACCATGGTGACGGTGTTCCAGGTCGGTGTGCGGCCGGCGGCGAGGCTCTCGTTGACCGCCTCCTCGTCCTTGGCCAGGCCGCCGAGCGGTCCGGAGATGAGCAGGCCGATGCCCACGATCGCGGCCCAGACGACGACACCCGGCGCGATGGCACGGGCGACGAGACCGGTGAGGTCCTCGCGGTGGGGGCGCGCCATCAGGCGACGGCGGCCGTCGCGCGTGCCCCCGCGGTGTCCTTCCGGGTGGCCTTCCACCAGTGGTAGGCCAACAGGGCGCAGACGATGCCGTTGAGGAGGCCGGCGACCACGTCGGAGATGTGGTGGGCGCCGCGGTAGAGGCGGGCGAGCCCCACGAGCAGCGGCAGGACGGCGCAGACCCCGACGACGAGGCGGCGCAGGCCGTCCCGTTCGATCCCGGTCGCGGCGAGCAGCAGCAGCGAGACGTAGAGGGCGGTCGAGGCACCCGTGTGGCCGCTCGGGAAGCTCGACGTGGGCGGCGAGGCGTCCATGGGGATCGCCGGGGGCCGCTGGCGGCCGACGGCCATGGTGGCGAACAGGAAGATCGTGGCCTGGAGCGAGATCGAGACCAGCGGGACGACCGACCAGCGCAGGTCACGGGTGCGCCAGTAGAGCAGGCCCACGACGAGCAGGCAGACCCCGATGACGTACTCGGTGTTGCCGACGTGCGAGAAGACCGCGCTGAACGGGTCGAGGAGGTCGTTGCGGAACCGGTTGAAGTCCGCCGAGATCCGGTCCTCCTCGTGGTCGATCACCGCCAGTGGCCCGGTGACGAGCAGGCCGATGCCGACGATCACCCCGAAGAGGACTACGCCGGGGACGACGGTCCGGGTGAGGAGGTCGCGGCCTTCTTGCCAATGAATCCGAGCCATGAGGAGAAGGTAGTGCCCACGCCGAGGACATACCCCGCAATGACGTCGGACGGGAAGTGCGCGCCGAGCATCATCCGGTCCAGACCCACGACGAGCGCCACGACCACCGCCACGACGACCGACGCCTTGCGCGCCACGGGGGTCAGCAGCGGCCAGAGCAGGAAGACCAGCACGGTGACGACGACCGCGATGTTGAACGCGTGGCCCGAGGGGAACGAGTACCCGGGGGAGTGGGAGATCGGGTCGTCGACGACGGGCCGGGCCCGCTGGACGACCGTCTTGGCGAGCAGCCCGATGTTCCAGGCGACCATCATCGTGACGAAGGCCCACAGCGCCCGGCTCCGCAGGCCCTTGCGCAGCCACACCCAGAGGGCGACCAGCGTCGCGACGATGTAGACGAGGAACGGCTGGCTGATCGTCTGGATGACGATGAACAGGTCGGCCAGGCCGTGGTCGCGGGTGAAGCCGGTGGTGGCGTCGATGACGGTCTTGTCGGCGCGGATCAGCGGGTCGAACTGCTGGCGGACGGCGAACCCCAGGAACAGCACGGGCAGGGTGAACAGCACCATCGCGGTGATCCCCCGGACCAGCCGACGGGTGCGGCTCATCCCGTGGGACGTCTCGTCACGGTGCGAGCGCTCGCCTGCCCCGGCCGGCTGGGGTCCTCCGTCACGCACGGTCATCAGTCGGGGGACCCCACGCGGACGACGAGCGCGCCGGGCACGATCTCGGCGTTGATGGCCCGGGCCTTGCCGAGGGTGTCGCCGTCGATCTGGACCTCCTGCGGGCGGTCGGCGCGGATGCGGATCGCCTCGTGGGTGTAGTGGTCGACGCGCCGGTGGCCCTTGCGCCGCTTGGTGGCGATGCGCGCGGCGACCGCAGCCCACCCCGCGACACCCTGCGGCGACAGGATCACGGTGTCGAGCAGGCCGTCGTCGAGCTCGGCCTCCGGCATGAGCACGAGACCGCCGAGCAGCTTGCCGCAGTTGCCGATGACGACGGTGCGGGCGCGGCGGGAGAACTCCTCCTGGTCGTCGATCTTCACCCTGACCTTGAACTGCGGGCCGCGCAGGTTGCGGGCGCCGGAGACGACGTAGGCCGCCGGGCCCACCTTGGCCTTGAGGCCCTCGGGGGCGTCGGCCATGATCGCGGCGTCGAAGCCGAGGCCGGCCATGACGAGGAAGACGTGGGTGGCGGGGCGCTCGTGCTCGCCGGACTGGTCGATGGTGAGGCGGCCGACGTCGACGCGCTTGTTCTGGCCGGTGAGTGCGACCCGCAGGGCGTCGCTCAGGTCGTCGACGGGCAGGTCGAGGTTGCGGGCCAGCAGGTTGCCGGTACCGCCGGGGAGCAGGCCCATCGGGGTGTCGCTGCCGGCGAGGATCTCGGCGACGGCGCGGACCGTGCCGTCACCGCCGAGCGGGCAGACCACATCGACCTGGCGCTCGAGGGCCTCGCGGGCCTGTCCCTGGCCGGTGTCCTCCGCGGTCGTCTCGATGAACAGGGGCTCGGACCAGCCGAGGGCCTTGGACTCCTCGCTGATCTGCTTCTTCACCGAGTCGAGGTCGTCGAACTTGGTGGGGTTGATGATGATCGCTGCGCGACGCGTGGGTGTCTCGGACACGGTGCCCTCCGGGCGGAACTCGTTGCGGTGCGGGCGACGCCCCCACCGGCGTCCTCGGTGGGCACCTCCGGAGCTGCCTCCGCGCATGCCTGCCCACCCGGCGATGCCGAGGGCGAGGAGGATGACGAGGACGATCGCCGCGAAGGCGATCCAGCCGGAGTGTTCGCGGAGCACGGGGCGACGCTACCGCACGGTAGCGCCCGGCTCCCTGCCCGTCCGGGAGGCCGCGACGAGGTCGTCACGAGTTGTCCCGGAAAGGACGTCTGCACTGGTCAGAGGGTCAGGCGGTAGGTCATCAGGTCGACCTCGGGGACAGGCTTCCAGTCGAGCTCCGGGGCGCGCGTGAAGCCCAGCCGCTCGTACAGGCGGTGGGCCGCTGACATGGTCGGCTGGGTCGAGATGGCGAGGGCCGACAGGCCCAGCTCGCGGGCCCGCTCGACGCACCGACGGACCAGCGCCTCACCGACCCCGCGACCCCGGGCCTGCTCGCCGACCGCGAGCATCCGGAACTCCCCCTCTCCCTCGACCGACACCTCGGCATACGAGGAGCCACCGACGGCGAACGTCACCGAGCCCAGGACCGTGCCGTCGGGATCCACGGCCAGCCAGAGCTCGGCCTCCCGGGCGCGGGACGCAGCGTCGGCGAGCCGGCCGGCGTACTCGGCACGGCCGGGGATGTGGCCGCCGTCGACGTACGCGGTGCGGGAGACCACCCCGGCCGCCTCGATCGCGGGACCGTCCGCGGGATCGGCAGGATCTGCTCGGCGGATGGCGAAGGACATGCTGCCCATCGTGTCATCGCGTCCCTACCGTGGCGCCATGGCAGCCACCGGGCGGGAGGGGCACGACACGGTCGACCAGGGCGCGGTCACGCCCGACACCAAGGACTGGACCTGGACGCTCGACCGCCCGTGTCCCGACTGCGGGTTCGAGGCTGCTGCGGTCGCGACGGGCTCCATCGCGGCCCGCACCCTCGAGCTCACCGCACCCTGGCAGGGCGTGCTGGGCCGTGGCGACGCCACCACCCGCCCGCGGCCGGGTGTGTGGTCACCGCTGGAGTACGCCTGCCACGTCCGCGACGTCTGCCGCGTCTTCGGTGGCCGGGTGCGCCTCATGCTCGACGAGGACGACCCGACGTTCCCCGACTGGGACCAGGACGCGACGGCCGTGCAGGACGGGTATGGCGCGCAGCACCCGTCCGTCGTCGGTCCCGAGCTCGCAGCGGCGGCCGGGACGGTGGCTGCGGCGTTCGACGGGGTCCGCGACGACCAGTGGCAGCGAGCGGGGTTGCGCAGCAACGGGTCCGCCTTCACGGTCGAGTCGCTCGGCCGCTATTTCCTGCACGACCTCGCCCACCACCTCGTCGACGTCGGAGCGAGGGACAGCAGCAACCTCTGCTAGCAGAAGTTGCTGCCCGAGGGGCAAGTTGCTCCCTGGGTCCTGGGCAGCAACGTGTGCTGAGTGAACCGGTCAGGCCTTGCTCGGGTGGCCGGTGAGGGCACTCGCCCCGCCCATGACGAGGAAGATCGAGCCCGAGACGTACTTCTGTCGCTCGACGGCCTTGGGGTGACGTCCCAGCCAGCGGCCGATCGAGCCGGCGCTCAGCGCGTAGACGCTGTCGAAGACGGCGCCGATGACGACGAACACCGCCCCGAGCACCAGCACCTGCGACCAGACCGGTCCGGCCTCGCGGTGCAGGAACTGCGGGAAGAACGCGACGAAGAAGACAGCCGTCTTGGGGTTGGAGATGCCGACGAGGAACGCGTCGGCGAACGCCCGCCGGGGGTCGATGACCGGTGCCCGGTCGAGGGCGAAGTGCCCCTTGCTCCGGAACTCCCGCACCGCCAGCCAGACGAGGTAGGCCGCACCGGCGTACTTCACGACGGAGAACGCCAGGACCGAGGAGCTGATGACCGCCGACAACCCGAACGCCGTCGCGACGACCATGAGGGCCGTCGCCGTCTCGATGCCCGCCATGGACGCGACGGCCAGTCGTCGGCTGCCGTGCCCGATGCCCCGCGAGATGAGGAACAGCATCGCCGGACCGGGCAGCAGGATCAGCGCGGTAGCGGCGAGGGCGAAGGCACCCAGGGTGGCGGCGGACGGCATACGGCAAGGATCGAGCCGGGCCGCCCCGGGAGGCAACGGGAAATCGGATGGCGGACGCTCGGTAGGCTGGCGCCGTGATCGACATCAAGCTCCTGCGCGAGGACCCGGACCGCGTCCGCGCCTCGCAGCGCGCCCGTGGTGAGGACGAGGGGATCGTCGACGCGATCCTCGCTGCCGAGCAGACGCACCGCTCCTCCCTGACGGAGTTCGAGCAGCTGCGCGCCCAGCAGAAGTCGATGGGCAAGCAGGTCGCCCAGGCCCAGGGTGAGGAGAAGCAGGCGCTGCTCGCGCAGACCAAGGAGATCTCGGCGCGCGTCAAGCAGCTGCAGACCGACGCGGACACCGCGCAGGCCACCCTCGGCGACCTCATCCGCCAGATCGGCAACATCGTCGAGGACGGCGTCCCCGTCGGCGGGGAGGACGACTACACGCTGCTCGAGACCGTGGGCGAGATCCCGGAGTTCGACTTCGAGCCCAAGGACCACCTCGCCCTCGGGGAGTCGCTCGCGGCCATCGACATGGAGCGCGGCGCCAAGGTCGGCGGCTCGCGGTTCTACTTCCTCACCGGGGTCGGCGCCCGGCTCGAGCTCGCCCTGCTCAACATGGGCATCGCCCAGGCAGTCGAGCACGGCTTCACCCCCATGATCACGCCGACGCTGGTCAAGGCCGACGTCATGGCCGGCGCCGGGTTCATCGACAAGCACGGCGACGAGGTCTACCGCCTCGAGGCCGACGACCTCTACCTCACGGGCACCTCCGAGGTCGCGCTCGCCGGCTACCACGCCGACGAGATCCTCGACCTGTCCGGTGGCCCGAAGCGGTATGCCGGCTGGTCGGCCTGCTACCGCCGCGAGGCCGGGTCGCACGGCAAGGACACCCGCGGCATCATCCGCGTGCACCAGTTCCACAAGGTCGAGATGTTCACCTACTGCCGCGTCGAGGACGCCGCCGCGGAGCACCAGCGGCTGCTCGCGTGGGAGAAGGAGATGCTCGCCAAGATCGAGGTGCCCTACCGCATCATCGACACGGCGGCCGGCGACCTCGGTGGGCCCGCGGCCCGCAAGTTCGACTGCGAGGCCTGGGTCCCGACGCAGGGGCGCTACCGCGAGCTCACCTCGACCTCGAACTGCACGACCTACCAGGCCCGTCGCCTCAACACCCGTGAGCGCGACCCGAACGGCCAGGGCACCCGTGCCGTCGCCACCCTCAACGGCACGCTCGCCACGACCCGCTGGATGGTCGCCATCCTGGAGAACCACCAGCAGGCCGACGGCTCGGTCGTCGTCCCCAAGGCGCTCCAGCCCTTCCTCGGCCTCGAGGTCCTCAAGCCCGTCTGAAACCGGCGTTTTGCGCAGGGGCCGGGTAGCGTCGAGTGATGAGTGATCGACAGCTGCCCAAGTGGTCCGAGCTCAAACCACTCCTTCGACCCAAGCCGATCGAGCTCGACGCGAGGAAGCGCCGGCTCGACGCAGCGCTGACGATCGCCGACCTGCGCCGGGTGGCCAAGCGCCGCACGCCGACGTCGGTGTTCGACTACACCGACGGCGCGGCCGAGGGCGAGATCAGCCTGCGGCGGGCCCGGCAGACCTTCGCGGGGCTGGAGTTCCACCCGGCCATCCTGCAGGACGTCTCCGAGATCGACCTGTCGACGAACTTCCTCGGCGCCCCGTCGAAGCTCCCGTTCTCCTTCGCCCCCACCGGGTTCACCCGGATGATGCAGCACGAGGGCGAGCGCGCGGTGGTCCGCGTGGCCGACCGCATCGGCATCCCCTACGCCCTCTCCACGATGGGCACGACGTCGATCGAGGACGTGGCTGCCGCGGCGCCCAGTGCCCGGAAGTGGTTCCAGCTCTACGTGTGGAAGGACCGCAGCGCCGGCGAGGACCTCATGCGCCGCGCGCAGGAGGCCGGGTATGAAGCGCTCATCCTCACCGTCGACGTCCCCGTCGCGGGTGCGCGGCTCCGTGACGTCCGCAACGGGTTCTCGATCCCGCCGGCCCTGACGGTCAAGACGGTCGCCGACGCCGCACTGCACCCGAGCTGGTGGGGCAACCTGCTCACCACCGAGCCGCTGACCTTCGCGTCGCTGGCGTCCTGGGACGGCACGGTCGCCGAGCTGCTCAACACGTTGTTCGACCCGACGATGACCCTGGCCGACCTCGAGTGGGTGCGCTCGTTCTGGAAGGGCCCGCTCATCATCAAGGGGATCCAGACGGTCCACGACGCGCAGATGGTGGTCGACGCCGGCGTCGACGCGATCGTGCTGTCCAACCACGGTGGCCGCCAGCTCGACCGCGCGCCGGTACCGCTGCGACTCCTGCCCGCCGTGAGGGAAGCGCTGGGTGAGGACGCCGAAATCATGCTCGACACCGGCGTCATGTCCGGCGCCGACGTCGTCGCGGCAGTAGCCCTCGGCGCCAGCAGCGTCATGGTCGGCCGTGCCTACCTCTACGGGCTCATGGCCGGTGGCGAGGCCGGGGTCCAGCGCGCCGCCGACATCCTGGCGACCGAGGCGCGGCGCACCATGGCCCTGCTCGGCGCGCGCCAGATCTCGGACCTCGGGCCGCAGCACGTGCGCCTTCCGTAGGCTCGGACCCATGGTCCACCCCCACCTCGTCGCCCTCGACGTCGACGGCACGACGATCAACCACGCCGGAGTGCTGTCCCCCGAGGTGCGCGACGCCGTGCACGCGGTGGTCGCCGCCGGGCACCACGTGATCATCTCGACGGGCCGCTCCATCCCCGCGACGACGTACATCCTCGAGGAGCTGGGCATCCTGACCGGGCATGCCGTGTGCTCCAACGGCGCGGTGACGCTCGAGCTGGATCCCTCGCACGACAAGGGATTCCAGATCATCGAGGCGGTCACGTTCGACCCGGCGCCGGCGCTGAACCTGCTGCGTCACGAGTGGCCCGATGCCGTGATCGCGGTCGAGGACCTCGGCGTCGGGTTCAAGCTGAGTGCGCCGTTCCCCGACGGCGAGCTCCAGGGCGAGCTCACCGTGGTGCCGTGGGAGGAGCTCGTCGCCGAGCCCGTGACGCGCGTGACCTTCCGGTCGCCGACCGGCACCGCCGAGGACTTCATGGCCCTCACCGAGCGGATCGGCCTGCACGGCGTCAACTACGCGGTCGGCTTCAGCGCGTGGCTCGACCTCAACCCCGAGGGTGTCTCCAAGGGGTCCGCGCTGGAGATCCTGCGCCGCCAGCTCGGGATCGATCCGCAGTTCACGGTCGCCGTCGGTGACCAGCGCAACGACCTGGAGATGCTCCAGTGGGCGGCACGCGGCGTCGCGATGGGCAACGCCCCCGACGAGGTCAAGGCCGCGGCCAACGAGGTCACCGGCCACGTCGACGAGGACGGCCTCGTGCCGATCCTGCGCTCCCTGCTCTGATCCCACCGCGAACGCGCCCACCGCCAACGCGCGCTCCGCGAAGGGGCCCGGTCCCACCGGGGGAGCGGGCTCCCTACGGGACCTCCGACTCGAGGGGGAGGACCGGCGCGCGGCCTCCGACCTAGGGTGGACCGGTGACCGTGCAGACCGCTGCCCCCGCCACCGTGCGATCGCGGTTGGCCGCGTTCTTCGCGGTCGACGACCCGTGGTTCCGCAGCGCCGAGGTGTCGCGCTGGGACCTCGTCGTCGGGGGCGGGACGTTCGCGCTGTCGGCCGTGACGCTGGAGATGTCGCGCAGCTTCGGGGCGCTCGACAGCGTCAGCGCCCCGGTCTGGGTGCAGTACCTCGCCGTCGCGCTCGGCACGCTCCTGCTCGTCGGCCGCCGCCGCTGGCCGTTGTCCGTCGCAGCCCTCGCGGCGCTGCACATGTTCGTGGTCGGCGTGACGATGGCGCCGGTCATGGGCGGGCTGGCCCTGCAGATCGTCTACTTCGTCGCCATCTTCAGCGGGGTCGCGTGGGCCCGCAGCCGTCGCGACATGCTCGTCGTGATGGGCGGCGTCGTGCTGTTCATGTTCGTGTGGCTGGCCTGGACGTTCGCCATCGGCAGCGGCATCGACAGCATCCGCGACAGCCTCGGCGAGGACGCCTCGCGCCGCCCCGGCCTGATCAGCCCGGTCGCCGCGAGCGTCGTCATCACCGGGATCGTCAACGCCCTCTACTTCGGTGGCGCCATCATCGGCGGACAGGTGGCCTGGCGTGGGGCGCGGCAACGGGCGCGGCTCGCCGACCAGGCCCGCACCATCGCCCATCAGAGCGCCGACCGCCAGCAGCGCGCGGTGCTGGGCGAGCGGTTGCGTATCGCGCGTGAGCTGCACGACGTCGTGGCCCACCACGTGTCCGTGATCGGGATCCAGGCAGCGGGCGCGCGGCGCCTGCTCACCCGCGACCCCGACGCCGCGGGCCGCGCGCTGGCTTCCGTCGAGGGGTCGTCGCGCGAGGCCGTGCACCAGATGCGCTCGCTGGTCGGGGCGCTGCGCGAGCCCACCGAGGCAGACGCGACAGGGCCGGGCGACCCGACCCACCGTGCTCCGGAGCCCGGGCTCGCCGACCTCGCCGGCCTGGTCGACGAGGTCGAGACCCCGGGGCTGCGCGTGACGTACCAGCTCGTCGAGTCGCCCGCCGGTGCCGCGGCAGACCTCCCCGCCGCGCTCGGCCTCTCGGTCTTCCGCATCGCCCAGGAGGCGCTGACCAACGTGCGCCGGCACTCCACCGCCACCAACGCCTCGGTCGTGCTGCGGGTCGAGCGCACGGTCGGGTCGCCGTTCGTCGAGGTCGAGGTCACCGACGACGGACGTCCCGTACCGGGCTCGTCGGGGTCCGGCCTGGGACTGCTCGGCGTCCGCGAACGCGCTGCGTCCCGCCGGGCGCAGGTGGACATCGGCCCACGCATCGGTGGGGGCTTCCGCGTGCGGGTGCGCTTCCCGCTGCAGGACCTCGTGGTCGCCGACCCGGGCCTCGACGTGGATGGCGTCGCGGCCGAGCGGGCCAGCGACGCAGAGGCAGGTGCCCGGCGGTGAGCGATCGGTTGCGCGTGCTCATCGTCGACGACCACCAGCTCGTCCGGTCGGGCTTCGCCATGATCTTGTCCGTCGAGGACGACCTCGAGGTCGTCGGTGAGGCGGCCGACGGCGCGGAGGCGGTCGCGCAGGCTCGTGCGCTGCGTCCGGATGTCGTGCTCATGGACGTGCAGATGCCCGGCACCGACGGGATCGAGGCGACCCGCCAGGTCGTCGCCGAGGACCTCGGGCGGGTCATCATCCTCACGACGTTCGACCGCGACGACTACCTCTTCGACGCCCTCGAGGCAGGTGCGAGCGGCTTCCTGCTCAAGAACTCCGACGCCGACACCCTCGTCGAGGCCGTCCGCGCCGCAGCGGGTGGCCACGCGCTGCTCGCCCCTGAGGTCACCCGGCGCGTCATCGAGCGGATGACCGCTGCCTCCACGCCGGCCCCCGTCGCACCGTCAGAGCCGGCTGCCCCTCTACTCGACCCCGGGTACGCGCTGCTCACCGAGCGGGAGCGGGAGGTCGTCGTCCTCGTCGGTGAGGGACTGAGCAACGCCGAGATCGCGACGAGGTTGTTCGTCGGCGAGGCCACCGTGAAGACGCACGTGTCGAACTGCCTGGCCAAGCTGCACCTGCGTGACCGGGTCCAGGCCGTCGTCTGGGCACATCGGGCCGGTCTCATCCCCCAGGGGGAGTGACCCGAGGTCGTCGCCCCGCGGCCGGTGGGCGGCGCGCGGTGGCGGGCCCGCGGCATACCCCGCGCATTTTCCTCCCTCAGAGGGAGGTCCGGCGGGCCGGTCCTGCCTAGCGTGGAGGCATGACAGCACCAGGGGACACGATGCTCGAGACACGGGGACTGACGCGACGGTTCGGGGAGAACACCGCGGTCGACGGGGTGGGTTTCCCGGTGCCGGGCGGCGCGATGACGGGTTTCGTCGGTGGCAACGGCGCAGGGAAGACCACGACCATGCGGATGGTGATGGGGGTCCTCGGCATCCACGAGGGCGAGGTGCGCTGGCAGGGGCGGGCGATCACCGCGGCCGACCGGCGACAGTTCGGCTACATGCCGGAGGAGCGCGGGCTCTACCCGAAGCAGCCGATCGCCGACCAGCTCGTCTACCTCGCCCAGCTGCGGGGGATGAGCGGGCCGGCCGCCCGTGCCGCCGTGGTCGAGCACCTCGAACGGTTCGGGCTCGGCGACCGCCAGGGCGACCCGGTCGAGAAGCTCTCGCTCGGCAACCAGCAGCGCGTGCAGATCATCGCCGCGCTCGTGCCGACGCCGATCGCCCTCGTTCTCGACGAGCCGTTCTCCGGTCTCGACCCGGCCGCGGTCGACTCGATGGCCGACCTGCTGCGCGAGCACACCCGACGGGGGACGCCGGTGCTCTTCTCCTCCCACCAGCTCGACCTCGTCGACCGCCTCTGCGACCGGCTCGTCGTCATGGCGCGGGGCAAGGTCGTGGCCCAGGGCTCGGCCGACGAGCTGCGCTCCGGCGGCCCGGTCCGCTACCGGCTCGTCCTCGGTGGCGACGCCGGGTGGACCCGCGACCAGCGCGGGGTGCACGTCGCCGACGTCGACGGCGGCACGGCCCTGATCGAGGTGCTCGAGCCCGGCGCCGAGCAGCACGTGCTCGGCGAGGCGGCGGCCCGCGGACCGGTCCACGAGTTCCGGCGCGTCGTCCCGAGACTCAGCGAGATCTACCAGGAGGTGACGGCATGAGCACCCGGACCCCCGTCCCGCACCAGGACACAGACCTTGCCCACGACCGCGACCCGTCGCAGCGCGGGCTCGGCGACCGGCACGAGGCTCCCGTGCGCGCCGCCGGGGGGAGTGCCTGGACGCTCGTCGCCCGCCGCGAGGTGATGGTCAAGCTCACCGACAAGTCGTTCCTCATCGGGACCGCAGTGACCCTGGCCCTGATCGTCGGAGCGCTCGCGCTCCAGGTCGTCCTGAGCGGGCACACCAGCACCTCGAAGATCGCCGCCTCCTCCCCGGCCGCGGTGACCATGGTCGAGAAGCTCGCCGACCAGGCACCCGTCCTCGACGACTCGGTCAAGGTGGAGCTCGTCCGCTCGTCCTCGGACACGGCGGCGAAGTCCGCAGTCGAGGACGAGGACGCCGACGCGTGGCTGCGCCAGACGGCGTCCGGCTGGGAGCTGACCACCAGGGAGAGCGCCGACTCCTCCTTGCTCACCGTCGTCCAGCAGGTGGTGCGGGCCGACACGATCGACCGCAACGCCGATGCCGCCGGCACGACGCTGACCGCCCTCGAGCAGGGCAGCCAGGTCGCCACCACGCAGCTGGTCGGCGACGCGAAGAAGTCGCAGCTGAGCGACCTGATGGGCTTCGCCTTCGCCTTCCTCTTCTACATCGCCGCGCTGACCTTCGGCATCGCTCTGGCCAGCAGCGTCGTCGAGGAGAAGCAGTCGCGGATCGTCGAGATCATCGCCGGGGCGATCCCGTTGCGGCAGCTGCTCGCCGGCAAGATCGCGGGAAACACGGTGCTGGCCGTCGGGCAGATGGCGATCTACGTCGGGGTGGCCCTCGTCGGCCTCGCGTTCACCGACTACAGCGGCCTCATCGCCGGGGTGTCGGGGACGGTCGGCTGGTTCCTGGCGTTCTTCCTCGCCGGGTTCGTGGCGCTCTCGTGCCTGTGGGCCGTCGCCGGCGCCCTCGCCTCGCGCACCGAGGACCTGCAGTCCACCCAGACGCCGGTGACGATGCTCGTCATGCTGATGTTCTTCGGCGGCCTGTTCCTCGACGGGACGGTGCGCACCGTGGCGTCGTTCTTCCCACCGGTCTCCGCACTGCTCATGCCGATCCGCATGCTCGACGGCGGTGTCGCGTGGTGGGAGCCGCTGGTGGCGATGGTGCTGCTTGTCGGGTTCGCGGCGGTGCTGGTGCTGGCCGGGGAGCGGATCTACCGCCGGGCGCTGATGCAGACCGGCGGCAAGCTCAGCCTCAAGGAGGCCTGGCGCCTCGAGGAGTGAGCCGAACGACTGTGGCCGCTGGTCCCGGGGGGCGGGACCAGCGGCCGCCGCACGCTCAGCGGGACTGCAGCGCGTCGAGCGCGACCGCCATCGCGAGGCCGACGCGCCAGTCCAGCTGCCAGCCGTTGCTCGCCTGGGGCAGGTGGATGTCGTACCGGTCTCGCAGCGAGCGCCTGCGCTGCGAGGACAGCACGATGCTGCCGTCGGGCGCGGTGAAGTCGAAATGGAACAGGAACGGCAGCGGGATCTCGCCGACGAACGGCACGAACTCCCAGACCCGGCGCACGATGGCGACGTTCTTGTTGCGCTCGGTGCCGAACGCCTCGAGTCCGTCCGGGGTGCCGAGGTGCCACGACGAGCGCAGCAGCGACTTGGCGAAGTCCTTGCGGAACCAGCCGATCGGCGCGCCGCTCGCGTCGAACACGTCATACGTCGCGCCGAGGTCCATCCGCTGACGGGCCTTGAACGAGAACACCGGCTGCTTGCGGTCCTCGTCGGCGTAGAAGGTGACCTGCTCCTTGAACGCCATCCGCTTCTGCTGGGCGACGGCGATGACGCCACCCTCGGTGCCGGAGGCGTCCACCGTCCGGATCTCGTAGCGGTTCACCATCATGGTGATCTTCTGTCGCAGGGCGTAGTGCTCGGTCACGGCAGGCTGGCTCATGGCCGACAGTCTGCCCGACCACCGCGTGCCATCATGGCGCGATGTCCGAACTGCCGGACCCGGAGTACCTCGCCTTCGCGCGCGGACAGGCGGCTGGGTCGTCGCCGACCTACGAGCGGTTGGCGTATGGCGTGGCCTCCGACCCGTGGGCGCAGCAGGCCCTGTCGTCGGTGCCCGCCGCGAAACGGCAGCCCAACCTCCTGTTCGGGGTCGGCCGGCTGCTCGGCGCACCGGTCGGGGACCCGGAGGCCTTCCTGCGCTGGCTGCCCGAGCACTGGGACCGGGTCCGATCCGAGCTGCTGACCCGCTCCACCCAGACGAACGAGGCGGGCCGGTGCGCGACGCTGGTCCCGGCCCTGGCCACGCTGCCGCGACCGCTGGCCCTGCTGGAGGTCGGCGCCAGCGCCGGGTTGTGCCTCTACCCCGACCGCTACCGGTACGACTGGGGTCGCGGCGTGGTCGGCGACGGACCCGGCCCGGTCCTCTCCTGCGCGTGGTCCGGCGAGGCCGCACCCCCGACGACCCTCCCCGAGGTGGTCTGGCGGGCAGGGCTGGACCTGAACCCGCTCGACCTCACCGACCGCGACGACCGGCGCTGGCTGGAGTGCCTCGTCTGGCCTGAGCACGACGAACGTCGTCGCCGGCTGCGGGCTGCGGCCGACGTCGTCGCCGCCGATCCGCCGCTGCTCGTCACCGGCGACCTGGTGACCGACCTGCCGGCGCTGGCGGCCAGGGCACCGGCAGGGGCGACACTCGTGGTCCTGCACTCGGCCGTCCTGGCCTACGTCGGCGCGGCGACGCGACGGGAGTTCGTCGAGGTGGTCAGGTCGATCGGGGCGCACTGGCTCGCCAACGAGCACCCGAGCCTCCTCACTGGACTTGTGGCGGGACTCGGCACAGGACTCGGCGACGCCGTCGTGCCGCCCCGGGTCGAGGGGCCGGAGCCGTTCGCCACCGCCCTCGACGGCAGGCCCGTCGGCTGGTCCGGGCCGCACGGGCAGTCCTACCGAGCGCTCACCCGACCCGGGCCCGACCTGACACACTGAGCGCGCCATGGCTGACCTGAACATCACCTCGCCGTCCAACCCGAGGCTCAAGGCGCTCGCGTCCCTGCGCCGCCGCCGCACCCGTGAGGAGACCGGCCAGACACTCATCGAGGGGTACGAGGAGCTCACGCTGGCGCTGGACGCCGGGGTGCTCCCCGAGGCGCTCTACTACTGCCCCGAGCTCATGCTCGACGCGGCGACGCAGACACGCGTGGTCGACGAGGTGCGCCGCTCCGGCGTGGACACGGTGCTCGTCTCGCGGGCGGCGTTCGAGAAGGCGGCCTACCGCGAGGGCCCCGACGGATTCATCGCCGTCGTGCCCGCCGTCGTCCGCAGCTGCGCCGACCTCGACGTGGGCCCGAAGGCCCTGACGGTCCTGTGCGAGGGCGTCGAGAAGCCCGGCAACCTCGGCGCCATGCTCCGGACCGCCGACGCCGCCGGGGTCGAGGCCGTCATCGCCGCCGATCCCGTCACGGACTGGGGCAACCCCAACCTCGTGCGCGCGTCCAAGGGCACCGTCTTCTCGGTGCGGGTGGCCAGCGACTCGACCGCCGCGACCCTGGCCTGGCTCGACTCCAGGGGCATCGCGCTGGTGGCCACGACCCCCGACACGGACCTCGACTACACCGACGTCGACTACACCGGCCCGGTGGCCGTCGCGGTGGGTGCGGAGAAGTACGGACTCACGGACGAGGTCCTCGCCCACGCGGCCTACAAGGTCCGAATCCCCATGGTGGGCAAGGCAAACTCACTCAACGTGGCGACGTCGGCGGCAATCGTGATCTACGAGGCGGTTCGGCAGCGCGGGGCACTGGAAGCACCGCTGTCCCACTGACCACACCCGTGTCAAGAGCACTCTCCGGGGTGTGTCACGATGTCGGGTATGCGAGTTGACCATGTTTCGTATGCAGCTGAGCACGACGGCCTGCAAGCCACCGCTGCTCGCTTGGCGAAGGTCATCGGGGTGGACGCAGTCGACGGGGGCATCCACCCCCGCTTCGGCACTCGCAACGTGATCCTCCCGCTGGCCCATGACCGGTACGTCGAGGTCGTCGAGGTGCTCGACCACCCCGCCTCTGACAAGGCCCCCTTCGGGCAGGCCGTCCGCGCGCGCTCCGAGGCCGGCGGTGGCTGGCTGGGCTGGGTCGTCGCGGTCGACGACCTCGCGCCGTTCGAGCAGCGCATCGGCCGCGAGGCCGTCGTCGGCAACCGGCACCGCCCCGATGGCGTGGAGCTGCGCTGGCGCCAGCTCGGCGTCAAGGGCCTCATGTCCGACCCGCAGCTGCCGTTCTTCATCAAGTGGGACGACCCCGCGCTGCACCCCTCGACCGCGGCCAACACGCAGGTCACGATCGACGGCTTGCAGATCGCCGGCGACCCGGCCCGTGTCCGCGACTGGCTCGACATGAAGGCCGACGAGACGTCCTCGGTCATCGACTTCACCTTCGTCGCACCGCACGGCACCCCCGGGCTGCTGTCGGTCACCTTCGACACCCCCGAGGGCAAGGTCACCGTCTGACGCTGCCCCTCCTGACGCGGTCCCGTCCCGCGTCGCCGCTCACGCCTCGTCGAAGAACTTCGCGACGAGGCGTTTCGGTGCCCGGGCGGCCCACGCGTCGGTGATGACCTCCTCGAGCTCGCGACGGGTCAGCTTCCCGAGGTCGCGCTCGCGGACCAGGACCGCGTTGTAGCCGTCGAAGTGCGGGGTGGTGAACCACGGCCCGTCCGAGGCGACCAGCGCCTCCTTGTCGTCCTGGTCGGCGACCGTGACGATGATGACGTCGTCCATCCGCTCCCCGGTGTCGGGGTCGACGGCATCGGGGCGAGGCTCGCGGAAGTGCACGAACGACTTCTTCCGCACGACGTAGGCCGGGCGACCCCACGAGGTGCCCTCCTCGACCTCGGGCAGCCCGAGAGCGATGTCACCGATGTCCGCCAGCTTCGCCTTGCGTGCCGTCATGGGACGTCACGCTAGCCCCGCCCACCGACAGGGGGCGGGCCGTCGGGCAGCCCGGGGTCCTCCGACGAGCAGGTCAGTCGAGGTGGTCGACGAGCTCCGGGGCGGCACCGATGTACGTCGCCGGGGTCATCGCCGCGAGCCGGTTGGCGACGTCCTCGGGCAGGCCGAGGCCGTGGACGAACTCGCGCAGGTCGTCACCGGTGATCCGGCGACCGCGGGTGAGCTCCTTGAGCCGCTCGTACGGGTTCTCCATGCCGGCCACGCCCTGGGCGCCGAGCGCACGCATCGCGGACTGCACCGCCTCGCCGAGGACCTCCCAGTTGGCGTCGAGGTCTGCCGCCATCGCCGCGGGGACCGCGTCGAGCCCGGAGAGGCCACGCTCGGCGTTGTCGATGGCGAGCAGCGAGTGGCCGAACGCCGACCCGATGTTGCGCTGCATCGAGGAGTCGGTGAGGTCGCGCTGCAGTCGGCTGTTGACCAGCGTCGAGCCGAGCACGTCGAGGAGGGCGTTGCTCACCTCGAGGTTGGCCTCGGCGTTCTCGAAGCGGATCGGGTTGACCTTGTGCGGCATCGTCGACGAGCCGACGGTGCCCTGGCCGCGGACCTGGGCGAAGTAGCCCATCGAGATGTAGGTCCACACGTCGGTGCAGAGGTTGTGCAGGATCCGGTTGAACCGGGCGACGTCGGCGTAGAGCTCGGCCTGCCAGTCGTGGCTCTCGATCTGGGTGGTGAGCGGGTTCCACTCCAGGCCCAGGGACTCGACGAACCCGCGGCTCAGCGTCGGCCAGTCGGCCTCGGGGACGGCGGCCAGGTGCGCGCCATACGTGCCGGTGGCTCCGTTGAGCTTGCCGAGGTAGTCGGCGCCCTCGATGCGGCGCAGCTGGCGACCGAGGCGGTGGGCGAGGACCGCGAGCTCCTTGCCCATGGTCGTCGGCGTCGCCGGCTGGCCGTGGGTGTGGGCGAGCAGCGGCACGTCACGCAGGTCGGAGGCCATCGTCGCGACGGCCTCGACGAGACGGGTCGCGCGGGGGAGCCATACCTGCTGGACAGCGCCCTGCACCATGAGCGCGTAGGAGAGGTTGTTGATGTCCTCGCTCGTGCAGCAGAAGTGGATCAGCTCGGCGAGGCCGGCGTCCTCCTCGGCGGGGGCGATGGCGGTGAGGCGGCGCTTGAGGAAGTACTCGACCGCCTTGACGTCGTGGAGGGTCTCGCGCTCGATCGTCGCGAGCTCCTCGATCTCGTCGGAGCCGAAGTCCTCGACGACCTGGCGCAGCTGGACCTGCTCGGCCTCGGTGAGGGCCCGCACACCCGGGACGACCTGGTGGGTGGTCAGCCAGATCAGCCACTCGACCTCGACCCGGACCCGGGCCCGGTTGAGGGCCGGCTCGGACAGGTGGTCGACGAGCGGCGCGACGACGCCGCGGTAGCGGCCGTCGAGCGAGCCGAGGGCGATGGACGGGGTCGCGTCAGCAAGCGAAGCCATGGCCTCAGTCTCCCAGAGGATCGGACCCCTCCTGCACACCCGTCCGGGAGCACCGCAGCGAGGGCCGACCTCGACTCGAGCTGGCTGGTTCAGGTGCCGTCGGGCTCGAACTGGCTCGCCGTGAACCGCGCTCCGACGGGGTCGGCGATGAGGGCCTCGAGCGTCCAGTCCGTGTCGCGGGTGCCGATCACGGTGCCGCCGAGCCGCTCGGCCGTCTCGGCCACCGCGTCACGGTCGGCGACGGTGAAGCTCACGTGCCAGTGCGGCGTCTCGTCCGCGTCGAGCTGGACGACCCAGCCGATCGCGTCGGCGAACCCGGGCGGGGCGGAGATCTCGGCCTGTCGCTCGCGGATGGTGGGGTCCGTCGTCGACGCGAGGTGGTCGCCGTACCCGGGTCGGCGGATCAGTCTCGCGAACCCGAGGTCGGCCACCTCCCAGCCGAACACGGCGGAGTAGAACGCTGGAGCACCCTCGGGGTCCGCGGAGTGCAGGTCGCTGAAGTTCCACGCGCCGGGCACGTTGGTCACCTGCGAGCCCAACCGCCGCCTGGCCTGCCACAACCCGAAGCGCACCCCCTCGGGGTCGGCGCACAGGGCGGAGCGCCCGCCCTCGCCCGCGTCGCCGGGGGCGTCGACCACCGAGCCTCCCCTGCTCTCCACGAGGGCGACGGTGGCGTCGGCGTCGTCCACGGCGACATACGTCGTCCACTGCGGCGGACCCTCACGCTCCTTGAGCGGGGTGCCGAGGCCGGCCACGTCCTGCCCGTCGAGCTGGGCGACGAGGTAGCGGAACGGTGCGCTGTCGGGAGTGGCCTGGGTGAAGGTCCAACCGAACAGGCCGCCGTAGAAGTCGCGGGCCGTGTCGAGCTCGGCCACCTCGAGGTCGACCCAGGAGGTGACTCCTGCGGGATAGGTGCGCGGTGCGGGCATGGCATCTCTCCTTCCGGTCCTCCCACCGTACGACGACGGCCCGACACCGCATCCCGGCCGTGACGCTGCTCGGTACCCACCCCCGGTTCCCCACTGCCGAGCGGGCCGGAGCCACGCGACATACGGTGGAACCCATGCGCTACACCACACTCGGATCCAGCGGCACCGTCGTCTCCACCCAGTGCCTCGGCACGATGACCTTCGGGGCGGAGGCCGACGAAGCCACCTCCGGCGACATCATCACGGCCTACGTCGAGGCGGGCGGCACGTTCCTCGACACCGCCGACGTCTACTCGACCGGCGTCTCGGAGGAGATCATCGGGCGCTGGCTCAAGGCCCACCCCGACGACGCCAAGAACCTCGTCATCACCACCAAGGGCCGCTTCGCCATGGGCCAGGGCAACAACGACCAGGGCCTGTCCCGTCGCCACCTGCGCCAGGCCCTCGACGCGTCCCTGACCCGGCTCGACGTCGACCACATCGACCTCTACCAGATGCACGCCTGGGACGCAGTGACCCCGCTCGAGGAGACGCTGCGCTTCCTCGACGACGCCGTGAGCGCAGGCAAGATCTCCTACTACGGCTTCTCGAACTACCTCGGCTACCAGGTCACCAAGGCCGTCCACACCGCGCGCGAGCACGGCTGGACCCCACCGGTCACGCTGCAGCCGCAGTACAACCTGCTGGTCCGCGACATCGAGCACGAGGTCGTCCCGGCGTGCCTCGACGGTGGCCTCGGGATGCTGCCGTGGTCGCCGCTGGCCGGTGGCTGGCTGACCGGCAAGTATCAGCGCGACACCACCCCGACCGGTGAGTCCCGTCTCGGGGAGGACCCGGAGCGCGGCATGGAGGCGTACGGCCCGCGGAACGAGCAGGAGCGCACCTGGGCGGTCATCGACGCCGTCGGCGAGGTCGCGAAGGAGGCCGGGGTCAGCTCGGCGCAGGTCGCGCTGGCGTGGGTCGCCGCGCAGCCCGCGGTCACCTCGGTCATCCTCGGTGCCCGCAACGTCACCCAGCTCACCGACAACCTCGCGGCCGCCGACCTCGACCTGACCACCGAGCAGCTCGACAGGCTCAGCACGGTCAGCGCCCCGCAGGCGGACGACTACCCGTACGGCACCGCCGGCGTCGGCCAGCGCCACCGCTCGATCACCGTCTGATCTTCTCCACGCGACGCGAGACTCCGCGCCATACCTCCCAGGAGGGGTATGGCGCGGAGCCGTGTTCGCGGGGCCCGCTCAGCTGAAGCCGTGGCGGGAGAGGGCGGGGATGAGCTCGCGCTCCTCGTAGGACAGGTGTGAGAGCAGCGTCGCGCTGAGCAGGTCGACGGCCTCGCGCACCACCGAGGTGCCCCGCTCGCCGGAGACCATCTGCACGAGGGCGTGGTCGACCTTCTCCAGGACGTCGTGGATGACGTGGTGCTCCGCCTCGAGCCGGTCGATCACCGGGGCGAGCTGCGGGTCGCTGTGGCGCAGGTGCGGGAACACCGAACGGTCCTCGAGCGTGTGGTGGCCGGTGACGACGCGGCAGTAGGAGGCGCAGTACGCCCCGAGAGTCCAGTTGTTCTGGCGCATCGTGAGCTCGTTGATGATGTTGCGAGCGCGCCCGGCGTCCGTCTCTCCCTGGGCCACCTGCTCGACGACGTCGCGGAGGCGTTCGAGCTCGCCGCGCAGGTGGTCGTGGACGTCGACGAGGTGCTGGCCGGTCGCCTGCTGGCTGGCCGTGAACCGCTCGTCCGGGTCGACGGGCGCACTCGGCCGGGTGGACTCGTCCCAGACGTCGGCGGGCACCTGCGTGCCGGGCGCCGTCGTGGCGCGGACCTCGAGCGGCCGTCCCTGCGAGGACGGCTCCTCGGCGAATCCCCCTGCGGTGCTGGTCGGTTCGGTTCCGGTGAGGCTCTCGTCGGTCGAGCCGTCCTCGTCCGGACGGGTGGCGGCGCGTGCTCGCTCGGCGTCGACGAGCTCTCGGGTCAGCGGCGCCACCTCGGTGGCGAACCGCTCGACGTCGTCGAGGCTGCTCACCGCGAGGATGTACGTGCTCATGCCCTGGTCGAGCGTGATCTCGGCGAGCTGCTCGGCCCAGTCGCGCGGCTGGCCCTCGAGCAGTCCGGCGCCCGACCCGAACCGGCCGTGGATGTTGTAGAGCCGGCGGATGTCGACCGGTGAGCGCCCGGCCTTGACGGCCGCCTCGTCGAGGGTGGCGTTCATCGCCGACAGGGCCTCCGGCGCGGCGTACCCCATGCTCGGGAGCCAGCCGTCGGCGAGCCGACCGGTGACGCGGAGCATCCGCGGCTTGTAGGCACCGAGCCAGATGGCCACGTCGTGGGCCGGGGCCGGACCGGCGTGCAGGCCCTTGACGGGGTAGTGGTCGCCGTCGACGGTGACCGAGCCCCGACCGGACCAGAGGCCGCGGATCACGGCGATCGCCTCCTCGAGGGCTTCGACCGCCTCGCCGGGGGTGCGGCGCGGGCCGCCGGCGGCGACGATCGCGTCCCAGAACGCCCCGGTCCCGAGGCCCAGCTCCACCCGACCGCCGCTCAGCTGGTCCAGCGTCGCGACGCTGCGGGCCAGGACGACCGGCGGGCGCAGCGGCAGGTTGGCGACGTTCGGGGCCACCCGGACCGACGTCGTGCGGGCGGCGATGACCGACAGCAGGGTCCAGGCGTCGAGGTGCTTCGCCTGGTACGGGTGGTCCTGGATCGTCACCAGGTCGAGGCCGCCGACGTCCGCCGCCTCGGCCATCGCGAGGGTCTCGGGGAAGCGGTCGGCATCCGGGCTCGGGAAGATCCCGAACTCCAGCTCGTGTCCGTAGTCGGTCATCGTCGTCCTCTCAGGCGGGGTGGTCCCGGCCGGGGCTCAGGAGACCCGAGCCTCACCGTAGGCGGTGGGGCGCTCGTGGTCACCGAGGACGGCAGCCAGGGTCAGGTGGCGGCGGGCGTCGTCGTGGCGACGCTGGCGCTGCAGGGTGCGGCCGAGCAGCAGGTGCAGGTACCCGTCGTCCGGCGACTCGTCGACCAGCTCGCGCAGCACCGATTCGGCGCGGCCGAGCTGGGCGGAGCCGAAGTAGGCGCGGGCCAACGAGGTGCGCAGCGCGGTGGTGCCGTGCCCGACGTCCTCGCGGGTGGCCTCGTCGACGAGCTCCGCGAAGGCGGCAGCCGCGGACGCGTGGTCACCGCGGTCGGCGAGTCCCTCGGCGAGGGCCAGGCGGAGGCTGAACGGCGTCGTCATGCTGCTCATCGTGGTCATGCCACCGCAACATCGTTTCGTTTTCAACTATTCCGGTCTGCGGCGTAGGGACCCGCGGCGGGCGAAGGTCAGGCGCGGCGGGCGGAGGTCAGGCGCGGCGGGAGGTGAGCTCGCGCCGTACGTGCTCCACGACGCCGTCCGCCGCGGCGGTGATCTCGGCGTAGGTCTGGTCGAAGGAGCTGTCGTCGCCGTACCAGGGGTCGTCCATGTCGAGGTCGTCATCGCCGACCGAGACGGGGTCGAACGAGCGGAACATCCGGATCTTGGCGCGCTGCTCGTCGGTGCGGGCGAGCTTGGTCAGCTCACGGTGGTGGCCGGCGTCGGCCGCGAGGACGAGGTCGACCTCGTCGAACCACGACCGCTCGAACTTGCGCGCCACGTGGTCGCGGCCGCCGAGGTCCTCGTGCCCGTTGCGGGCCAGGACCGCGAGGGTGCGGGGGTCGGCGGGGTTGCCGACCTCCCAGGAGTGGGTGCCGGCCGAGTCGACGACGACCTCGTCCTGCAGCCCGGCGTCGGCGAACCGCTCGCGCAGCAGGAACTCCCCCATGGGGGAGCGGCAGATGTTGCCGGTGCAGACGACGGTCACGCGGTAGGGCTTGGCACTCATGGCGCCATTCAACCCTGCCGCGATTCAGCCCACCGCGACGGCCAGCAGTGTGACGGGGGTTGCCAGCACGACGAGGGCGAACACCAGCATGACGCCCCGCAGGGCCAGCGGGGCGTCGGGCTCGGTGAGGAGCAGCATCCGGTCCCGGGTCGCCGAGCGTGTCCCCGAGCGTGTCCCCGAGCGTGTCCCTGGGGCCGTAGGAAGAGAACGCCCGTCCACGGGATCGTCATCGACCGGGTCGGCGTCGGTCGCGCCCAGCGCCGTGTCCGGGTGCGCACCGCCGGCGAGCGAGACGAGCGCGCGGGCGAGCGGCAGCGGTCCGGCTGCCCGGCGGGCAGCCCGGTCGGCCAGCACCTCGACGAGCAGCCGGACCTCGCGCAGCGCCTCGACCGCCCGGAGCCGGGACGGCACCGCTTCGTGGAGCACGGCGAAGAACTCGAGGACGAGGTCGTGCCGGGCGCGCAGGTGCTCGCGCTCGTGGGCGAGCACGGCAGCGAGTTCCTCGGCCGGCAGTGCCAGCAGGGTGCCCTCGGTGAGGACCACGCGTTGGCGCCGACCGGGCAGGCAGTATGCCGTGGGCGTGGGGTGGGCGAGGACGCGGACCTCGCGGCCGGCCAGGGCTGCCGTCCGGGAGTCGTGGGTGCCGAGCGCGTCGACGAGCTCCCGGTGCCGCCGCCGCTCGCTGCGCAGCCGGGTGCCGACGCGGTGGCCGGACCACAGCACCCGGGCGAGCATCGCGGCACTGAACGCGAGGGCCGCCAGCGTGGCCCACGCCGGGAGGCGAGCGCCGGCGACCGCCGCCGGGGCGACGGCCAGCGCCGACAGGACCCCCGCGAGCGAGACGCACTGCCAGACGACGAGCGCCTCGAACGGCGCCCGCCTGAACCGGGTCAGCCCGGCCATCACCCGTGGCCCGGGCCCGGCGAACAGCCCGGCGGCCACGGCCAGGGCGACCGTGGCAGCGGCAGGAGCGGCGCTGCCGGCCAGGTCAGGACTCCCGGGCCGCGTGCCGCTGCTCGACCTCGGCGAGGGCCGCCTTGAGGTCGGCGATCTCGTCCGGGGAGGCGTCGCCCAGGAAGTGCAGCATCGCCGTCCGGCGGTCCCGGGCGGCCATCCCGCTGAGCTGGTCCCGCATCGAGGTGGCGGTGAGCTCCTCGCGGGAGTCGGCCGCGGCATACAGGTAGGCCCGCCCGCTGCGCTCCTGCGTGAGCAGGCCGGCTTCCGCCAGGCGACCCATCACGGTCATCACGGTCGTGTACGCGAGGTCCCGGCTGCGGCTGAGCTCGTCGTGGACGGCGCGGACCGACAGCGGCGACCGACCCTCGGCACCGGCCTGCCAGACGGCGTCCATGACGGCGCGCTCGAGCTCACCGAGCTTGTTGATCGCCTTGTGCGGCATCCTCATCCCACCTGTCCGACGAGCCCGACCTCCGGGCGCGTCAGGTCCATGATGCCGTCCGCGTCGGTGAGCCCCTCCGGGCGGTGGCTGACCACCACCACGGTCCGCCCTCCGCGGCAGCGCAGGAGGTCGCGCAGGACGGCGACCGCTGTGGGGTGGTCGAGGTGCGCGACGGGTTCGTCGAGGAGCAGCACCGGACGGCCGGACAGCAGGGCGCGGGCGATCGACAGCCGGGCGCGCTCCCCACCGCTGACGCCCTGCCCACCGCTGCCGAGGGCGGTCTGGAGCCCGTCCGACAGGGCGTCGAACCACCCACCGAGACCGGCATCGCGCAGGGCTCGCACGATGGCGGCGTCGTCGGCGTCGGGGCGGGCCAGTCGCAGGTTCTCCCTGAGGCTGGTCGCGAAGACGTGAGGCTCGTCGTCGACGACCGCGACGAGGTCGCGCACTGTCGCAGCCGGCAGGTCACGGACGTCTGTCCCGTCGACGAGGTACCGGCCGTCCGACGGGTCGAGCTGCCGGGCGAGGACGGCCAACAGGGTCGACTTGCCGCAGCCACTGGGACCGACCACGGCCTGGACCGAGCCGGGGTACACGTCGAGGTCGGTCGTGGGGAGGTGGTCGCGCGTGCCGTCCCACGTGGCGCTGACGCCCCGCAGCTCCAGGCGTGGGACGCCCCCGGGCAACAGCCTGCGCCCTTGGGACGTCGCGCTCGGGACGCCGTCAGGAGGGAGGCCGTCAGGAGGGAGGCTGTCGACGACGGCGGGGGAGGCGTCGAGCAGCGACTCGAGGCGGGCGGCGCTGGAGCGGGCGCGGGCCCACGACCGGGCGACGTCCGGCAGCGGCCCGAACACCTCGGCCAGCGCGAACGGTGCCAGCACGAGCAGGGCGAGCACCGGGTCGGAGTGCCCACTCCCGCGGGCCGCGAGGGCACACCCGAGGGTCGCCAGGGCCGTGGCCAGCGGGAGGACCCCTGCGGCGACGGCGCGCCCCCAGGCCTGCCGCCGGGTGCACCGCGCCACGGACCGGTGCGCCACGTCGAGCCGGCCGAGTGCGCTGCCGGTGGCCCCGATGGCGCGCAGCTCGTCGGCCTGTGCGGCGACGAGCTCGCTGACCTGCGTCAGCTCTGCCCGCGCCTCGCCGAGCTCGACCTGGCTGCGCGTCTCGACCCGCCAGGCGAGGGCGGTGACGAGCAGGACCACGCCCAGGAGCGCTGCGACGACAGCACCCGCCCGGGGCTCGACGACCGAGCACAGCGCCACGGTGCCCAGCCCCGTGACGCCGACCGCGACCACCGGCACGGTGACGCGGACCTGGGCCTCGACCCGGTCGGTGACGTCGTCCACCACCCCGTGGAGCACCGCTGCCCGACCGTGGCGCGGCAGGCGCGCCGGGGTCAGCGGCACCAGGGCCGCATACACGTCGGTGCGGGCGTGGGCGAGGTCGTCCAGGGCTGCGTCGTGCGAGCGCAGGCGCTCCCAGTGGCGCAGGAGGGGACGCGCCATGCCGAACGCCCGGACGGCGACGATCGCGGTGAGCAGGGTGAGGATGACGGGACGCTCGGCCGCCCGGACGATCAACCACCCCGAGGTCGCGGTGAGGGCGACGCCCGAGCCGAGGGCCCCGGCGCCGATGACACCGGCGAGGACGGTGCGGGGGGAGGCCAGCCGCAGCCCCGGTCGGCGGCCGGTCATGCCGGCACCCCGACCGGCTGGAGGTGGACGTGCCGGTCGGCGAGGGCCACGAGCTCGGGGCGGTGGGTCACGGCGATCACGCAGCGACGTTCGGCGAGGGCGGCGATGACCTCGTGCGCCAGGGCGGCGCTGGTCGGGTCGAGGTGGGCCGTGGGCTCGTCGAGCAGCAGGACGGTGGCTTCGCTCAACGTGGCACGGGCGAGCACCAGCCGGGCCCGCTGCCCGGCGGACAGACCTCGCCCGTCATCGCCGAGGGGCGAGTCGAGTCCGTCGGGCAGCGCGGCGACGGGGCCGTCGAGCCCGACCTGGCGCAGCGCCGCCCACAGGGCCTCGTTGCCCGTGGCCGGATCGCCCCCGAGGGTGAGGTTGGTGCGGATGCTGTCGGGGGTGAGGAAGGGTCGCTGCGTCACGAGGTGGGCGGCCGGGCTGGTGATGGTCCCGTGGGTCGGGGTGCGCAGTCCGGCGACGAGGGCCAGGAGGGTCGACTTCCCGACCCCCGACGGCCCGGTGACCACGGTCAGGCCGACGCCGGCGGTGAGCTCCAACCCGTGCAGCACCGGGTGGGTCGCCCCGGGGTGGGTGTGACCGAGGCCGTGGACCTCGACCCGAGCGGCCGTGGGGACGGTCTCGAGGAGGGTGCTGGCGGGGACGGCCCGTGCCGAGGCCAGATCGGGGTCGGCCAGGTGCCGGGTGACCTCGAGGAGGGCGGTGGCGCCGTCGGCGGCGCTGTGGAACTCCGCGCCCACCCGCCGCACCGGCCAGTACGCCTCCGGCGCCAGGAGGATCGCCACGAGAGCGGTCCCGAGCTCCATGCCGCCGTGCGACAGCCGCAGCCCCACGATGACCGCGACGATCGCGACGCAGATCGTCGCGAGCAGCTCCAGGGCCGCAGAGCTGAGGAACGCCAGCCGCAGGGTCGCCATGGTCGCGCGACGGTGGCGCTGGCTCACCTCGCCGATGACCGCGGTCTGGCGCTCGGCGCGGCCGTACGCCGCCAGCGTCGGCAGTCCACGCACCACGTCGAGGAAGTGCCCGGAGAGCCCGGCCAGGGCTTGCCAGCGGCGTTGCGTCGCATCCCGCGTCGTCGCACCGATGAGCGCGGCGAAGAGGGGGAGCAGCGGCAGCGTGAGGACGACGACCAGTGCACTCGGCCAGTCGACGAATGCGAGGACCACGACCGCCAGCCCCGGGACGACGGCGGCCGAGACCAGGGCGGGCAGGAAGCGGGCGACGTAGGGCTCGATGCTCGTCGCCCCCTGGTCGGCCAGCACGAGGGCCTGCGCAGGGTCCGGCCGACGCCCGGCAGGCGCTTCGGCCCAGTGCCGCAGCAACCGGGTGCGTGCACCCGCGCTCACCGCCGCGCCGGCCGAGGCAGCCACCCGCTCGCCCGTGAGGGCGAGCACGCCCCGGACCACGAACAGGCCGACGAGGTATGCCGCGGGCTCACCGAGCGGTGTCCCCCTCACCACCGCGACCACGACGGAGGACAGGGCGAAGGCGGTCGCGACGGTCGCGACGCCCTGCGCCACGCCCACGGCCGCCAGGACGGCCAGCGGACGTCGGGCCTCGGGCAGGGCCCGCAGCACCTGGGGGTCGAACGGGCGCATCAGCGGACGCTGGGCTCGGGGGAGGGAGCCGACGGCCCAGTCGACGGGGTGGTCGACGGGGTGGTCGTCGGTGTGGTCGTCGGGGCGTCCGGCGTCGTCGGGGTGGGGCCGGCCGCCGGGATGTGCTGGGTCCCGATGCGCTTGCGGAAGACCCAGTACGTCCACGACTGGTAGAGCAGGACGATCGGGGTGAACACGACGGCCACCCAGGTCATGATCTCCAACGTGTAGGGCGTGCTCGAGGCGTTCGCGGTCGTCAGGGACCAGGCGGTGTCGAGGGTGCTGGGCATGACGTCGGGGAACAGGAGCAGGAAGTAGGTCGCCACCGCCATCGCGATGGTGACGAAGGTGCCGACGAAGGCCCACCCCTCCCGGCCCCGCAGGTTGGCGGTCAGCGCGGCGACGAGGGCCCCGGCAGCGACCACCGTCGTCACCCACGAGCCGGGGTTCCCGTCGGCCGCCCCCAGGATCGCGAGCAGGCCGACGGCGAGCACCGCCGTCACGGCTCCGGTCCTCGTGGCGATGCCGCGCGCATCCGCGCGGATGGGGCCGGTCGTCTTGAGGGCCACGAACAACGCGCCGTGGGTGAGGAACAGCCCCACGGTCACGAGGCCGCCGAGCAGCGACACCGGGTTGAGCAGGGTGAAGAGGTTGCCCGTGAACTCCTTGCTCGCGTCGATCGGCAGTCCACGCACCACGTTGGTCAGGGCGACGCCCCACAAGAGGGCAGAGACCGCCGAGCCGACGATGATCGCCGCGTCCCACCGGGCCCGCCACTGCGCGTCGTCACGCTTGCCGCGGTAGTCGAACCCGAGGTTGCGCACGATGAGGGCGACGAGGATGAGCAGCAGCGGGAGGTAGAAGGCGCTGAACATCGTGGCGTACCAGTGCGGGAACGCCGCGAACGTCGCGCCTCCGGCGGTGAGCACCCACACCTCGTTGCCGTCCCAGACGGGGCCGATGGTGTTGATCATGACCCGGCGGCGCTTCTCGGTCGTCTCGGCGTCCTTGCCCCGCCCGAGGACGGGCAGCAGCATCCCGACACCGAAGTCGAAGCCCTCGAGGACGAAGTAGCCGGTCCACAGGACGGCGATGATGATGAACCACACGGTGCTGAGTTCCATTGCGGTGCAATCCTTTTCAGTCAGTCAGTCAGTCAGTCAGTCAGTCAGTCAGTCAGCAGGTCGGTCGGCGGGGGTGGTCAGTAGGCGAAGGCGAGGGGCGCGTCGTCGTCCTGGTCGGCGGCGACCACGGGCTCCTCGAACGGTGGGGCCCCGGCGCGCAGGTACGTCAGGAAGAGCTTCACCTCGATGACCGCGAGCACGCCGTAGAGCAGCGTGTAGACGACCATCGACGTCACGACCTCGCCGGCCGAGACGGACGGGGAGACACCGGTGCTCGTGGACATCACGCCGAAGACGAGCCATGGCTGGCGGCCGGCCTCGGTGAAGATCCACCCGAAGCTGTTGCCGAGGATGGGCAGCAGCGGTGTCGCGAGGATGACCCACTGCCACCAGCGAGCCCGTGGGATGCGGTCGCCGCGCGTCGTCCACAGGACCATGAGGGCGATGAGGCAGGCGGCCATCCCGACGCCGATCATCAGCCGGAAGCTCCAGTAGGACAGCGGGATGTTGGGCGTGTAGGTCGCGTCCACGGTGAGCGGGTTGCCGGTGCCGTACTTCTGGGCGTACTCCGCCTTGAGCTCGTTGATGCCCTGGACGCTGCCGTCGAAGTGGCCGGTCGCGAGGAAGCTCAGCAGCCCGGGGACGGTGACGGCGAACTTCTCCTCGCTGCCGTCGAGCGAGCCGACCGTCAACAGCGAGAGCGGTGCGTTGCCGTCCGAGCTCTCGTACAACGCCTCGGCCGCAGCCATCTTCATGGGCTGGACGTCGGTCATGATCTTGCCCTGGATGTCGCCCGTCACGGCCAGGCCGAGCCCGGCGACGAGGGTGACCACGGCGCCCAGCCGGGTGGCCCGGCGGTACATGCCCTCGTCGCGACCGACGTCCACGCGACGCAGGTGCCACAGCGCGACCGCCATGACGACCGCACCACCGACCAGGTAGGCCGCGGCGACGACGTGGGGGAACGTCACCAGCTGGACCTTGTTGGTGAGGACCGCGACGAAGTCGGTGAGCTCGGCCCGCTGGGTCTCGGGGTTGAGGCGGTACCCCACGGGGTTCTGCATGAACGAGTTGGCGCTGAGGATGAAGTAGGCGGAGAGCAGCGTGCCGACGTGCACGATCCACATGCAGGCGGCGTGCAGCTTCTCCGGGATGCGCCCCCAGCCGAAGATCCACAGGCCGAGGAAGGTCGACTCGAGGAAGAACGCCAGGAGCGCCTCGATCGCCAGCGGCGCCCCGAAGATGTCGCCGACGAAACGGCTGTAGTCGGACCAGTTCATCCCGAACTGGAACTCCTGCACGATCCCGGTGACCAGCCCGAGGGCGAAGTTGATCGTGAAGAGCTTGCCGAAGAACTTGGCGAGCCGCAGGTCGTCCTGGCGGCGGCGCCGTACCCACGACGAGTGGTACCAGGCGACGAGGGCCGACAGGCCGATCGTCACCGGCACGAACAGGAAGTGGTAGACGGTGGTGATGGCGAACTGCCACCTGGCCAGGTCGAGGTTGTCCATCGGGGCTCCGGGGTTCTCTGCACGACTACGGGGCACTACTACGGTACGTAGTACATACTACGCCCCGTCGTAGGCAACTCGGCAGGGGCGAAGGTCCCGACCCGCTGTGAGCCGCATCCCACCCCGGCGGGCCGCTCGTTAGGGTCGTCGGTATGCCGCGTCCGCTCGTCCTCGTGCCCGCTCGCTGGGCGGGGGTGATCGAGGGACGGGAGCGTCCGGGCGTCTTCGCACCGCGCACCCTGGTCGACGCGATCACCCGCGCCGGGGGAGAGCCGCTGCTCGCGTGGCCCGACACCCTCGAGCGAGCCCGGGACCTCGTGGCCCGCGCCGACGCCGTGGTGCTCCAGGGCGGCGACGACCTGGACCTGCGGCCGTTCGGGGTGCCCGACGTCCATCCGCAGGAGTCCCACCCGCCGGCCGAGCAGGACGCCGCCGACGTCGCGGTGACCCGGGCAGCCGTGGAGGCCGGGCTGCCGGTGCTCGCCATCTGCCGCGGCATGCAGGTGCTCAACATCGTGCTCGGCGGGACGATCCACCAGCACTACGACGAGACCACGGTCCCCCACGCGAACAACCCCCACGACGTGGACGTCGTCCCCGGCACCCTGCTCGAGCGCGTCATGGCCACCGATGGTGGGGGGCTACGGCGTGGTGGCTGGTCCAACCACCACCAGGCCTGCGACCGGCTTGCCGAGGGCTACCTGCTGTCGGCCACGACCGAGGACGGCTGTGTCGAGGCGATGGAGTCGGCCGACGGACGGGTGGTCGCCGTGCAGTGGCACCCCGAGGTCGACGCCGCGACCGTGTCCCACCAGCAGGCCCTCTTCGACTGGGTCGTGCGGGCGGCTCAGTCGGGGTAGCCCACCGGGTTGTCGCGCTGCCAGCGCCACTGGTCGGCGCACATGTCCTCGATGGTGCGGGTCGCCTTCCAGCCCAGCTCGTTCTCGGCGCGGGTCGGGTCGGCGTAGGACGCGGCGATGTCGCCGGCCCGACGGCCGACGACCTC
Organism: Pedococcus aerophilus; assembly: GCF_039532215.1. Taxonomy (NCBI): domain Bacteria; kingdom Bacillati; phylum Actinomycetota; class Actinomycetes; order Micrococcales; family Intrasporangiaceae; genus Pedococcus; species Pedococcus aerophilus. The sequence continues at coordinate 2,123,369 of NZ_BAAARN010000001.1, read as the reverse complement.
GTGCGGGAGCTCGTGGCCGCAGGCCTTCTCGAACGCGTGCAGCACCTCCAGGACGCTCGTCCCGTGGCCGGTGCCGAGGTTCCACGTCGAGACGACCTCGTCGGTGGTGCCGAGCCGGGTGAGTGCGGCGAGGTGCCCCGCGGCGAGGTCCTCGACGTGGATGTAGTCGCGCAGGGCCGTGCCGTCCGGCGTCGGGTAGTCGTCGCCGAACACGTTGAGCTTCTCGCGCGTCCCGACCGCGACCTGGGCGATGAACGGCATGAGGTTGTTGGGGATGCCCTGCGGGTCCTCGCCGATCGTGCCGGAGGAGTGCGCGCCGACGGGGTTGAAGTAGCGCAGCAGCGCGATCCGCCAACGGTCGTCGGTGCGGGCGACGTCGCGCAGCACCTGCTCGATCATCACCTTGGTCCAGCCGTACGGATTGGTGGCCGACGTGGGCAGGTCCTCGGTGAACGGCGGCTCGGCGCTGTCGCCGTACACGGTCGCCGACGAGGAGAAGACGAGCTTGTGGCAGCCGTGGCGCTGCATCGCGCGCACCAGCGCGAAGGTCGAGTCGAGGTTGTTCTGGTAGTACTCCAGCGGGACCTCGACGCTCTCGCCGACGGCCTTGAGCCCGGCGAAGTGGATCACCGCGTCGAACTTGCGCTCGGCGAACAGGTTCTCGGTCTTGTCGCGGTCGGTCAGGTCGAACGCGTGGACCTCGAGCGGTCCACCGATGAGCGACTCGAGCCGCGGCACGACCGTGGGCTTGGAGTTGGCGAAGCTGTCGATGACGACGACCTCGTGCCCGGCCGCCGCCAGCTGGACGACGGTGTGGGACCCGATGAACCCGGCACCGCCGGTGACCAAGACGCGCATGACCTCACCGTATTGCGTGCCACCGGCTCCCAGCCACGCCCACCCGAGGGGCGGGCCGCGTGGCCCCCGGGGCGAGGACGCGAGGCGTGGCTGGGGAACCGGCGGCGGACGTCGGGCTCACCGACCGTGCGGACCACCGTGGCCGCTGAACCGGGCGCGCTCGATCTCGGTGCGCAGGGCCGGGATCCCGTCCTCCGGTGTGCCCTCGGTGCCGGGGTCGATGCCACCGGCGGCGATCCGGTCGAGGACCTTCATCCCCTCCTCACTGACGTGGCCGAACACCGTGTAGTCGGGGCGCAGCCGGGAGTCGCGGTAGACGAGGAAGAACTGGCTGCCGTTGGTGTCTGGCCCGGCGTTGGCCATGGCGAGGGTGCCCCGCGGGTAGACCTTGCGGCTGCCGTCGGGGAAGCCGGGCCAGTTCTCCAGCGCTCGGGCGGAGTCGAGCTCGTCCTTGAAGGAGTAGCCCGGGTCGCCCCAGCCGGTGCCGAGCGGGTCGCCGCACTGCAGGACCGACAGGGCTGCGGGCGGGGTCGTGTAGGAGGTCAGCCGGTGGCAGATGGTGTCGTCGAAGTACTTCGCCCGGGTGAGGAACGCGAAGCTCTGCACGGTGCAGGGCGCCGCGGCCTTGTCGAGCACGAGGGGGATGTCGCCCCGGTTGGTCCGCAGGGTGACGCCCGTGGTGCCGCGGTCCGGCGTGTGGCGCGGGTCCTGCGGCAGGCCGACGAAGGTCGAGTACGTCGTGTCCTCCATCGGCGTGTACGCGCACGGCCCCTTGGTGGGCGCGGTCGGCGCGGTCGGTGCGGTCGGTGCGGTCGGGGCAGCGGTGGGCGCCTGCGCGCTGGCCGAGGTGGACGGCACGAGGGCGACGGCTGCGGTGACCGCCACGGCGGCGGCGAGGGTTCTCAGTGGGCGCATGGATCCTCCGGTGGTCGGGGCGCGGCACGGTCGGTGTCGGCCTGCCCGGACCCTAGGGACAAATCGGACGCCACGCTCGTCGAGATCTGCCAGCCGCTACGACCTCGCCGGTACCAGGTCCACTCGGGGCTCGGCAGGTCGTAGCCGTACCTCGCGGTGACCACGTCGTCGAGCTTGAGACGCCCCGGGTCCGACTCGAGCCGGGCGACGGTGCTCTTGCTCAGGCCCGTCGCCTCGGCGCGGTCGCGCTGGCTTGCCCCGGACGTCGCCCGCCCGTCGCGCAACGCCATCACGATGGACTCGCCGAGAGTGAGGGCGGCGCGCGCCTCCCCGAGCTCACGGTCCCACCGGGCGAGCTTGTCCTCGCGACTCTCGTACGCCATCACGACACCCTGGCCCGCGGTCACGACGTCGTGGTGAGGCGTCCAACCGGCCTGGGGACAACGTTCGCGGACGAGAGGCGCTGTGGACGAGCCGCTACGCAATCGGGCCGGCCAGGTCGATGTGGGGGAGTCGCGACGCTATGTACTGCCCCATCCTCAGGGGCACTGCATAGCGTCGCGCACACCTCACTGCCGCTCCCGCTCTGGGCGCCCCACCACCGGGTCAGCAGGTCAGAGTCGGCGGGCGGTTCGAGGTCACCGGGGCGGCAGGCTCCTCGAGCGGCCGCGGAATTCGGCCACCACCGCGCCGTCAGACTCGCGCGTCACCGTCACATCGGTCAGCCCGCTGCGACCGAACGTCCGACGCTGGTGCGCCTCGGCGACGAGCACGTCCCCGAGACGACCTGCCGTGACGAACGTGATGTCGGCCCCGGCGGCCACTGTCAGCGTCCCGCCGCTGTTGCACGCGAGGGCGAACGCCGAGTCGGCCAGCGTGAAGACGAACCCGCCGTGGGCGATCGCGTGGCCGTTCACCATGGCCGGCGTGACCTCCATCCGGACGACGGCGTGGTCGAGCTCCACGACGACCGCCTCCATGCCGAGTCCGCGGGAGGCCTCGTCGTCCGCCCACATCCGCCGTACGTGCGCCAAGTCAATCTCGTCGTCCACCTCGTCGTCGCCCATCGCCCCATCATCGCTGGTCGGTCGCCGAGGGAGCCGCGCCTACGATGACGCCATGACCCAGGCAACGGCGCCCACGCAGTCCACCGAGTCCCACGAAGGCTCCGGCAGCACCCACCCCCTCGTCGCGAAGCACGCGGACGTCCTCGAGCAGGCCACCGCCGCGCTCGCCGCCCGCTCGTACTTCTCCCGCTACCCCGAGTCCCCCTCGCCCCGTGTCTACGGTGAGTCGGCCGCAGCCGACGGCCAGGCGGCATACGAGTCCTTGCTGGACAAGGCGTTCGGCGCCCTCGGCACGGTGGCCACGGACGGTGCGTGGGTCGGCGAGGAGACCTCGCCCTACGGCCCCGCGCTGGGGATCACCTATCCCCACCTCGACCTCGACGCCGCGGTGGCGGCAGCCGAGGAGGCGATGCCGGTATGGCGCGACGCCGGCGCCCGCACGCGGGCGGCGGTCTGCGTGGAGATCATCGAGGGGATCAACCGCCGCTCGTTCGAGATCGCGCACTCGGTCATGCACACGACCGGGCAGCCGTTCGTCATGGCGTTCCAGGCAGCCGGGCCGCACGCCCAGGACCGCGCCCTCGAGGCGGTCGTCGCCGGCCTCGTCGAGCAGGAGCGCGTCCCGGCCTCCGTCGTCTGGGAGAAGCCGGGCAAGGACCGCCAGGGCAACCCGGCGCTCCTGCGGATGCAGAAGGACTACCGGATCGTGCCGCGCGGGCTCGCGCTCGTCATCGGCTGCAACACCTTCCCGACGTGGAACGCCTACCCCGGGATCTTCGCCTCGCTGGTCACCGGCAACCCCGTCATCGTCAAGCCGCACCCGCACGCGATCCTGCCGCTGGCGATCTCGGTCGCCGTGGCCCGTGAGGTGCTGGCCGCCGCAGGCTTCAGCCCCGACCTCGTGCAGCTCGCCCCCGAGGCCGACGGCGAGGGCCTGGCCAAGGTGCTCGCGGAGCGGGACGAGGTGCGGATCATCGACTACACCGGTGGCCCGGCGTTCGGCGCGTGGCTCGAGGAGGCCGGTGCGGCCAGCGGCAAGCTCGTCTACACCGAGAAGGCCGGCGTGAACTCGATCGTCGTCGACTCGACCGACAACCTGCGCGGCGTCCTGGGCAACCTCGCGTTCTCGCTGACGCTCTACTCCGGCCAGATGTGCACCACCCCGCAGAACATCTACGTCCCGCGCGAGGGCATCAGCACCGACGAGGGACCGGTGTCCTTCGAGGAGTTCGGCGAGAAGCTCGCGGCTGCGGTCGGCAAGCTCACCGGCGACGACGCCAAGGCCGTCGAGCTCCTCGGTGCGACGGTCAACGACGGCGTGCGTGCCAACGCCGGTGGCCTCGCCGACCTCGCCGAGGAGGCGGACGGCACGGTCGTCCTCGACTCCCGGGCGGTCGCCCACCCGACCTGGCCTGATGCCGTGGTCCGTGCCCCGGGGCTGGTCAGCCTCGACGCGAGCCGCGAGGACATCTACACGCAGGAGTGCTTCGGTCCGGTCACCTTCCTCATCGCCACCTCGGGGACCGACCAGTCGCTGGCGCAGTTCCGCGACACCGTCCGCGAGCACGGCGCAATGACAGCAGCGGTCTACTCGACCGACGAGGACGTCCTCGACGCGGCCCGTGACGCCGCTGCCGACGCCGGGGTCGCGCTGTCGGAGAACCTCACCGGCCAGGTCTTCGTCAACCAGACCGCAGCCTTCTCCGACTTCCACGGGACCGGCGCCAACCCGGCCGCCAACGCCGCATACACGGACGCCGCGTTCGTGGCCAGCCGCTTCCGGGTCGTCACGTCCCGGCGCCACGTGGAGTGATCTGGGAGGATCGAGCCATGAACTTCCTCATCAAGGTCGCGGTCAACGCGGTCGCCCTCTGGGTGGCGGCGTGGCTGCTCCCCGGCATCGGCTTCGGCGACGGCAAGTTCGGGTCGAAGTTCGCGACGGTGCTGCTCGTGGCCGTCGTCTTCGGCATCGTCAACGCCGTCGTCAAGCCCATCGCCAAGCTCCTGAGCTTCCCGTTCATCATCCTGACGCTCGGGCTGTTCACCTTCATCGTCAACGCGTTCATGCTCCAGCTCACCGAGTGGATCTCCGAGCCGCTCGGCCTGAGCTTCACCATCGACGAGTTCTTCTGGGACGCCGTCCTCGGTGCCCTGGTCGTCACCATCGTCTCGATGGTCCTCAACTGGGTCCTGCCCGACGGGGACGACGACTGACACACCCCCGCTCGCACGACGAGGCCGCACCCCGGTGGGGGGTGCGGCCTCGCGGCGTTTGCGGACCCGCCACCTGCCCCTGCACGAAGTGGTCTGCGGGTCCTGCGGCGACATCCGTCCCCCCGGTGGAAGTCGCCGACGGATACTGTGACAGCACGAAGGCCCCGAGGTCGAGGGAACGCACCCGGGTTGCGTGAACACGCAAGTCCGGGGTCGCGCCGGACCTCAGACCCGCCCGCGGCCCCGTCGGAGGGCCAGAACGGCGTCGACCCGACTGGTGGCACCGAGCTTGGAGACGAGCTGGGCCACGTCGGACACGACCGTGCGGACCGACACCCCCAGCTCGCGGGCCATGCTGGCGTCCTTGGCCCCGCGGGCCATGAGGATGGCGACCCGGACCTGGCGTGGGGTGAACGGGGCTTGTTCGTCCTCGGCGAGGACGGGCGCGGACGACGCGAAGATGAGGTCCCACAGCTCCAGGGACGGCTCGAGCACAGAGGGGTTCACGGCGGTGAAGAGCGTGGGGGCGCCGTCCGCGGTGAGGGGGCCGGGGAGCACGACGCGGGCCCGGTCGACCACCCACATGGTGATGACGGCGTGGCCGATCCGGACGCTGGGGTCCATCGAGGACAGGAGCGGGTTCACCGTGAGGCTGCGCCGGCTGTAGACCGACAGGATCTCGATGCCCCGGCGTCGGGAGCGCTCGTCGAGGGTGGGGCCGGGCCCCCACGGGTCGAACGGCAGGACCGGCATCACGCTGGCGAGCTGACGCGTGCAGGACGCCTCGAGGGCGATGAAGCCGGCGTCGGTCTGCTCCAGGCCGGCTCCGAGGAGCCGGAAACCGTCAGTCGTCCGGCCCTGGAGGTGGTCCAGCGCGAGGGCGTTGACGTCTGCGGTCAGCTGGGTGGCGCGACGCAGGAGGTCGAACAGCTCGGCCTCGCCCGGTCGCCCGTCCCCCATGGTCCACCTCCCCCGATACCGCTGACACCACTGGCGCACCCTCCTGCGCGCCCCGAATCCTCACACAACTGCGGCACCCCCGCGCCCGGTGGGGTGCGGGGTCGGTCGTCCGGATGACCCGTTCGGAGGCGGCCACCTAGGGTGGTGACCATGAGTGACACGGCCCGCGACTCCGACGTCCAGCTGCGCAGCGCCCTCGACCAGGTGCCCGCCTACGTGCCGGGGAAGCCGGCCTCGGCACCCGAGGGTGTCGCGGCATACAAGGTCTCCTCCAACGAGAACCCGTTCCCCCCGCTGCCCTCGGTCCTCGAGGTGATCCGCGAGGCGGCCGGCAGCGTCAACCGCTACCCCGACATGGCGGTCACCGCGCTCACGGACGCGCTCGCGCAGAGCCTGGGCGTCCCGGCCGAGCACATCGCGACGGGCACCGGCTCGGTCGGCGTCCTCGGACAGGTCATCGCGGCCACGTGCGACGCGGGTGACGAGGTCGTCCACGCCTGGCGGTCCTTCGAGGCCTACCCCATCGTCACCGCGCTGGCGGGGGCGACCTCGGTCAAGGTCGGTCTCGACGACCACGAGCGCCACCGCCTCGACGCCATGCGCGCGGCGATCACCGACCGCACCAAGGTCGTCATCGTCTGCACCCCCAACAACCCCACCGGTCCGATGGTCACCCACACCGAGCTCGAGCGGTTCCTCGAGCAGGTGCCCTCGCGCGTGCTCGTGGTGATCGACGAGGCGTACGTCGAGTTCGTCACCGGCGAGGACGCCCCCCGGTCCCTGGAGCTCTACCGCGACCGCCCGAACGTCATGGTGCTGCGCACCTTCTCCAAGGCCTACGGCCTGGCCGGCCTGCGGGTCGGGTATGCCGTGGCGCACCCCGAGGTCGCCGGTGCCCTCCGCAAGACGGCCACGCCGTTCGGGGTGAACTCGATCGCGCAGGCTGCCGCGATCGCCTCGCTCGAGGCCTTCGACGAGCTCAAGGAGCGGGTCGACCAGCTCGTCGCCGAGCGCGCCCGCGTCGTCGAGGCGCTGCGCGGCCAGGGCTGGTTCATCGCCGACACCGAGGCCAACTTCGTGTGGTTCGGCCTCGGGGACCGCTCGGGCGCGTTCGCCGCCGCCGCCCAGGAAGCCGGTCTGACGCTGCGCCAGTACGGCGACGACGGTGTCCGCGCGACGATCGGCGAGACCGAGGCGAACGACGTCCTCATCAAGGTCGCGGGCGACTTCCTGACCGAGCACCCGGCCACCGTCCCCGCCGTCTGAGCCGGCGTCCACAGGTCAACTTGTCAGCAAACGCCCGCAAACGTCCGTTCGTGGGCTCCTGACCGGCAGACTTGGGAGAACCTTTACCTTTCGGCCGGGCCCAACCCTGTGCGTCTCGGGTGAGACTGACCCGGATCGCCCGCCACAAGGGGGCATCGGAGACAAGGGGATATCCACGTGACCGCACGACGCACGACGCGCCGCGGACTCACGATGGTTGCCGGGATGGCTGTGGCGGGGGTGGTCGCAGCAACAGTTGCGCCCGTCGCGTCGGCCGAACCCGGTGGCACCGTGAGCAAGGCGCCCTCGGCGAAGGCCGAGAAGGACCAGGTCAAGAAGGCCCAGAAGAAGGACAAGCTGGGCCAGCACGACCGCGAGCTGCTCAACACGGCGCAGCAGAAGGGGACCAAGCGTGTCACCCTGATGCTCGCGACCGAGAAGGGCGCCACCAAGGACGTCGTCAAGGCCGTCAAGGCCCAGGGCGGCTGGACGAGCACCGTCAACGACCGGATCGGCTACGTCCGCGCCAGCGTCCCGACCACGAAGGTCGACAAGGTCGCCGGCATCCTCAAGGTGATCGCCGTCGACCTCGACGAGTCGATCCCGCTGCCCAACCCGGCTGTCGAGCGCGGCTCCAAGGCTGCGGCTGCAACGGTCAGCGCACCCGGCAAGAGCACCCCCGACTCCAACCCCTACATGCCGACGCGTGACCAGGGCTCGGTCGACTTCAAGAAGAAGAACCCCGCCTGGGACGGTCGCGGCGTGACCATCGGTGTCATCGACTCCGGTGTCGACCTGGACCACCCGGCCCTCAAGACCACCTCGACGGGTGAGCGCAAGATCGTCGACTGGGTCACGGCCACGGACCCGATCTTCGACGCGGACGCCAGCTGGCGCGCCATGCTCACCGACGCCACCGGTCCGCGGGCTGCCTACCTGGGGAGCACCTACACGCTGCCGACCAGCGGCACCTACAAGATCAGCCGCTTCAGCGAGGCCATCACGGCGGCGAGCGAGCCCGGCGGCGACGTCAACCGCGACGGTGACACCACCGACCGGTTCGGCGTGCTGTACGACACGGCGACCAACGACATCTGGGTCGACGCGAACCAGAACCTCACCTTCGAGGCGTCCGAGAAGATGCGCCCCTACAAGGAGAAGTACGACGTCCGGTACTTCGGCACCGACAACCCCAAGACCTCGATCGTCGAGCGCATGCCGTTCACGGTCGAGTTCCGCCAGGACGTCAGCCTCGCGCCCTACCAGGACCCGACGCTCCCGGCCACGGCCGACTTCGTCAACATCGGCATCGTCGAGGACGCCCACGGCTCCCACGTCGCCGGCATCGCGGCAGGCCACAGCCTGTTCGGTGGGCAGATGGACGGCGAGGCCCCCGGCGCCAAGATCGTCTCCTCGCGCGCCTGCACCTGGGGCGGTGGCTGCACCGCGGCCGCGCTGACCGACGGCATGGTCGACCTCGTCGCCAACCGTGGCGTCGACGTCGTCAACATGTCGATCGGTGGCCTCCCGGCCCTCAACGACGGCAACAACGCCCGCGCAGCCCTCTACGACCGGCTCATCGACGAGTACGGCGTGCAGCTGTTCATCTCGGCCGGCAACAGCGGCCCGGGCATCAACACGATCGGTGACCCGTCCGTGGCCACCGACGTCGTGAGCGTGGCCTCCTCGATCACCAAGGAGACCTGGCTGTCCAACTACGGCTCGGTCGTCTCGACCCCGCTGACCCTGCACAACTACTCCTCGCGCGGTCCGCGTGAGGACGGCGGGTTCAAGCCGAACATCATGGCTGCGGGCTCGGCGATCTCCACGGTGCCGCAGTGGCTCAAGCAGCCCGACGTCGCCGAGACCGGCTACACGCTGCCTGTCGGCTACGCCATGTTCAACGGCACGTCGATGGCCTCCCCGCAGGCCGCCGGTGGCGCTGCGCTGCTGCTCTCCGCCGCCTTCGCGACGGGCACCGACACCACGCCGGCGCAGCTGCGCAACTCGATCTACTCCTCGGCGAAGTTCGTCAAGGGACTCGAGGCCATCGGTCAGGGCACCGGGCAGATGAACGTGCCCGGCGCCTGGACGCTGCTCAGGAAGCGCCCCGCCACGCAGGCCTACACGGTCTCCGCCCCGGTCTGCACCCCGATCTCGGACTTCCTCGCGACGCCCGACAAGGGCACCGGCGTCTACAACCGGTGTGGCAGCAAGGAGGGTGGCCAGGTCTCCGGCGTCGCCAAGACCTACACCGTCTCGGCGACCCGCACGACCGGTCGCTCCGGCCCGGCGCTGCACCAGCTCCGCCTGGTCGGCAACGACGGCACCTTCAAGCTGGGCGTGACCAAGGCGCAGATGCGCAAGGGCACCATGGTCAACATCCCGGTCACGGCGAAGACGACTGCACAGGGCGCCCACTCGGCGATCCTCGAGATCGACGACCCGATGACCTCCGTGGTCGACCACCGCGTGCTCCTCACGGTCGTCCTGGCCAAGGAGCTCACCAAGCCGTCCTACTCGGCGACGCTGAGCGACTCGGTGGGGCGCAACCTCACCAAGAAGCTCTTCGTCAACGTCCCGGCGGGCACCAAGGCGCTCCAGGTCAACCTCGGTGGCATCGCCACCAAGAGCCAGGTCCGCTTCATCGGGATCAACCCGTACGGCGTCCCGGTCGAGTCGACGTCCTCGCTCGCCTGCTTCACGAACTTCAGTGACGTGAACGCCTGCAAGCCGACCTCGCGCAACTACGCCAACCCGCTGCCCGGCATCTGGGAGTTCGAGGTCGAGGCCCGGCGCACGTCGCCGTTCCTGGACAACCCGTTCCGCCTGACCGCCGCTGCACAGGGTGTCGTCGTGGACCCGGAGACGCAGACCCTCCCGTCGGTGACGGCAGGTGAGCCGACCCCGGTCAGCTGGAAGGTGACCAACACCTTCGGTGCGGTCACGGTCACGCCGAAGGGTGGCTCGCTGGGCAGCTCCTCGTCCGACCGCAAGACCATCGCCAACGGCGCGGTCCAGACGTTCGACGTGGTGGTGCCCACGGGCGCCGAGCGCCTCGACGTCGCGATCGGCAACACGTCCGACCTGGGCGCCGACCTCGACCTGTACGTCTACGACGAGGACGGCAACGAGGTGGGTTCGTCGGCTGACGGCGACTCCGAGGAGTCGACCAGCATCCCGAACCCGGAGGCCGGCACGTACACGGTCGAGGTCGACGGCTACGCGGTGCCGGCCGGCACCACGCAGTACGACTACCTCGACGTGTTCTTCGCCTCGGGCCTCGGCTCGCTCGACGTGCCCAGCACGTCGATCACCCTCCCGGCCGGTGGGTCGGCGACGGTGACCTGCTCGGTCACCGCCGAGGAGGCCCCGGCCGAGGGCCGCAAGCTGTTCGGCGAGATGAACGTCGTCTCCTCCGAGGGCGCGGTGCTCGGCACCGGGTCCGTGGTGATCGGCGCCGTCACGCAGTAACCAGCACCAGCAGTGGACAGGACCCCGCAGGCTTCGTGCCTGCGGGGTCCTGTGCGTGCTGCCCGTCAGCTCTTGACGACGGCCTGCACGTCGAAGGGCAGGCCCTGCTGGCACGTCGTGGCGACGGTGTCGACGCGGGCGCCGCGGACCGTGACCTTCTGGCCCGCCTTGATGCCGGCGGTGTTCCCGATGAGCTGCCACGGCCCGTCGGGGCTGGCCGGGTCGGTGGTCAGCATCAGGCAGCCGTTCTCGACGCCGTCGGTGACCGTGCCGGTGACCGTGACGAGCTTGCCGCGGCCGTCGGACGGCAGCGTCGGGTCAGCCGGGTCACCCGTGCCGGTCGTCGCCGGCGGGGTGGCGCTCGCCCCCGGCGTGGCGCCGGTGGTGGCGCCGGTCGTGGCCCCCGCCGTGGCACCGCCCGTGCTGGTCCCGCCGCCATCGGTGCCTGTCCCGCAGGCCGCCACGAGGGCGACGGCGGACAGGGCCAGAACGGGGCGAAGGGGTCTCATCCACCCATCCTCACCCCGCCGGGGTGGGAGGGCAACGGGCGATGGTCCCGCGCCGTACCCCGCTGGTCGTCGGGGGCGGCCCACGACAGACTGGGGGCATGGTCGACACCTGGCTCCCCGCCTACCTCCCCAGCCCTGACCGCTACGGCCCCATGCCCTACCGCAAGGTGGGCCAGAGCGGCCTGCACCTGCCCGCCGTCTCCCTCGGGATGTGGCACAACTTCGGCGACGACAAGCCGTTCGACGTGCAGCGCAAGATCCTGCGCCGCGCCTTCGACATCGGCATCACCCACTTCGACCTCGCCAACAACTACGGCCCGCCCTACGGCTCCGCCGAGAAGAACTTCGGCCGTCACTTCGCCGCCGACTTCAAGCCCTACCGCGACGAGCTCGTCATCAGCTCCAAGGCCGGCTACGACATGTGGCCCGGGCCGTACGGCATCGGCGGCTCGCGCAAGTACCTGCTGGCCAGCCTCGACCAGAGCCTGGAGCGGATGGGCCTGGACTACGTCGACATCTTCTACAGCCACTGCCCCGACGAGGACACCCCGCTCGAGGAGACCATGGGCGCGCTCGCGACCGCGGTCAAGCAGGGCAAGGCGCTGTATGCCGGCATCTCCAGCTACTCCCCGGAGCGCACCGAGCGTGCGGCCGAGGTCCTCGCCGACATGGGCGTCCCGCTGCTCATCCACCAGCCGAGCTACTCGATGCTCAACCGCTGGGTCGAGGGTGGCCTGCTCGACACCCTCGGCGAGAAGGGGATCGGCTGCATCGCCTTCAGCCCGCTGGCCCAGGGGATGCTCACCAACAAGTACCTCGGTGGTGTCCCGGAGGGCTCGCGGGCCTCGCAGGGCAAGTCCCTGTCGCCCGACCTGCTCACCGACGAGTCGCTGACGCACATCCGCAAGCTCAACGACCTGGCCTCCGAGCGCGGCCAGTCGCTGGCCCAGATGGCGCTCGCCTGGGCGCTGCGCGACGAGCGGGTCACCTCGGTGCTCATCGGGGCGTCCTCGGTCGAGCAACTCGAGGACTCCGCCGCCGCCGTGGCCAACCTGCGGTTCAGCGACAAGGAGCTCGCCGAGATCGACGCCGACGCCGTCGAGGCCGGGATCGACCTCTGGCGCGGCAAGTCCGAGATCTCCTGACCCCACCCCGACCCCACCCCTCGACTTCGTACCCGCCAACCCGCCCACGCGGCACCCCAACCGCCTGTTGAGCGGAACTGCGGGCACGAAGTCGAGGGGTGGCGGGGGGCTGCTGCGGGGGTGGGGAAGTCCGGATTCTGAGATTTCCCGGGGTCCGGTTATCTTTGGCGTCAGCAAGGCCCTATGTGAGCGCCGCCACAACCGGTGCAACCAGCCTGCCGCGCAACGCCAGCAGCGGTGACCCCGCGGGGGTTGCCGTGGCCCGAGCCGAAGGTCCCGCCAACCGCGGTCCCGAGGAAGAAGGAGTGCCTGTGAGCGACAACGCTGTCGCCAGTACCGGTGAGAAGGCCGGCGCCACCCCCCACGAGGAGGAGGTGCTCGCCGAGCTGACCGCCCCCGTCCCGGAGGTGGGTGACGGTGGACCCGAGATGGTCCAGCTGCTCACCCCCGAGGGGCAGCGCATCGAGAACGTCGAGTACGACGAGTACGTCAAGGACCTGAGCGACGAGGACCTGCGCGGCTTCTACCGCGACCTGGTGCTCATCCGCCGGGTCGATGCCGAGGCCACCGCCCTCCAGCGCCAGGGTGAGCTCGGCATCTGGGCCAGCCTGCTCGGCCAGGAGGCGGCGCAGGTCGGTTCCGGTCGCGCGATGCGCCCGCAGGACTACGCCTTCCCGACCTACCGCGAGCACGGAGTCGCCTGGTGCCGCGGGGTCGACCCGCTCAACCTGCTGGGCCTGTTCCGTGGGGTCAACCACGGTGGCTGGGACCCGAACGAGAAGAACTTCCACCTCTACACGATCGTCATCGGCGCCCAGACGCTGCACGCGACCGGGTACGCCATGGGCATCCAGCGCGACGGCGACGTGGGCACCGGTGACGAGGACCGCGACGCGGCCGTCATCGCCTACTTCGGCGACGGCGCGACCGCCCAGGGTGACGTCAACGAGTCCTTCGTCTACGCCGCGGTCAACAACGCCCCGGTGGTGTTCTTCTGCCAGAACAACCAGTGGGCGATCTCCGAGCCCAACGAGCGCCAGACCCGTATCCCGCTCTACCAGCGGGCGCGCGGCTTCGGCTTCCCCGGTGTGCGCGTCGACGGCAACGACGTCCTCGCGGTCTACGCCGTGACGCAGCAGGCCCTCAACGCGGCCCGCAGCGGCAACGGCCCGACCTTCATCGAGGCCTACACGTACCGCATGGGCGCGCACACGACCTCGGACGACCCCACCAAGTACCGCGTCTCCGCCGAGGTCGAGGTGTGGAAGCACCGCGACCCGATCGAGCGCCTCAAGTCCTACCTCGTGCACACGCAGAAGGCCGACCAGGACTTCTTCGACGCTGTCGAGGCCGAGGGCGACGAGCTCGCCGTCACCGTCCGTGAGGGCTGCCTGAACATGCCCGACCCGACCCCGGACTCGATGTTCGACCACATCTACGTCGAGGAGCACCCGGTCGTCGAGGCCGAGCGCAAGGAGTTCGCCGCCTACCACGCCGGCTTCACCACGGAGGGTGGTCACTGATGGGCACCATGACGATCGCCAAGGGCATCAACAACGGCCTGCGCGCCGCCATGGAGCGCGACCCGAAGGTCGTCCTCATGGGTGAGGACATCGGCAAGCTCGGTGGCGTCTTCCGCGTCACCGACGGCCTCCAGAAGGACTTCGGCGAGGACCGCGTCATCGACACCCCGCTCGCCGAGGCCGGCATCGTCGGCACCGCGATCGGTATGGCGCTGCGCGGCTACCGCCCGGTCGTCGAGATCCAGTTCGACGGCTTCATCTACCCGGCGTTCGACCACATCGTCAGCCAGGTCGCCAAGATGCGGGCCCGCTCGCTGGGCAAGATCAAGCTGCCCATGGTCATCCGCATCCCCGTCGGCGGTGGTATCGGCGCGGTCGAGCACCACTCGGAGTCCAACGAGGCCTACTTCGCGCACACCGCGGGGCTCAAGGTCGTCTGCTGCTCCAACGCCGAGGACGCCTACTGGATGATCCAGCAGGCCATCGAGTCCGACGACCCGGTGCTGTTCTACGAACCCAAGCGCCGCTACTGGGACAAGGGCGAGGTGGACGAGACCGCTGCGTCCCGCCCGCTGCTCGAGGCCCAGGTTGTCCGCGAGGGCACCGACGCGACGCTGGTCGCTTACGGCCCCATGGTCAAGACCTGCCTGCAGGCCGCCGAGGCTGCAGCAGCCGAGGGCAAGAACCTCGAGGTCATCGACCTGCGCACGCTGAGCCCGCTCGACCTCGACACCGTCGCGGCGTCGGTCGAGAAGACCGGCCGCACCGTCGTGGTCCACGAGGCGTCGACGTTCCTCGGCATGGGTGCCGAGATCGCCGCCGCCCTGCAGCAGCGGTGCTTCTACCACCTCGAGGCCCCCGTGCTCCGGGTCGGTGGCTACAACCTGCCCTACCCGCCGAGCAAGCTCGAGGAAGAGTTCCTTCCCGACCTGGACCGCGTCCTCGACGCCGTCGACCGCTCGCTGGCCTTCTGAGAGGGGCGCGAAACACCATGGCAGTCAAGGAGTTCAAGCTTCCCGACCCCGGTGAGGGTCTGACCGAGGCCGACATCGTCACCTGGAACGTCAAGGTCGGCGACACGGTCAAGGTCAACGACATCGTCGTCGAGATCGAGACGGCGAAGTCGCTCGTCGAGCTGCCCGTGCCGTTCGCCGGCACGGTCACCGCGCTGCACGTCGCCGAGGGTGACACGGTCGAGGTCGGCACGCCGATCATCTCCGTCGACACCGTCGGCGGGGCCGCGCCCGTGCAGGACGCCCCGACGGCGGGTGCCGTCGAGCCCGGCATCGAGGGGTCACCGGCACCGAAGATGGCCGCCGCGGCGGCTGCCGCCGAGGCGGACGAGGAGGTCATCGAGGAGGGCAAGATCGGTGGCACCACGTCCACCGGTCGCACCGCCGTCCTCGTCGGCTACGGCGTCAAGCAGACCGAGGCGGTCCGTCGCCCCCGCAAGGGCGGTGCGACTGCGGTCGCCCCGGCCGTGCAGGCCAAGTTCACCCCGGCCGCCCAGGAGTCACGGGTGGCCCCGGCCGCACCGTCCTGCGCCCCGGCCCCCGCTGCACCGGTCCGTGAGGGTGGCGCCCGGGCGCTGGCCAAGCCGCCGGTGCGCAAGTACGCCAAGGACCTCGGGGTCGACCTCAACGCCGTCTCGGGCTCGGGCGAGGGCGGCATCATCAGCCGCGCCGATGTCGACGCCCACGCCGCGAACGGGTCGGCGCCCACCGAGGCAGCCGCCCCGGCGACGGCCCAGCCGTCCGCCGCCATGGGTGCCCCCGCGGCATACCAGGCACCCGTCTTCACGCGCGGCGAGCGCGAGACGCGCGTCCCCATCAAGGGCGTCCGCAAGATGACGGCCCAGGCGATGGTCGGCAGTGCGTTCACCGCGCCGCACGTCACCGAGTGGGTCACCATCGACGCGACCGCCACCATGGAGCTCGTCGACCGGCTGAAGAAGGACCGTGAGTTCAAGGACGTCAAGGTCACGCCGCTGCTCGTGCTGGCCAAGGCGATGGCGGTCGCGATCCGGCGCCACCCCGAGATCAACGCGACGTGGGACGAGGCCGCCCAGGAGATCGTGGTCAAGCACTACGTCAACCTCGGCATCGCCGCCGCCACCCCGCGTGGCCTGATCGTCCCGAACATCAAGGACGCCGACCAGATGTCGATGCTCCAGCTCGCCGAGGCCATCGGCGCGCTGACGGCCACGGCCCGCGAGGGTCGCACGCAGCCGGCCGACATGTCCGGCGGCACGATCACCATCACCAACGTCGGCGTCTTCGGCGTCGACACCGGCACCCCGATCATCAACCCCGGCGAGTCGGCGATCATGGCGTTCGGTGCGATCCGCCGCCAACCGTGGGTGGTCACCGCCGCCGACGGCACCGAGACGATCGAGCCGCGCTGGGTCACCCAGCTCGCGTTGTCGTTCGACCACCGCCTGGTCGACGGCGAGCTCGGTAGCAAGTTCATCGCCGACGTCGGTGCGATCCTCGCCGACCCGGCGCGCGGCCTCGTCTGGGGCTGACGACCGACCGGCTGACGGCGCGCACCTCGCGCCCACCACGACGACTCCGCGCACCTCTCGGGTGCGCGGAGTCGTCGTATGGCGTGGGAGGTGCGGCTACTCGTCGCCGCGGAGCGTGAACGACCGCAGCCGGTCCCCGGTGAACCACACCGATCCCGCGGTGACGAGCACGGCGGCCACCACGGCATACGTGAGACCGACCTCTGGTGAGGGCACCCGGTCGCTGACCGCGGCGGCGACCTCCCTGCCCCACGGGCCGATCGCGAGCCAGCGGATGCCGTCGAGGAGGTTGCCTAGCACCCCCTCCCAGAGCAGCGCGAAGAGCAGCCCGACCACGACCGCGTGCCGGGTGAACGCCGCGAGGGCGAGGAACAAGGCGGTGTATGCCGTGCCGGCCACCGCTGCCCCGACGCCCCAGGCGAGCGCCTGGCGCAGGTCGCCCACGTCGAGGACCAGCCCCGCCACCAGGACGGGCAGCGCCCCGAGCACCATCGTCGCGGCCCAGGCGATGACGAACTTGCTCACGGCGACGACGTGGCGGCTCACCGGCTTGGACAACAGGTAGACGATCGACCCGTCGTCGACCTCGGGGCCGAGGACCGCGGTCGCGGCGAGCAGCGCCACGAGCGGCAGGGCCAGGGTGAAGCCGAGGCTGGTCACCGCGTCGTACCCCACGGCGACGTCGTCGGTGAGCAGCCCCACGATGACGGCCAGCAGGAGGAGCACGGCCGGGATCAGGACCAGGACGACACCGCGTCGGCGGCCGAGCAGGGCCTGGGAGGAGAGGCGGGCGATCGTGGGGTTCATCGGTCTGCTCCGACCAGGTAGGCGAAGACGCTCTCGAGCGACTCGTCGGACGGGGTGAGCTCGAGGACCCTGATGCCACGCTGTCGGGCGACCAGGGGCAGCCGGAGCGTGAAGGAGCCGAAGTCCGACACCGACACGTCCAGGCCGCCGGCTCGCCGCAGAGCCACGGAGACGACGGAGGGTTCGGCGATCAGGGCGCTGGCGAGGCCGCGGTCGTCGTCGGCGACCACGACGTACTGGACGGGGCGGTCGGTCATCAGCCGCCGGATCTGCCCGAAGTCGCCCGACGCCGCGTGCCGGCCGGAGACGACGACCTCGATCTGCCGCGCCACCTGCTCGACCTCCTCGAGGATGTGTGAGCTGAACAGCACCGTCCGACCCTCGGCGCCCATCCGCCGCAGCAGGCTCATGAGGTGCAGCCGTTGGCGTGGGTCCACCCCGTTGAAGGGCTCGTCGAGCAGCAGGACCGACGGGTCGTGGACGAGGGCGGAGGCGAGCTTGACCCGCTGCCGCATGCCCTTGGAGTACGTGCCGATCCGGCGGGCGGCCGGCTCGGTCATCTCGACGACCTCGAGGGCCCGCTCCGCGGCGGCGCCGGGGTCGGCGAGCCCGTGCAGCTCGGCGTTGGCGAGGACGAACTGGCGGCCCGTCAGGTAGCCGAAGCTCAGCTCCCGCTCCGGCACCAGGCCGATGGTCCGGTAGGCGTCGGTGTGCCGCCAGATCGGCTCGCCGTCGAGGGTGACGGTGCCGGCCGACGGGGCGAGGAACCCCGACATCAGGGCGATGAGCGTGGTCTTGCCTGCTCCGTTCGGGCCGAGCAGGCCGGTGACGCCGGGCCGGACGGTCATGGAGATGCCGTTGACGGCCACGACGTTGCCGTACCAGCGCGAGGTCTTGTCGAGGGTCAGGACGCTCATGCCGTGGCCACCTTCTGGTAGCGGCGGACCAGCGCGACGACGCACACGACGGACACCCCGATCAGGACGGCGAGGTAGGCGAGCTGCATCGGGGTTCCCGTCGGTGGGGTCGGGGCGGACTCGTCGGCCCAGGTGGCCATCAGCCCCCGGTAGAGCGAGTACGGCGAAAAGAGTCCGGCGACCTCGCCCACGCGGGGCTGGTCCTCCTCGAGCGCGATCGCCTGGATGGCGGTGACGATCCCGTTGCCGATGAGCAGCAGGGCGATGGTGGCCACGACGGCGAACCCGCGCCGTGTCGACCAGGACGCGATCAGCCCGGCCAGCCCGGTCAGGGCGAGGGCGAGCAGCAGGGCCAGGCCCACGGCGACGGCGGCGTCGGCCGTCTGGTCGGACACGTCCAGCTCACCGAGCAGCGCCACGGCATACAGGAGCAGGATCGGCAGGAGGAGGAACACCAAGGTGGCCGCGAGCAGCGAGGCCCAGCGGGCGACGGCATAGGTGGACGACGGCAGCGGGCGGGCGAGGTAGAGCGAGATGGTGCCGTGCCGCAGGTCGCGGGAGAACAGCACGGGCGCCTGCGAGGCGACGAAGATGCCGAGCAGCACCTGCGTCTGCGAGGCGTACTCCGCGTAGCCGATCGGCAGCTCCTTGAGCCCGATGAAGACCATCACCCCGCCGACGATCAGCGCCGGCAGCAGGTTGAGGGCGAGCAGGACGAAGGGCAGCACCTTCGAGCGCCCGGACCGGCCGAGCCCGAAGGCGTTGCGGAACCCGGTGACGACCAGGGCCCGCGCGATCGCCCCGGAGCCGAGGCGTGGCCCGGTGTACGGGCGGTAGCCCAGGTCGTGGATGACGCTGCCGCCTGCCGGGGTCGCGGCGGTGGGGTCGGTCGACGGCTGCTCAGCCACGGGACACCTCCTCGGTGGACGCGCGGTCGTCGGCGAAGACGTCCTCGATGCGGCGGTGGTCGACCTGGAGCCGGACCAGGCCGAGCCCGAGGTCGCCGGCGGTGTCGCGGATCAGGTCGTGCACGTCGGGTGAGCCCGCTGGGCCAGCAGCGGCGTCGACGGTCAGCAGGGCTCCGCGGGACGTCGTGGCGACCCCGGCTCGGCCGAGCGCCTCGGCCATCCGGGCCTGCCCGTCCTCGCCGAGCACCTCGACGAGCAGGACGCCGGTGGCGTCGAGGAACTCGTCGGTCCGCGACGCGCGCAGCAGCCGCCCTCCGTCGAGGACGACCACGTGGTCGCTGACCCGCTCCAGCTCCCCGAGCAGGTGCGAGGTCACGATCACGGCGATCCCGAAGTCGCGCCCGATCCGCTGGACCAGGCCCAGCATCTCCTCGCGAGCGGCCGGGTCGAGGCCGTTGGTCGGCTCGTCGAGCAGGACGAGCCGGGGGTCGTGGGCCAGCGCCTGCGCGAGCTTGGCCTTCTGCTTCATGCCGGTCGAGTAGCCACCCATCGGGCGGTACCGCTCCTCGGCGAGCCCGACGTGCCGCAGCACCTCGGCCGCGCGCTCGCGGGCCGCGACCCGGGGCAGCCCCGACATCATCGCCAGGTGCACGACGAAGTCGCTGGCGCTCACGTCGGGTGGCAGGCAGTCGTGCTCCGGCAGGTAGCCGACCAAGGAACGGATCGCCGGTCCCTCCGTGGCGATGTCGTGGCCGAGGACCTGCGCCACACCGCCGGTGGCCGGCACCAGCCCGAGGAGGATCTTGAGGAGCGTCGACTTGCCGGCGCCGTTCGCGCCGACGAGGCCCGTGATCCCGGGCCCGATGCCGAGGTCGAGGGAGTCGAGGGCGAGGACCGGACCGTAGTCCTTGGTCAGCCCTTGGGTCTGCACGACGGTGTCCACGCTCTGCACAGTAACCACGAACCCCGGGCGAGCCGAGGGGCTCACCCGGGGTTCAGGGGTGCGTTCAGGGGCGACTCAGGGTCGACCCCCACGTTCCCCCACATGGGGCGAGGTATGCCGCGTGGCCGGGCCACGCGCCATACCTCGCCGCGCTCAGTGGCTGACCGCGGGCGGGGCCGCGGCTGCCTCTTCGTCCGCCTTCTCGGCAGCGCCGCGCTCGGAGTAGGCGGAGCCGCCACGGAGCTCGACGTGCGGCAGGAACAGCATGACGAGGAAGCCGATCACCATGACCGCGCCACCGACGAGGAACACGGTGTCCATCGCCTCGGAGAAGCCCTCGAGCAGCGGCCTGGCCAGGCGGGGGTCGAGCTTCTCGATGATGGAGCTGTCCTTGAGGACGTTGCCGATCGGTCCGGGGTCGCCGCCCTGCGCGGCGGACTGCAGACCCTTGGCGAAGTCGGCGTTGGCGGGGTTCGCCAGCACGGCCGGGTCCTTGAGCGCCGTCTGGAACTCGGTGCTGCCCTGCGCCTTGGCCAGCGAGGAGGTGATCTTGTCCGGGACGGTCGAGAAGAGGATGGACAGGAACACCGCGGTGCCGAGCGTTCCACCGATCTGGCGGGTGAAGGTCGCCGACGAGGTCGCGACCCCGATGAGCTTGGGCGACACGGCGTTCTGCACCGCGAGGGTCAGCGGCTGGAAGTTGAAGCCCAGGCCGAGGCCGAAGAAGACCATGACGACCATCGTCTGCCACAGCGGCGTCTCGGCACCGACGAAGTGGAAGACGAACAACGACACCGCGAGCAGCGCCGAGCCGACGATGGGGAACAGGCGGTACCTCCCCGTGCGGCTGATGATCTGGCCGGAGACGATCGAGCCGGTCATGATGCCGAGCGTCAGGGGCAGAAGCTGCAGGCCGGCCTCGGTGGGCGAGGCGCCCTTGACGATCTGGAGGTAGAGCGGCAGCGACGCGAGCCCACCGAACATCGCCATGCCGATGAGGACGGACGCGCCCGAGGCGACGCCGACCGTGCGGTTCTGGAACAGCGTGAGGGGGAGCAGGGCCTCCTCCTTCATGGCGCGCTCGACGAGCAGGAAGGCGACGACCCCGATCCCGCCGATGACGAAGCAGGCGAGCGAACGGCCTGAGCCCCAGCCCCACTCACGACCCTGCTCGGCGACGAGCAGCAGCGGCACGAGGCCGAGGGTCAGGGTGGCGGCGCCCCACCAGTCGATGCGGTGGTCGAGGCGGGTGTGGTGCAGGTGCAGCGTGCGCGAGACCACGAGCAGCGCGGCGAAGCCGATCGGCACGTTGACGAGGAACACCCAGCGCCAGCCGTCGATGCCGAGCAGCGTGCTCTGGCCGGCGAAGAAGCCGCCGATGACCGGGCCGAGGACGCTCGAGGTGCCGAACACCGCGAGGAAGTAGCCCTGGTACTTGGCGCGCTCCCGCGGGGGCACGATGTCACCGATGATGGCCAGCGCCAACGAGAACAGGCCACCGGCGCCGAGGCCCTGGACGGCGCGGTAGAACGCGAGCTGGAGCATCGACTCCGAGAAGGTGCACAGGACCGAGCCGATGATGAAGATCGTGATCGCGGTCGAGAAGAACCGCTTGCGGCCGTAGATGTCCGAGAGCTTGCCGTAGAGCGGCGTGACGATCGTCGAGGTGATGAGGTAGGCCGTCGTCGCCCAGGCCTGCTGGTCCAGGCCCTTGAGGTCGTCGGCGATGGTGCGGATCGAGGTGGCCACGATCGTCTGGTCGAGGGCGGCGAGGAACATCCCCATCATCAGGCCGATCAGGATCGTGACGATCTGTCGGTGGGTGAGGGGGCCGTCGGGCCGCGCGGGTGCGGTGGCTGCCATGTCAGTTCTCCGGGGTGTTCGGTGGGGTGAGGGGTGCGCGGCGGCGCAGGAGCCTCTCGCGGTTGGTCTCCAGGGCGGAGCCGAAGCGTTCGAGGTGGGCGGCGAAGTCACTCGCCTGGTCGGGGGTCCAGTCGTCCATCAGCTCGCGGAACCACTCGTTGCGCTGCTGCTGGATCGCCGACAGCAGGGCGTGCCCCTCGTCGCTGAGGCGGACCAGCTGGGCCCGGCCGTCCTCCGGGTCGCTGATCTTCTCCAGGAGGCCGTGGCCGACCAGGGTGCTGACCTGGCGGCTGACCGTGGAGATGTCGGAGTGGATGACCTCCGCGAGGACCGAGACCCGGCGGGGTTCGGCGAGGAGGGTGAACAGGAGGGGGTACGCCGTGGCGTCGACCGCGGGGTGCAGCCGGGGGGCGTGGAGCTTCATCGACTGGAGGAGCTTCATGAGCCGGACGAGGCCCAGGCTCACCCGGTCGGCGGTCTCCCGGTCGAGGTGGGAGTGGTCAGGCATGGAGGACCTAGGGGCTGGAAGGTTGCTTGCGGCATACAAGTATCACGAGATAGTTGTACCGCGCAATCAGTTCTGACGCCACGAAGAGTGGCCCGGGCTCGCGTGAGCACGAACCGAGCCCGAGCAGGCCCGTGAAATGGCCCGTTCGGGCCAGGTGGAGGGCGCCGCGCCTACGGCACGAGGACGAGGTGCTCCAGCACGCGGTGGGCGACGGACTCGTCGCCGACCACGGTGAAGTGGATGTCCTCGATCCCGCCGCGACCGGCGGCGCGACGGGTCAGGCAGTCCGTCGAGAGCGTGATCGTGGTGAAGACGTCGTCCGGGTCACCGTCATGGGCGATGCCCGAGAACAGCGGTATGCCGCGGGCCTTGCCCTCGTCGCCGGGCTCCACCCAGACCCCCGCGCGCCCCATCACGGGCCCGGTGGAGTCGATGATCACGACGTTGCCGGGCTCGATACCAGCCTCACGGGCGACCAGCCGCGGCAGCGCCGCGAACAAGACGTCCATGAACACGGCAGCGCCGCCGGAGTCGAGGTTGCCGGGACGGCCGAGCGCGTGGCGCAGGTCCTGCTCGTGGGTCCAGATGTCGAGGATCCGGCGCTGGAGCGTCTCGCCGACGGGAGCCGGGCCCCACGGTCCGCGGACCACCGTCTCGAGGGTCACCCCGGGGGCGGAGAACTCCGCGATGCGCCGGGCCGCCACCGTCTCGAGCTCGTCGACGATCTTCTGGCCGACCATGCGGCGGCGCAGCTCGACAGACTTCTCGATGAACTGCCCGGCCTCGTTGCGGATGTGGCCGTACGCCGGGACGTCGACACGGGGGACCTCGCCGGTGTGCAGCCAGGACTCCAGGCCGACGACGTGGGAGATCTGGTCCTTGACGGTCCAGCCGGGGCAGGCGGTCTCCTTGGCGAAGTCCGCGTCGCTGCACGAGCGGCCGAGGTCGACGATCGCCTGGGTCGTCGCCTGGTAGGCCGAGACGAGTCCGGCCAGGTCTTCGGGTGCTGCCGGATGCAGGGGCATGGCCCCACCCTACTTAGGCTGGGGCCATGACCTCACCTGCTGCGGTGTCCGTGAGACCGCAGGCGGCTGCCCCGGCAAGGCTCCCGGGGGTCGCCCTCGTCGTGGCGGTCCTGCTCGCCCTGCCGCTCGCGGCCCTGGTCGGCAAGGCCGCCACCGCTCCCGTCGTCGGTGACCCCGGCTCGGTCGTCCGCTGGGGCGTCCTCTACGCCCGCGTGCTGCACGACGCGGCCGCCTCGGTCACCGTCGGCCTGCTCGTGCTCGCCGCCTTCCTCGTCCCGGAGACCACCCGCACCCGTCGCCGGATCACCGCGACCCGGCTGGCCGGTGTCGCCGCCGGGGTCTGGACCGTGGCCGGAGCGGTCGGTGCCGTCTTCGGCATGGCCGCACTGATCGGCATACCCGTCTCGGACCCGGGCTTCGCCCAGCAGTTCACGACGTTCGCGTGGGAGGTGCTGCCGATCCGCGAGGTGCTCATCACCACCGCGGTGGCGGCGCTCGTCTGCGTCGGCGCCCTGGTCGCCACGACTCGGGCGGCGATGGCCTGGCTCGCCGCCCTGTCCGTCGTCGCGCTGCTCCCGCTCGCGCTCGCCGGCCACGCCGCCGGGGCGACCGACCACGGCACCGCCGTCAACGCGCTCGCGCTGCACCTCGTCGCCGTGACCGTCTGGGTCGGCGGCCTGCTGGCGCTCGCGGCACTGCGCCCGATGCTGACCGGCGGCGACCTCGCCGCCACCGCTGCCCGCTTCTCGACGCTGGCCCTCTGGTGCTTCGTCGGGGTCGCGGTGTCGGGTGTGCAGAGCGCGTTCCTGCGGGTCGGCACCTGGTCCAACCTCGGCACGAGCTACGGCGCGCTCGTCATCGTCAAGACCCTGGCCCTGGTGCTGCTCGGCGTCGCCGGCTACCTGCACCGGCGTAGCCTGCTCGCCCGCCTGCGCGGCGACACCCCGGGGTCCGCCTTCACCCGTCTCGTCGTCGCCGAGCTCGTCATCATGGGCATCGCGATGGGCACCGCCGTCGCGATGGCCCGCAGCGCCCCGCCGATCTCCGACGCCCCCGTCGCCGACGCGACACCGGCCTACAACCTCACCGGCTACCCCGAGCCCCCGCCGCTGACGAGCGGCGGCTGGTTCACGACGTGGACCACGGACTGGTTCTGGGTCGCGACCGCGCTGGTCGCCATCGGCCTCTACGTCGCCGGCGTCGTGCGGCTGCGCCGCCGTGGCGACAGCTGGCCGGTCCACCGCACCATCGTGTGGGTGCTCGGCTGGGCGGTCCTGCTGTATGCCGTGTGCGGCGCCCCCGGCGTGTACGGCCGCGTGCTGTTCTCGATGCACATGGTCATGCACATGGCCGTCGCGATGCTCGTCCCGCTGCTGCTCGTCCCGGCCGCGCCGATCCTGCTGGCCCTGCGGACGCTGCCGTCGCGCCCCGACAAGACGTGGGGGCCGCGCGAGGTCATCCTCCAGGTCGTGCACTCGCGGGTGTTCCAGGCCTTCGCCAACCCCGTGGTCGCCGCGGCGCTGTTCTTCTTCAGCCTCGCCGCGTTCTACTACTCGCCGTTGTTCGAGCTGGCGCTGCGCACCCACACCGGGCACATGCTGATGATGTTCCACTTCCTGCTCAGCGGGTACCTCTTCGTCTGGGTGCTCGTCGGCATCGACCCCGGCCCGAAGAAGTGGCCGCCACTGATGCTGCTCGTCATCCTCTTCGCGACGATGAGCTTCCACGCGTTCTTCGGCGTCGTCATGACGGGCAGCACGACGCTGCTGGCCCCCGACTT
Source organism: Pedococcus aerophilus (assembly GCF_039532215.1). Classification (NCBI taxonomy): domain Bacteria; kingdom Bacillati; phylum Actinomycetota; class Actinomycetes; order Micrococcales; family Intrasporangiaceae; genus Pedococcus; species Pedococcus aerophilus. The sequence continues at coordinate 2,098,163 of NZ_BAAARN010000001.1, read as the reverse complement.
CTTCGAGGTCGTGAAGCTGCCGTGGATGACCGACCCGCTCCAGGACCAGAAGGAGGCCGGGGCCTTCGCCTGGGGCATCGGTGAGGCGCCCACCGTGGCGCTGACGCTGATGGTCGCGATCGCCTGGGTCCGCTCGGACCGTATCGAGACCAGGCGCAAGGACCGGCAGGCCGACCGCGACGGCGATGCCGAGCTCGCCGCCTACAACGAGCACCTGAAGAACCTCCGCGAACGAGGAGACCGACGATGAAGCTCGCCGTGCTGCAGGTCGCCTACGGCGACGACGAACCCATGGACGAGCGGGTCGAGCGGGTCGCCGCCCTCGTCCGGGAGCAGCGCGGCCACGACCTCGTCGTGCTCCCGGAGCTGTGGGCACCGGGCGGGTTCGCCTACCGCGAGTGGGTCGACCGGGCCCAGCCCGTCGACGGGGCGATCGGCACGGCCATGTCCGCCGCCGCGCGCGACGCCGGGGTGATGCTCCACGCCGGCTCGATCGTCGAACGGCCTGCCGACGGCGAGACCGGCCCCGAGGGTCGCGGCCTCTGGAACACCTCCCTGGTCTACGGCCCCGACGGCAGCCTCGTCGCGACCTACCGCAAGATCCACCGGTTCGGCTTCGGGGCCGGCGAGCCGAAGCTCATGGACGCGGGTGAGGACGTGGTCCTCGTCGACCTCCCCGGCGGCGAGGGACGCGCAGGGCTGTCCACCTGCTACGACCTGCGCTTCCCCGAGCTCTACCGCCGCCAGCTCGACGCCGGCGCCACCGCGTTCCTCGTCCCTGCCGCGTGGCCGGCCGCCCGCGTGCGGCACTGGACGCTGCTCGCGCACGCCCGGGCGATCGAGGACCAGTGCGTCGTCATCGCCTGCAACACCGCCGGCACCCACGCCCGCACCGAGATGGGCGGGCACTCCCAGGTCATCTCCGCCTCCGGCGAGGCGCTCGCCATGGCCGGGACTAGCGAGGAGGTGCTCAGTGTTGAGGTCGACATGGATGCCGTGACGACCTGGCGTGAGCAGTTCCCCGTGCTCCGGGACCGCCGGCTGTGAAAGGCGTTTCGCGACTCCGCGCCCCTGAGCTCAGGGGCCGCGGCTGGCTCAACACCGGCGGCGTCGACCTCTCGCTCGCCGAGTTGCGCGGCCGGATCGTCGTCCTCGACTTCTGGACGTTCTGCTGCGTCAACTGCCTGCACGTCCTCGATGAGCTGCGCCCGCTGGAGGAGAGGTACGCCGACTCCCTCGTCCTCATCGGGGTGCACTCCCCGAAGTTCGAGCACGAGGCCGACCCTGATGCCCTCGCCGCCGCCGTGGAGCGGTACGCAGTGCACCACCCCGTCCTCGACGACCCCGACCTCATCACCTGGCAGGCCTACACGGCCCGCGCCTGGCCGACCCTGGTCGTCATCGACCCCGAGGGCTACATCGTCGCCTCGATGTCGGGCGAGGGTCACGCCCACGGGCTGTCCGTCCTCGTCGAAGAGCTCATCGCCGAGCACACCGCCAAGGGCACGCTGCGCCAAGGAGACTCACCGTATGCAGCGCCGGAGCCTGCCGAGACCGCGCTGCGGTTCCCCGGCAAGGTCACCGCACTGCCGGACGGCTCGTTCGTCGTCTCCGACACCACGCACCACGAGATCGTGTGGCTCGAGCCTGATCTGGTGACCGAGCGCGGCCGCTTCGGGGCGGACCACCTCGCAGAACCCCAAGGTGTGCTCGCCCTCCCCGCGTCGGCGGCCGAGCGCGTGGGCTACGACGTGGTCGTGGCCGACTCGGTCCACCACCAGGTCAAGGGGCTGCGTCTCGCCGACGGCACCTGGACCGTCCTCGCCGGCACCGGTGAGCAGCTGCGCGAACGCTCCGGCAGCGGCCCCGCCCTCAAGCAGGCCTTGTCGACCCCGTGGGACGTCGCGTGGTTCATCGACCGGGTCGTCATCGCGATGGCCGGCGTCCACCAGCTCTGGGCCCTGCACCTGGCCACCGACCCCGCCGACAACACCGTCGCCGTCCTCGGCGGGACCTCGGCGGAAGGCCTGCGCGACGGCGCGGCCGACGAGGCGTGGTTCGCCCAGCCGTCCGGTCTGGCCGTCTCCGCGGACGGGACTCGCTTGTGGGTCGCCGACTCCGAGACCTCTGCCCTACGCTCGCTCGACGTCACCGACGAGGGCTTCGTCGTCACGACCCACGTCGGCCAGGGCCTGTTCGACTTCGGTCACCGCGACGGTGCCGCCGACCAAGCGCTGCTCCAGCACCCGATCGGTGTCACGGTGCTGCCCGACGGCTCGGTGGCGATCTCCGACACCTACAACGGTGCCATCCGCCGGTTCGACCCGGTCACGCGTGAGGTCAGCACCCTCGCCAGCGGCCTGCGCGAGCCGTCCGACGCCGTGGTCGAGACCTCCGGTCCCTCTGGAGAGGACCGCACCGGATCGTCGTCGACCCAGCTCGTCGTCGTGGAGTCCGCGGCCCACCAGCTCGTGCGGGTGCCCCTGCCCGACCGGGCGACCCGGGTCGACGGGCTCGCCCGCCAGACGCAGCGGCCCCGGACCAGCATCGCGGCGGGCGAGGTACGGCTCGAGGTCACCTTCTTCCCGCCGACGGGCCAGAAGCTCGACCACCGCTGGGGCGACCCGACACGGCTCATGGTCTCGGCGACTCCTGAGCACCTGCTGCGCTCCGGCGGCGGCAGTGCCCAAGGCCTGACCCGCATCCTGGACCTCGACCCCTCGGTCGGCGACGGCGTCCTGCACATCTCGGTGCAGGCAGCCTCCTGCGACGGCGACCCCGTCACCGGCGAGGTGCCCGAGCATGCTGCCTGCCACCTCTACCAGCAGGACTGGGGCATCCCTGTCGTCCTCGTCGACGACGCCCCCGCCGAGCTCACCCTCGACCTCCGCGGCACCTGAACACCGCCCAGCTACGTGCGCCGGGTGTAGGTGACGGTCTTCTTCCCGGTCGGTGTGGTGTCGATGTGGTGGGTGAAGGTCGGGTCGTGGGCTCGTCGGTGGTGGTATACGCACAACGGGACCGCGTCGGCCAGGTCGGTGCGCCCTCCCTTGGACCACGGGTCCTGGTGGTGCGCTCGGACCAGGCATAGGGCCGGTCGCACCCGGTCGCGGCGCAGGTGTCGTAGGTCGTGGCCAGGGCGGTGCGTTGGGCCCCGGTGAAGAACCGTTCCTGTCGTCCGAGGTCCAACGGCACCGACCGGCCGCCCAGGACGGCGGGCACGATCCCGGCGTTGCACGCCAACCTGCGCGCTTGTCCGGCGGACAGGTCGTGGCCGGTGTCGAGGTGGGCTGCGCCGACCCCGGCCCGGAGCTGGTCCAGGTCCATCGTGACGACCACGGTCGCGGCGACCTTGCCGGACAGGGTGTCGGTGGGCAGGTGCTCGAGCAGCTCGACGAACGCGGCACCGTACCGGTGGGCCCAGTCCCCGTCCGCGGCCCGGAACGCCTCCCACGTCGCCTCTCGAACACCACAAGCCGCGGCACCCGAGGCGCTGCTGCCGCCGACCGGTCCCGCCACGCCAACCGAGGTCGCGGCGCCCATGGCGCCGCCCGCGGTCTTGGCGGCGGTGGCTGCTCGGTGGGCGAACCGTCGGGGTGGGGCGATCTGCTGCACGGCCTTGGCCAGGATTGAGGCCGCCAACGTCAGGACCGTGAAGTGACCCGTCGTGGTGCCATCACCGTTGTGGTGCCACGTCAACCGCGTCCTGGCCAACGCGGCGTCCTCCTCGGACCGCAGCACCGTGTCCTCGTGCGCGTCGACCTCGGCGCGGGTCCGCTGCGCGATGGCCAGCGCCCGGCGTCCTTCGCGGCGCAATGTCCCGGGGTCGACCAGCCGGGCTCGGCGCACCAACTGTGTCTCGATGAGCGCACGGTCGGACCAGGACACATCCGCCGGCAATGCCGCAGTGGCCGTGGCGATGACCTGCGCGTGCTCGGTCGAGAGGTCACCGGCTGCCAACGCCTCCCGTGTCGCGGGCAACCCGTCGTCCAGGGCCGTGGCCAACCGCACGTCCCGCGCCGCCTGGCCACCCTCACGCCTGGTCCTGGCCGCCAACCACGCCGACGTCCCCGTCAACCCCGCGCCCACCGCAACCTGGGACCGGTCCGCCTCGGCCAGCAACGCCAACCGCACCGCCTGCAACCGCGCGATCACCCGGTCCACTTCACCCAGCGCCACGCCCGCCGCGGCACCACCGACCACGTCCCCGGTCTGCACTCGATCCACCAGTGCGCCGATCTCACGCAGCACCTGAACCGTCCCCACCGGGACGATCCCAAGAGCAGCGTCTGCGACCATGCCCTATTCTATTCGAACGGGTGTTCGAACGACAAGGGTTGAACAGGGGGAATCCGATTGGCCTGACTGCGGCGGGAGAGGCCTACTCTCGAGGTGGAGGCCCCGGTCGGTGCCTGCGCCCAAGCTGGAGAGAGGTGTAGCGATGCTGAAGCTCATCGTGCTGCTGGTGATCGTGATCGCGGTGCTCGCGTACCTGATGAACCGCCGGGGAGCGTCGTTCGGGAAGAAGGGCGGCAACACCTACGAGGGGCGTTCTGCTGAGGAGCACCGGATCCCCGGCGGTGGCGGTGGCACATCCGGAGGCTTCGGCGGCTCTTGACGGGATCGGGCGTTCGGCTGTTCCTGCGCGCCATTCCTGCAGGTCAACTGCACCGGGTCTACAGTCGTGCCACCGGGTCAGCCTGCACCCGCGACCTCTCCAGGAGTGAGCATGTACATCGGACTGGGCATCTTCCTCATCGTCGTCGGCGCCGTCCTGACGTTCGCCCTCAATGCCTCCGTCGACGCCGTCAACCTCGGCATGATCGGGTGGATCTGCATGGCTGCCGGCGTTCTCGCCATCCTGCTGTCCCTCGTCGTCACGCGCCGCACCACGACTGGTGGCGGCTACTCCGCCCGTCGCGTCAGCCACACCGACCCCGCCACGGGAACCCGCGTCGACGAGGTGGATGTCGACCGCGACCGCTGAGAGCGCGGCGCCACCACAGCGCCACTGCAGCACCACTACGACGACTGAGGGCGGCCCGACGCGGGCCGCCCTCAGTCGTGTCCGCCCCGGCCCCTCATCACCGGCCCTCAGAAAGTGTGCGCACCGACCAATCCGGTCCGCCTCGGGCGCCGAATCCATGTTCAGAGGCTGTGGTTGCCTGCACATGGGGGTCGCAACCACGGTCGTGGGGACGACGAAGGGCTGGCATCCGCAGGGGGAGGCCAGCCCTTCGTGCGCGCCGGGAGCGGGCGGCATACCCGTCCGCTCCCGGTGGGGCCCTCTCGGGGCCCGTCGGTCAGAAGGCCGACTCGGGCACGTCCATGAGGGCGTTGTCGGTCGCCTCGGCGATCGCCCGCTCGGCGGCGATCTTCGGCAGGATCGTGCGGGCGAAGAAGGAGGCCGCCGCGATCTTGCCCTGGTAGAAGTCGACGTCCTTGGCCGACGCGGTCCCGGACTCGAGCGCCTTCTGCGCGACCTCGGCCTGGCGGAGGAGGAGCCAGCCGATGACTAGGTCGCCGGCGGCGAGGAGCAGGCGCGAGGTGTTCTGGCCCACCTTGTAGAGGTTGGTGAGCTCACCGCCGTCCTGGCGCGGGTCGGACTTCATCAGCTCGCCGACCATGAACCCGAGGATGCCCTGGACGTCCTCGAGGCCCTTGCCCAGCAGCTCACGCTCGCGGTCGAGGGTGCCGCCGGTGCTCCCGAGGTCCTTGGCGAACTCCTGGATCTGCATCGACAGGTGCGTCAGGGCCTGCGCCTTGTCCTTGATGATCTTGCGGAAGAAGAAGTCGAGGCCCTGGATCGCCGTCGTGCCCTCGTAGAGGGTGTCGATCTTCGCGTCCCGGATGTACTGCTCGATCGGGTAGTCCTGGAGGAAGCCGGACCCGCCGAGGGTCTGCAGCGACTCGGTGCCGAGCAGCACCCAGGCGCGCTCCGACCCGACGCCCTTGACGATCGGCAGCAGCAGGTCGTTCACCCGGCTCGCGAGATCCGCCGGCGAACCGGGGGTGATCTCCTCCGAACCACTCTCGAGGAACGCCTGGTCGACGATGTCCTGCTGGGTGGAGGTGTAGACGACCAGCGCGCGCAGGCCCTCGGCATACGCCTTCTGCGTCATGAGCGAGCGGCGCACGTCCGGGTGGTGGGTGATCGTCACGCGCGGCGCGGTCTTGTCGGCCTGCTGGGTGAGGTCAGCGCCCTGGACGCGCTGCTTGGCGTAGTCGAGGGCGTTGAGGTAGGCCGTCGAGAGCGTGGAGATCGCCTTGGTGCCGACCATCATCCGGGCGTGCTCGATGACGCGGAACATCTGGGCGATGCCGTCGTGGATGTCGCCGGTGAGGGTGCCGACCGCCGGCTCCTTCTCGCCGAAGGTGACCTCGCACGTGGTGGAGACCTTGAGGCCCATCTTGTGCTCGAGGTTGGTGACGTAGGCGCCGTTGCGCTCGCCGAGCTCGCCGGTCTCGAGGTCGACGTGGAACTTGGGGACGATGAACAGGCTCAGGCCCTTGGTGCCGGGGCCGGCGCCCTCGGGGCGGGCGAGGACGAAGTGGATGACGTTGTCGACCATGTCGGACTCGGCCGAAGTGATGAAGCGCTTGACGCCGGTGACGTTCCACGTGCCGTCGCCGTTGTCGGTGGCCTTGGTGCGACCGGCGCCCACGTCGGAGCCGGCGTCGGGCTCGGTCAGCACCATCGTGCAGTGCCAGCCCTTCTCGACGATCCACTTCGCGAGCTTCTTCTGCTCGTCGTTGCCGAGGATGTAGAGGAGCTTGGCGAAGGAGTACGAGGCGGCGAACATCGCGATCGCCGGGTTGGCGCCGAGCACCATCTCGTTCATCGCCCACTTGAGCGACGGCGGGGCGACGGTGCCGTCGAGCTCGCCGGGCACGTCGACGGCCCAGAAGCCGGACTCGGTGTATGCGGCGTAGGACTTCTTGAAGCTCTCGGGCATGGTCACCGAGAAGGTCTTCGGGTCGTAGACCGGCGGGGTGCGGTCCGCGTCGGCGAAGGAGGCGGCGAGCTCGTTCTCCGACAGGCGGGAGACCTCCTTGAGCATCTCGCGCGCGGTGTCCTCGTCGACCTCGGCGTACGGACCGTGGCCCAGCACGTCCTGACGGCCGAAGACCTCGAAGAGGTTGAACTCCAGGTCTCGCAGGTTGCTCTTGTAGTGGCCCATCGCGGGCACCTCCGCACGTGTTCAGACATCGTTGGCACCGATCCGTACTGGCCGGTAACTTCAATGGTGCTACTGGCGGGTAATGAATGCAAGCCCCCGTGGCCAACCCCACCAGAACGGACGATCCGCCGGACGCGGCATACTCGCGGTGTGACCGAGAAGACGCCGACCGACAGCCGCACCAGCGCCCTCGACGGTGTCGTGACCCAGGCCCGCGCCGACCTCGCCGCAGGACGCGAGTGGAAGGCGCGGGACCGGCTCGTGGCCCACGTCGCCTCGACCTACGACCAGGAGGCTCTCGGACTGCTCGGCGAGGTGCACGCGACCATGCGCGACCTGCCTTCCGCGGGTGCGGCGTGGTTCGGCACGAACCGTCGCGGCTCCGACGTCGACGACGCCGTGGACGCCTGGCGCGACCGGCACGCCGACAACTTCGTCCAGATGTGGCACAGCCTGCCGCGCTCCGTGCGCGAGCACGAGGGCAACAAGCGCGTGGACGCCCTGCGCCGCCGGGTCGAGAAGGACCAGCCGGCGGTGGGCATCGACGCCGCCGAGGGTGACGGCGAGGGTGGTGTCGACGCCGCGGTGATCATCGCGGTCGCGGTCGGGATCCTGCTCCTCGCCTGCGCGGTGATCGGGTTCGTCACGCTGCTCGGCTGGCTCATCCCCGGCCTGTGACCGAGGCCCGCGACATCGACCGGACCGGTCCCGAGGACTCGTATGGTGCCCGGGCGGCCTTGGTTGCGAAGGTCGCCTCCCTCGTGCCGGCACCGGTGGGGGAGGACTGCGTCCGTGTGGGGGTGGACGGGGTCGACGGTGCGGGGAAGACGGTGTTCGCCGCCGAGCTGGCCGCGGCCCTGCGTGAGATCGGTCGACCGGTCGTGGAGCTGTCCGTGGACGGCTGGCACCGGGTGCGGGCCGAGCGCTACGCCCGCGGAGCACGGTCTCCCGAGGGCTTCTGGCTCGACTCATTCGACTACGACCGGCTCCTCGACGAGGTGCTGGAGCCGTTGGGACCGAACGGATCTCGTCGCTACCGGGTGGCGGGCCACGACGTCGTGACCGACGAGGTGCTCCACGAGCCGCTCGAGACGGCCCCGGCCGGAGCAGTGGTCGTGATCGACGGGTTGTTCCTGCACCGCGCGGAGCTCGAGGGTGCGTTCGACTTCACGATCTTCGTGGAGGTGCCGTTCGAGGTGTCGGCCGCGCGGATGGCCGTGCGCGACGGCTCGCCCCCCGATCCCACCCACCCGGATCTCCGCCGGTACGTCGAGGCGCAGAAGCGGTACTTCGCCGAACGCTCACCGTGGGAACGCGCCGACCTCGTGATCGACAACAGCGACCTCGAACGCCCCCTGCTCGTCGAGTCAGCGCTCGACTGACGAGTCGGGTGCGCCGAACCTCGCCAGGTGGTGCCACACCTGCTTGAGCGTCTGGCGTTCGTGGTCCCTGGTGGCCGCAGCGTGACCGATGACGTCCGGGGTGAGCCACCCGTCGACGGCCACCAGCTCTGCCAGCTCGACCACGTGTTCACCGCGGTAGTCGGGGTGGGCGCGAACCGTGTCGAGGTGGAGCCGGAACCCGTCGTGCCACTCGACCGCGCACGGCAGGTCGTGGGCGGCGGCCTCGACATCGGTGCCGCGGAAGCACGGATCGAGCACGATCGCCTCGACGTCCCGCGCCAGGTCGACGACCCCGTGGACGTGCGCCTCGACGTAGCTGTCCAGGTCGTCGACGGCGCCGCTGTGGAGTTCACGATCTGCCATCGTCGTCAGGTCGAAGTGGTGCGCCGTCGCGAAGTGGTCCGGCTCGAGGAACGAGTCCGGGTAGCAGAAGGTGCTGCGCTGCAACGCTTCCCGCGCCAGGCGGATGTGCGCCGAGCCGAATCGGGGCGCGGCACCCACCTGTCGCCCGCGGTGGTTCAGCGCCCCGTACTTGGGTCGCTCGCGATCTGGTGCCTCGTCATACGCCCCACCGAAGATGCGTTGCTCCCACAGCCAGCGGGCGCCACCGGGGTGGGCGGTGAGCCCACCGTTGCCGGTACCCGTCTCGAACTGGGAGCGATAGGTGCGGGCGGCCGCCATCGCTCGCAGGATGGGTGTGCCGCGGAAGTCGCGGTCCGGGTGGAAGTTGAGGGTGACCCGGAGGTCGTCGGCGAGCGGCCCGCCCGTGGCCGAGCGCTCGACATGGGCGACGGCGGCCGCGGCCCAGGTCGACAGTTCGGTCACGGCAGGGAGCCTGCCACGCGGCCGGTCCCGCGCGCGAGGATGCGGCGAACCGGACGGGCGTGATCGTGCGGTTCGCCACGAGATGTAGTCAGCATGGGCTATCGACCCTGAATGTCCGTGCGGCCACCATGGGCTGAACGCGTCCGTCATCGCCGCCACCCAACACCGGTGGCTGCGGCAGGTGGAGAGGGGCAGAGATGGCCGGAATGCGTGTCGTCCGACGAGAGTCGAGCGGGGTCGGCTGGTCTGTCGCCGAGAGCGACACGGGACCCTCGAGCCATACGGCTCAGACCAAGGCGCTGGCGGTCGAACGCGCCAGGGCAGACCTGCGAGGCCTCCCGGGTGGTGGGCGGCTACGGGTTCACCTGGCGAACGGCGACCTCGAGTACGAGCGGTTCGTCGAGGGTGTCAGGAGTGCAATCCCGGTGATCGCCGCGCAGGTCGATCGGCCGCCGACGTTGGGGGAGGTCCATCAGCAGATCAAGCAGGACGGCACGAAGATGGACAAGGGCCTCGACGGGGTCGACACCATCCTGCTCGTGCTGGGCTACCTGGGGGTGCCCGTGACCAGTGCAGCCATCAGCCCCGAGGTCCGCGACGCCCTGGACGGCGGATGGCTGGCGGTCTTCTTTGCCACACTCACGTGGACCCTCGGCTGCATGGGCGCGGTGATCGTGTCAGAGCGATCCGGCCTTCTCGGTTACCCGATGGTCTTCGCCGTGACGCTCTGCTTCGTCGCGGCCCTGGCCGTGGCGACACTTCTGGGCAAAGGGGTGCTCGAGCTCGACCTCGCGGCCTCCACGCTGCCGGGGCCGTTCAAGCTGGTCGGTTCCTTCATCGAAGCGGCTCTGCGGACCTACGGTTGGTTCGGCTCACTGATCGGTGCCGGCGTGGGTGCCCTGCTGGGTCACCGGCTCGCGCGACTGGCACCCGAGCGGTTTGCCGTGTGAGGGCATCTCCCGGTCTCGCCGCTCGAACGCCGACGGGATAGTTTCGGGAGGAGAAGTCCCGAGCCACAGGAGATGTGCGATGAGCGAGACCAAGACCTCCCCCACCTACGCGATCACCAACCCCGCGACGGGTGAGGTGGAGAAGACGTTCGACCCCGCCACCGACGAGCAGGTGGAGGCCGCCCTCGCCGGCGCGCACGCGGCATACACGTCGTGGAAGGACGTGCCGATCGAGGAGCGGGCCAAGGTCGTCCACCGCATCGCGGAGCTGTTCGTCGAGCGCAAGGACGAGCTGGGCGCGATCGCGACCCGCGAGATGGGCAAGCCGCTGAGCGAGGCCGTCGGCGAGGCGGAGTTCTGCGGCGAGATCTTCGACTACTTCGCGAACGAGGGCCCGACGCTGGCCGCGGACCAGCCGATCAAGACCTTCTCCGGCGGCAAGGCCATGGTGCAGAAGCTGCCCATCGGTGCGCTGCTCGGGATCATGCCGTGGAACTACCCCTTCTACCAGATCGCCCGTTTCGCGGCCCCGAACCTCATGCTGGGCAACACGATCGTCCTCAAGCACGCCGAGTCGGTGCCCGGCTCAGCGCTCGCGGTCGAGCAGATCATGAAGGACGCGGGAGTGCCGGAGGGCGCGTACGTCAACGTGTTCGCGACGCACGACCAGATCGAGACGATCATCGCCGACCCGCGCATCGCCGGTGTCTCCCTGACCGGGTCGGAGCGCGCGGGTGCGGTCGTCGCGGCGCTCGCCGGCAAGAACCTCAAGAAGTGCGTGCTCGAGCTCGGCGGCTCCGACCCGTACGTCATCCTCGACACCGATGACGCCAAGGCGGCGGCCGACACCGCGTGGGAGACCCGCATCTCCAACACGGGCCAGGCCTGCAACTCCAACAAGCGGATGATCGTCATGGACGACGTGTTCGACGACTTCGTGGCGCGCCTGGTCGAGCAGGCCAAGGACCTGCGCCCCGGTGACCCGGCCGCCGAGGAGGAGGGCACCTTCGCCCCGCTCTCGTCGCGCAAGGCCGCCGAGACCCTGGCCGAGCAGGTCAAGGACGCCGTCGACAAGGGCGCGACCCTGCATGCCGGTGGTGTCCTGGGTGACGGACCCGCGGCGTACTACTCGCCGGCCGTCCTCACCGGCATCACCAAGGAGATGCGCGCCTACCGCGAAGAGCTGTTCGGACCTGTCGCCGTCGTCTACAAGGTCACCAACGACGACGAGGCGCTCGAGCTGGCCAACGACACGCAGTACGGCCTCGGTGGAGCGGTGTTCAGCACCGACACCGAGCGCGCGACCAAGATCGCCCAGCGCCTCGAGGTCGGCATGTCCAACGTCAACACCCCCGCCGGTGAGGGCGCCGAGGTGCCTTTCGGTGGCGTGAAGCGCAGCGGCTTCGGCCGCGAGCTCGGCCCACTCGGCATGGACGAGTTCGTCAACAAGCGGATGTTCTACGTCGCCGACTGACGTGATCCTCCCGTCGGTCAGGGACCCCCGCCTCGTCACCATCCGGCGAGGCGGGACCCTGACCGACGAGCACCACGAGCTCTCGCGCGGCCGACGGCCACGCGATGGGGGCCGAGAGAGACCTGCTCGGTGCACCGAGGTTCGCCGCGTATGCAGCGGGGCAGGCGGGCGTCGTCGCCCACGTCGCCGAGCACGGCCTGGGTGCAGCGGCCTACGCCATCAAAGCCGTTCGGGCCTCCGTGCCGTCCGCCGAGGCCGAGCGGGCGGGGCGCCGCGAGTGCGCGTGGCAGCGCCAACAGCTGCCACCGGAGGTCCGGGAGCTGGGTCGAGGACCAGGACCGCCGCAGCGACATCTGCTGGAACGTGTTCGTCACCTGATCGAGGGCGTGCGAGCATCGTCGGATGCGGGTCGCACGAGTGGGTTTCGCCGCCGTCAAGGGGACCCGTCACCTGACCCGTGGCTCGATCCGTGTCACCACTGGGGGAGTGGAGGGCGACCGGGCGTACGCCGTGGCCGACCCGTCGACGGGCCAGGTGCTGCGGACCGTCCAGCATCCCGCGCTGGGTCGCGTCGAGGCGGAGGTCGCCGGTGACCGGCTCTGCCTGCGGATGCCTGACGGGACCGAGGTCAGGGGGTCGACGGAGCGCACCGGCCCCCCGGTGACCGGCGACTACTGGGGGCGCGAGGCGGCTCTGCACCCGCTCGACGGGACGCTCGACGGCGCGGTGTCCGCCTTCCTGGGGCGACCTGCTGTCGTCGTCGCTGTCGACCCTGGTGTGGCGGTGTGGGGTGCGTCCGTCTCGATGCTGACGACAGGGACACTCGCCCGGCTCGAGGCGGGGCTGCGGTTGGAGGGGATCGACGTGCCGCGTGACCTGGCCGAGCGGTTCAGGGCCTCTGTGGTGCTGGAGGCCGAGTCCGACCCGTCTTCCGGTCAGCGCCTGCGCGTGGGGTCAGCGGTGGTCGAGGTGGTCGGTCCGATCGACCGCTGCGCCGTGATCGACGCCGACCCGGTCGGAGGCAACCGCCGCCCAGGGATCCTCACCGCGCTCGGACCACTCGGCTTCGTCGACGCTGCCGGCTCGCCGGTGTTCGGTGTCGATGCTCGCGTCCGGGAAGCCGGGTCCGTCGCCCCCGGCGACCTCGTCATCCACGGCTGAGGTCGAAGCCCCGGGGCCTTCTCGACTCCCGTCAGCGCAGGACGAGGTTGAGCAGGACGGTGAGCGCGACCGACAGCACCGCCGAGACCAGGATCATCGTCAGACATCCCGGGGCGCCGCCGAGCGGGCGGACCTGCGTGTTCCCGATCCTCATGAGGTCATGGCTACCAGATCTCGCGGTGGGAGGGGTGTTCACCGAAATGCAAACGCGCTGGTCAGGAGGTAGTCGGCATCTCGGCTCGAGACGTCTCCACACCAGATTCCCGGAGTGTGCACACGGCCTGTGAGTGCTGGCCTCGTGCTCGCGCCTCGCCGCGCTGCTAGTGATCAGGCGTGGACGGTCGTCGTGCACGTACCGGAGTCGGCTCGTAGCGGGACTCAATGCGAACGCCCGCTGAAAGCCAGACGTCAAGGACTCTGCACCGCCAGAGGTCGTCTGCGTGTGGCTCCATGACAAGGTCAGGGAGATGGAGGTTGGAGGCGACGCGCGCAAGTTCTTGTGGATCCTCGCGCATGGCCTGGAGGAACTCGTCGATCGTGAAGTAGACGTGCGTTAGGAAGTTCGGTGCGAATCCAACGGCACTCAACGCGACCTCCATGGACATGTTCATGTTGGCCTCGATGGCTGCCAGCAGTCGCTCGCCATTCGGGGTCAACGAGGTTCGGCCGTCCGCGGTGGAGGCGCTGAACCGTGCTATGGATCCCAACGTTGTTCTGGTCAGTGAGAAGAGCTCGCTTTCGTCGTGAACGAGGCCACTGGTCAGGAGCGTTTCGATGTCTTCATCCTCGAGGGGCAGACTCAGTCGACGCGCGACCCAGCGCATCCTGGCTCGGAGTGGACTAGGACACCAGCGGGGCCGTGGGCACCTCGGCACCACGCCTCCGTCGTCGGACTTAGGCAGTGGTGTGCCGCACGACGGGCAAGTCGTCGGAAGCTTGATCGGCCGTTCGCGACCGCTCCGTTCAGCGGCGTTGGCCATCTGCAAGATCGAACGCCTAGGTGCTCCGGGCAAGTCCTCTGCGATGGAGACCTCGTCGCCGAGCATCAATGCCCCGTCACGCAGGTCGCGCTCATACAGGTTGATGGTGCGCTTTGCCCCGTCACGGGGAACCTTGACGACGCCGTAGAGTCGGATCTCGCCGTTGTGAGCTAGCTGCGTCTCAAGGCGTTCAAGGCGGCCTTGTACCAGCGGCGTCACCTGCTGCTTGATGAGTTCCAGGCTCTGGATGAGCTGCGTGGCTGTCGGGCGGTCCTTGGGGGACAGGGAGAGGCTCTGCCTGACAAGGGGGATGAAGGGCTCCGGGAGGCCGCGAAGGTCCGGGCCGCCCTCGATGGCTTCTCGCATCCGCCAACCCAGGTCCTTCCCGGCGAAGGGCAGGTGCCCGGTGAGCGACTTCACGAGAACTACTGCGAACTGCCAAACATCCACCGCAGGGCCGAGGGTCACGCCCTGAAGTTGCTCCGGTGCCTGGAACTCCATCCTGCCGACGGCATCCCTTGTGTAATGAGTGCCCTCGCCCAGGCTGGCGATGCCACAGTCGATGATCACCCCATCCAGTCCTCTCGCTGGATCGGAGCGGACCATGATGTTGTCCAAGCTCAAGTCCCGATGCACGATGTCGCGGTAGGCCAGTGCCTTCAGTCCGTTGGCTACTCCGAGGAAGATGGTGGCTGCATCGAACGGTGTGAGCGGTCCGTCCGCGAGCTGTTCGCGAAGGGTGCGACCGTCGATGTACTCGTACGCGATCCATGGGGGTCGCGCATCAAGGTCGCAGTGCTGGGGGCGTGCGATGTTCCGGCTTCGCACCTTGGAACTCGCAGTCCACTCCCGGCCAAAGCGCGCCACCGCATCGTGGTGGTCCCACGAGATCGGGGTGAGGATCTTGACGGCGGCTTGGTGGGCAGGCGACCTCTCGCTCTGAGCCAGCCAGACCGTACCGAATCCACCGTGACCTAGCTCCCGGATCAGCCGGTAGGGCCCGATCTCCATTTCTGGCTGCGCACCCATCATGGCTCTAGCCTCGCGGCTTGCGTGAGTCCTGGATCCGCTGTCATGGTGATTCGCCGCGTCGGCGCTCAAGAACTGTCGCACCGTGATGCGTCAACGCGAGGCGTTGGCTCCAGGCGTTCATTCCAGAAATCCTCGTCTCGTCATGAGCGGACTTTGTGCCGCTCGTGGCGCCGCGCCGTGCGTGAGCATGTGCAGTCGAAGAGTACGACCTAGCCACCATGCTCAAGGTGCATGTCGAGCACGCTCAGCCCGGAGGTGCCGTCCTCGGTGCGAGTGAGGTCCCCCACGACTCGCACGGCTGGGGAACCCAACAATGCTGCGTAGCGGTCCCATGCCATCGGGAAGAGGATGAGCTTGATGGGGCGCTCGTTCCAACTGGCCGCGATGATCCCCCAGGGGTATCCAGCTCGTGTCTGCCGTCGGTCGATCTCTCCGAGGCTCACGATTCCATGGACGCGCTGACCCTCGTGCGGCGTGTGAAGGTGGGTCCCCGCGAGTTCGGCCCCCGGCGAGGGTGGGGTGATCGGGCGGGGACCTCGTCCAGACGCTGTCCTCCAGATGAGGTGGTCGGTGAGGGTGGGGCTCACGCCGAGGTGCTGGGAGGCCAGTGTCACGAGTCGTACGAGTTCGTTTGTAGTGAAGGAGGTCTCGGGCCGGCCGACGGACCGGGAGACGAAGCGTCGCACCATGCGGTCGGGTTTGACGCTAGGGACGTTCGCCAGCATCAGCAGGTACCGCCACGTGATTCCGGAGCGCTGGCCGGGAAGGTCTCTCCATCGGGCTTCGAGGTCGAGATCTGTGGCACGTCCTCGCAGGTCGCCAGCTGTAGGCGCGTCGAGTGACAGGAGGGCGGCAGCCTTCTGGATCACCTCTGCCTTGAGCGCGGCTCCGGGTTGGGTCGAGGTCCTGTTCCGGTTCCCGACGGTTGCGATGAATCCGTCGACGCCGATGTCGTCGAAGACCGCCGCCAGTTCGGGTGCGCCGTCCGTATTTGCGACCTCGGTCCCTCGCAGGTTGCGGTAGCGGTCGACGACATTCTCGACTGTCTTGTACCGGACGCCGACGGACTGGATCGAGTCGATGATGCACAAGGCCAAGGAGGTCGGGTAGCCCGCGGGCTGGGCCCACTGACCGATGGGTCCGCTAGCGCGAATCACCGCATCTGCGATTGCCTTCGCATCCTGGTCCCCGGGCATATCGCGTCCCATCTGATCGTCAGCCGCGGAGCTCACTTTGCCTCCAGAGGGACCCAGTGGACGGTGAGGGGCACGCCAAGTCGATCGGCCTCGTCTGCGAGTCGAGCGAGTCTGACGCGGCTGAACGAGAAGAAGTCCTCCGGTGTGATCTTTCGTGGCCTGGCCATCACCAGTGCGACTTCGGTCGGTCGCTCCCGTACCCATGAAGGGTCTCCGCCGTTGGCTGTCACCAGCTCTCGAAGCCGACCGCGCGCCTGGTGGTCCGTGAGCAGCGCCTCTGTCGAGACGGCTGCCTGCGCGAACAGGTGGCTAGCGGGTGTGGAGCGGTCGACCTTCTTGACGTGGAGCAGCACTCCTTCGCGCGTCAGCACGTCGCAGGCTTCGAACCCCCTGCTGTGCTGGTCAGTTCGCACCAGTTGCCGGTCGAGGCAGACGCCCCCGAGAGTCTCGGCAAGCGCTTGGTTGTACTCCGCTTCGTCCCCGGTCGACCATGCCGGTAGGGCGTCAAGCTGACTCTGTACGTCGAACAGGCGCGTGAGTCGGGCACTGATGCGGTCAGTGAGTCGCTGATCGACCTCGAACCACCGGCCATCGTGCAGGCAGTAGCGGTGTCCCTCGTGCTCGAACTCGGCGACGATCCAGCGCCGGGCTGGCACGAGGCTGCTCGCAGCATCGTCGATGTCGGTGAATGCCATGACGCGCATCGAGCGGAGTCGCCGAACTCGGTGGCCGGAGGGCAGGTCGCGCACGGGGCCGATGATGGTTTCGAGTATGGCTGGGCGCTCACGGTCCCCGGTATGTCCGCGCGGCGCCCCTTCCACGATGAGGTGGTGGATGGGAACGGCGATGTCCGCTGCCTCCGTTGGCCAAGCGAGTCCAACGCGGTCGTCCGAAGCATCTCCGAGGGCCCCATCGAGAAGCTCCTCGAGCTGGGACAGTCGAGGGTCCTTGGGCTTGAGCTCCGAGAGCTGTTCGATCTCGGCCAACTCGCTTACTGGGTCAAGCGCGAGAAGGTCCTCGACGACGTCCAAGTCCCTGATGAGGGCCGACTGCGTGTTCGCAAGAGGCAGCTTCACGGAGTCCGCTCCCCGCACCTCGTGAGTGCGGCTGGTGTCCTCGGCCGAAGTGGTGCCGGGGAGGCGGGCGGGTGCAACCATCCGTGTCACGAGGTCGGCCACGCCGCCAATCCCGAAGGCGTCCAGGTCGTCCCCTCCTGGCATGGACGTGCGGGCGACGTAGGCGCGGGAGTCCAATCGTGAGTGAGTCAGAGACTTCAGGTGAATAGGGTCGGCCGTTCGGATCGCCAGGCTGCGGCCCATGCCGGGGACGATGCGTGCGGCCTCCAGAAGGTGGAACCCAAGACCGAAGCAGATCGCCCAGGTGTCGGTGCCGTCGCGGCGGGGCAGGAGAAGGCATGCGGCGGCGTTCTGGTTCGTTAGCTCCGGAAGGTCGTCTGTAGGAAGCCAACCGTTGAGGGTCGAGACCCAGGCCGGTGTCTTCGCTGGCGTCGCCCCGAGCAAAAGGATCCCCCGGCGACCGCCGACCACCACCTCTCGCGTCTCGAAGTCGTCGGACTCGCGGTAGCGCTCTCGAATGTGCCGACCCAGTGACGGCGGGCCATGCAACTGGTACAGGGTCACGGCAGTGACCGGACTTGGCTTGCGTGCCATGAGATCCCCCTCGCTTTGCGGCTGAACCATACGGGACATGACCGACATCCCGGCCGGACCACACGCAGGGGGCTGAGGCTCGCGCACCCGGCCAGACGGCATGGCCGCTCATCGGCGCGAGTTGGCGGGCCATGCCTCACGTCGAGCCGTGGGTGAGGCAGGATGCGGGCATGTCAACGTCGATCTACGAGGTCCTGGACGAACTACGGGGGCAGTCCACGTCGGAGGCCGACAAGGGCAGCAAGCTCGAGGAGTTGATGGCTCAGTTCCTGCGAACTGACCCGGTGTACGCCGAGCAGTTCAGCGAGGTCTACCTCTGGCAGGAATGGCCCGGCCGCGACGGGAAGCACGACACCGGCATCGACCTCGTCGCCGTCGACCGCCTGACCGGTGCAAACGTCGCCATCCAGTGCAAGTTCTACGCACCCGGGTCAACAATCGGCAAGAACGACATCGACTCGTTCTTGTCCGCGTCGGGCAAGGAGGGCTTTGCACAGCGGATCATCGTCTCGACCACGGACAGGTGGAACGGCCACGCTGAGGACGCCATCCAGGCGCAGCAGATCCCGGTCCGCCGGATCGGCATGGCCGACCTGGAAGCTTCCGTCGTCGACTGGGATGCCTTCGACTGGGCCAGGCCGCAGGTGCTCCCGGTCAGTGACAAGAAGAAGCTCCGCGCACACCAACTGGAGGCCGTGGAGGCGGTCACGGCGGGTTTTGCCACACATGACCGCGGCAAGTTGATCATGGCCTGCGGTACCGGCAAGACCTTCACCAGCCTGCGACTAGCCGAGCAGCTCGTGGGTGCCGGCGGCAGTGTCCTCTTCCTCATGCCGTCCATCAGCCTCCTGTCCCAGACGTTGCGTGAGTGGGCCACCGAGGCTGAGGTGCCTCTCGCCCCACTGGCCGTCTGCTCCGACCGCAAGGCCACCGCACGGTCCAAGGCAGTCAACGAGGACATCTCCGCGGTGGATCTCGCCCTGCCGTCCACGACGAACGTCGCCGTCCTTGAGTCCCGCCTGACCCAAGCTCTTGGCGAGTCCGACTCCATGACGGTCGTCTTCTCCACCTACCAGTCCATTGACGTCGTCGCGCAGGCGCAGAAGCAGGGCGATCTCCCGGCATTCGACCTCATCATCTGCGACGAGGCGCACCGCACCACCGGCACCACCCTGGCCGGGGAGGACGAATCCGCCTTCGTCCGGGTGCACAACAACGACCACATCCGCGGGGCCAAGCGGCTCTACATGACCGCCACACCGCGCATCTACGACGACTCCTCCAAGGCCAAGGCCGGCGACGCCGACGCGATCCTCGCGTCCATGGACAACGAGGACCTGTTCGGACCCGAGCTTCACAGGCTCGGCTTTGGCGAAGCCGTCACCCGCCGTTTACTCGTCGACTACAAGGTGCTTGTCCTCGCGGTCGACGAGACCAGCGTCTCCCGCACGTTCCAGCTCCAGCTCGCTGACGAAGGCAACGAACTACGGCTGGATGACGCCGCCAAGATCGTGGGCTGCTGGAACGGACTGGCGAAGCGCGGCGACGCCGAGCACTCCTTCGCGGCAGATCCCGCGCCGATGCGTCGTGCAGTCGCCTTCGCCGGCACCATCAAGGACTCCAAGCAGATCGAGTCCCTGTTCGGGCAGACCGTGGCCCAGTACGCCGCCGCCCACGACCTCGAGGACGAGGCGGGCGACCCGGTCCTGACCTGCGAGATCCAGCACGTCGACGGCACCTTCAACGCGCTGGAGCGCAACACCCGCCTCGACTGGCTGCGCGCAGACATTCCGGACGGCACCTGCCGCATCCTCACCAACTCCCGCTGCCTCTCCGAGGGAGTGGACGTCCCCAACCTCGATGCGGTGATGTTCCTGTCGCCGCGCAAGTCAGTGGTCGACATCGTCCAGTCGGTCGGGCGCGTCATGCGCACGGATCCGAAGGGGCGCAAGGAGTACGGCTACATCATCCTGCCCATCGGCATCCCGGCCGGCATGACGCCCGAGCAGGCGCTAAAGGACAACAAGCGGTATGCCGCGGTCTGGGAAGTGCTCCAAGCCCTTCGTGCTCACGACGAGCGGTTCAACGCGATGGTTAACCGCATCGAGCTGGTCAAGAAGCGCGACGACAAGGTCAATGTCATCGGTGTCCCGCGCCCCGGCGACGGCGACCGGTCGGGTGACGGCACCGGGACTCAAGGCGCCCTCGCCCTGACGTGGCTGGACGAGTGGCGCGAGGCCATCTACGCCAAGGTCGTGGCCAAGGTGGGTTCCCGGACCTACTGGGAAGACTGGGCCAAAGACATCGCTGACATCGCCCAGCGTCACATCACCAGGATCACTTCACTACTCGACGGTGGCGACCCGGTCGTCACGGAGGAGTTCGACAAGTTTCTTGAAGGGCTCCGCGGCAACCTCAACGACGGCATCACCCGCGCCGATGCCGTCGAGATGCTCGCCCAGCACCTCATCACCCGGCCGGTGTTCGACGCCCTGTTCGGCGGCTACGACTTCGCCGCCCATAACCCAGTCGCCCAAACCATGGAGCGCATGCTCGGAGCCCTTGACGAGCACCGCCTAGACGACGAGAACCACTCGTTGGAGAAGTTTTACGACTCGGTCCGCATGCGAGTGACGGGAGTCGACACCGCCGACGGGCGACAGAAGCTCATCGTCAAGCTCTACGACACCTTCTTCGCCACCGCGTTCAAGAAGACCGTCGACAAGCTCGGCATCGTCTACACCCCCGTTGAGATCGTCGACTTCATCCTCCGATCCGCCGACGACGTCCTACGGCGCCACTTCGGCCAGGGCCTCACTGACGAGGGCGTACACGTCCTCGACGGCTTCACCGGCACCGGCACGTTCATCACTCGGCTGCTGCAGATCGGACTCATCGAACCGCAGGACCTCCGCCGCAAGTACGCCCGCGAGTTGCACGCCAACGAGATCCTGCTGCTCGCGTACTACATCGCCGCCGTCAACATCGAGACGACCTACCAGGACCTACGCGGTCACCTCGGGGAGACCGCTGCCTACGAACCGTTCCCCGGACTCGTCCTGACCGACACGTTGCAGTCCTGGGAGAACGACGACCGGCTGGACACCACGGTTTTCGTCCAGAACAACGAACGGCTCGAAAAGCTCAAGGCCCTCGACATCCAAGTCATCATCGGCAACCCTCCGTACTCCTCCGGTCAGGACTCTGCCAACGACAACAACGCCAACGAGAAGTACCCCGACCTTGATAGCGCTATTCGCGACACCTACGCCGCACGGTCTACCGCCACGAACAAGAACTCGCTCTACGACTCCTACATCCGCGCGATCAAGTGGGCCACGCTCCGGATCACCGATCGGGGCGTTATCGCCTTTGTCACCAATGGCGGTTGGCTGGACTCCACGACGGCAGATGGCATGCGCCTCACGCTCGCCGAGGAGTTCAGCGACATTCACATCCTGAACCTGCGCGGGAACCAGCGCACCGCAGGTGACCAAGCACTCAGGGAAGGCGGCAAGGTCTTCGGCGGCGGATCTCGAGCAACTGTCGCCATCACGATCCTCGTGAAGGACCCTGCGCATGAGGGTCCTGCGCGTGTCCACTACACCGACATCGGCGACTACCTCACGCGCGAGGCAAAGCTCGCGAAGGTTAAGGATGTTGAGGGGGTGACGAGGCTTGAGCCTGTCACTCACCTGACCCCCAACGCCTACGGCGACTGGCTCCACCAACGGCGCGACGATTTCAGCGCCTACCTCGCCATCGGAGACAAGGAGCAGGGCCACGCAGCGTTCGATTTGTTCTCGCGGGGGCTTGCAACTGCGCGCGACGCTTGGTGCTACAACTTCTCGGCGGCTGCCGTCGCAGCAAACATGGATCGACTAGTTGCCACGTACGAGAGTGAGCGGGCGGCCGGGCGAACCAGTAAGAGCGTGAACAGCGATCCAGCACTTATCAGCTGGAGCCGAGGTCTGTTGGGAGACCTCGATCGAGGCCGCCGACGAGTCTTCGACGCAGCTGCTGTGCGGCCCGCGGGATATCGGCCTTTCACGCGAGAGCATGTCTGCTTCGACCGTGCACTCAACGACATGGTCTACCGGCTGAACGACCTCTTCCCCACCCCCGACCATCCCAACTACGGCTTCTACCAAGTTGCTGTCGGCGCTCTCAAGCCGTTCGCGGCCTTGATGGTCGCGCATCTCCCGGATCTCAACTTCTACGGCTCAGAAGGTGGCCAGTTCTTCGCGCGGTGGAGGTACGAACAGGTCAACTCGGACGACGGGATGATGACCTTCGACGCGTCAGTGGACGGCGACGTTGTGAATGGATACCGGCGGATCGACAACATTGCGGACGAAGCGCTCGAGCGTTTCCACGCAGCGTACGGTCCCGCTGTCACCAAGGACGACGTCTTCTTCTACGTCTACGGTCTGCTGCACTCTTCCGAGTTCCGCGAGACCTACGCGGCAGACCTGAAGAAGATGCTGCCGCGCATCCCGCTGGTGCAGGATGCGCAGCCGTTCATCGACGCCGGGCGCCTGCTCTCGGAACTGCACCTGGGCTACGAGACTGTGACTCCGTACCCACTCGACGGGCTCGGCACGAACGCGCCGATGGAGCGTGATCCATACGAGTTCTACGCCGTAGGCGACAAGAAGATGGCCTTTGGCAAACCGACCGCCGAGCAGAAGGCAGCCGGCGAGAAGCGGGACCGCACCACAATCGTCTACAACAGCAACATCAGCCTGCGGGCCATCCCGGACGAGGCGTACCGCTACATGCTCGGTTCCCGCTCTGCCATCGAGTGGATCATCGACCGCTACTACATCAAGATCGACAAGGCGTCGGGAATCGTCAACAACCCCAACGACTGGTCGCGAGAGGTGGGGGATCCGCGCTACATCCTCGATCTCCTCGCTCGCATCGTCACCGTCAGTGTCGAGACCATGAAGATCGTGGACGCACTCCCAGCCCTGGACATCCGGCCGGACCAGGGATGACGGGGACCAACCTTCGCCGCTCTCTCAGCCCTGCGGACCAAGCGGCCGAGGTGCGCCGCATCGCAGCGCTGTCCGGCTCCCGCGTGGTGCGGTGCGACGGCAACCTTGACGAGCTCGAGCAGTACTGGCGAGGGGGTGACCAGCCTGGTTGGCACCTGGCCCACACGGTGCGCCAGAAGGACCTCCTGCTCAGCACCGTCGGTCGGGGTCGTGCCCGGATGGTCGTCAGCCTGTGCAGGGTCGAGCAAGTCAAGAGCGGTGACGCCGTCTGGTCGGCCAAAACCGATGTGATGATCAAGCCGCGAGTGTCGTGGCAAGCGCTGTTGAGCGAAGCGGGCCTCGATGCCACGGGCCGAGGGCAGTTCGCAGGTGATGATGGCGACGCTCTAGTCGAAGCGCTGGCAAGGCTCATCGAGGGAGTCCGTGACACCTCAGAGACCGAGGGCGAGCGTCAGATGAAGAGCTGTCGTGCGCGGTCAACAACGAATCGGGGCGCGGCCATCGACAAAGTAGATGGCGAATGCCAAGGATGTCGACGAAACCTTCGGGACTTGTTCGGTCTCCGCGGCGACCGAGGGCTGGACGCCCATCACATAGTCCCCTTGAGCGAGCGCGGCACCGGCATGGTTGAGACCAATGTTGATGACCTGCTCGTCCTGTGTGCTACTTGCCATCGACTGCTGCACGCCACCCTGAGCCCCTATCCCGACGACTTGGTTGATCTGCAAAGGCAGTGGGCGCTCGCGGCGCTCTGACCGAGCGCAGAAACTTACGTCTTGGCGAAGACAGGTTGTCCCTGCGCCGCGACCCCGCTGGGTGGTCGTCGCAGGAACGGGACTACCGCACCGTTGCCACTGCGGTGGAGTTGTGTCACACCTCCTCTGGGACTCCTCCGCCCGGCAACGATGAACGACAGGCCGCCGGAGAACGCAGCCGGCCAGCGGGGGCGTAGATCACCTCCTTTCTGCCCGCTCCCGGCCGCTGTGGCCCCGTGCGTCGTCATTCCTCTGTGGACTTGTCAACGTTCGTGTCCGCCCGGGCCGTGCGAGAGGTCTCGCTCGCTCGGGGACTTGTGATCGTTCGGTCCGACGGGCACTGCGCAATGAGGTGCTGAGACAACGCTCGCGGGGTGTCTCGGGGAAGTTGGTGGGATGGCCCCCTTGTGGGCTACTCCGACGCGCCGACGGGTGTCCTCGAACGCAACCGAGAGGACGCGTTCCGTGTCACGTTCCCGGCACCGGGCCGGCACGGACACCAAGGCCAAAGGCCACCAACCGTGACTACAACTCACACCCCTCAGCAGCCCCCCACCACCAACAGCACTACCGGGCTGCTCGATGAGCGTCGCCGGCGTCGCCGACTTGAGCACCTGCTCGATCTGCGATGGCGGCTCGCCACCTTGGCTGTGGAGCGCCGATCGCACGGCCTCGACGATGCCAACGACACCTTCGGGCAGCAGCTCGCAGTCGAGATCGCACTCAGCGAGGAGTTCCCGGACATCTACGTCGAGCGGCTCGGAGACTGGGCTCGACAAGAAGCCGAGCTGGAGCACCAACCGCCGCAGATGTCAGCCGAGTGCGGCATCTGCCAGGCAATCGCGTCCCGAAGCGGAGTCAATCTCACCCCACCCGAGGCTGCGTAACAGCCTCGAGCTGGACCACGGGCCGAGCGCCCATACATACCGGAGGCGGGACCACAGCGGTCCCGCCTCCGCGGTGTCTTAAGCGTCAGCCTGCGCGGGGATGGGAGAAGGCCGGCGCTGGTCGGACTCGATGATCCGCTTCCTAGAGGCAAGGGCGCCGTCCGGAGGCCCGGCCAAAGAGCGGGATTGCCGACTCCTCGGGACGCCGGACCTGTGAGGGAACGCGCTCGCGGACCACGTGAGAGCCCGACTCAGGAGAAGGACATGACCCACGAGCGGCCGCACGGCACCCACCACTCGCACAGCCAGCCCCGACGGGGCAACGGCATGTTCATCAGCTACGACACGGCCGGGCGAAGCCTTGGTCGGCTCGCAACGTCCCACGGCCGGCGGGTCGTCGTCGCGGGCGCGTCTGTCCGCCTCACGACGGCATGAGCGACCAGCACGAAGGGGATCACCTGTATGGCAAGGCGCGGAGTCCGCTCACCCGCATCGCCGACCAGCCTCGACCCTGGACTGTGAGCCCCATGAACACCGATACGCAGTCGCCGTCCGCTCAGGTCAGCGAACAGGTAGCCCGGTACATCGCCAACTACACGCCCACCCTCCCGGCTCAGCAGTGGACGGTGATCGGGGCAACGGCCCGCGACCTCGTCATCGCCACCGCGCCGCCCAGCCGCAACGACGCGAGGGTCTGTCTGAGCCACACGTCCAGGTTCCTGGTGTGGGTGCTCCAGCGCGCAGGCACTCTCGACATCGTCACGGTCATAACCACCGAATGGATCGAGCGGTACTGCCGAACCAACCCGCACCAGTTGGGGGCGGGGACGCTCGCCAAGCAGCGCGAGATCCTGCGCCGGCTCTTGCGAGCGATCGAGGGGCACTCGTCGTGCACTCGGCGGCAACCACGAGGTGAGGGTCCGGCGCCGTACGCCGCATCTGAACTGGCCTCGCTGCAGGCTGCCGCTGCACCCGAGGGCCCCTTGGCGTCGATCCTCGAGACCGTGAGCGGCCGCGGCGCGCTCAAGGCGGCACCTATCGGGAACCTCGACGCTGCGCGTCGCGAGGCCGCACCAACGGACGTCCAAGTTCGCTTCGATCGTCTTCGCGCCACCAGCATCGTCAACACGCTTGAGCGTTGGGGCACCACGCACGCGGCGATCGCCTCCGGCGGGCTGACGCAGACCGCGCTCGACCGCATCCTTCCGCATCTCCCACGACCCTCCGAGAGCGACGTCCAGGCCCTCCTTCGCGGCTGACCAAAGAAGCGAAGCGGGCCATTGCGCAAGCAGACCTGCCCGGCACCGTCCCTGACACCGCCCGAACTGGGCGGCCCCTCACCAACGGAGGCAGCAATGAATCGAACAGGCAAGGTCAGTGCCGCCCAGGCCAAGCGGCGTCGTCAAGAGCTCTTGGAGCAGAAGGCCGGGGCGCCCACGCCGCTCCCGGCGGACTTCGTGCACTACGTCGAGAACGTTTACAAGCCGCGAGGCCCAGTGGTCCCCCGCTGGGAGCAGGTGCGGCCCCTCGTCCTACTCAGCCTGCTGGGATCCAACGTCACCGGGACCAAGAGCCTCAAGCAGCACGTCACCCATGTCGGCCACTTCTGGGTCTGGGCGCTCAAGCACGGGCACCCCGCCGACTGCCGCACGACCCTGACGCGGTCCAACGTCGACGAGTACACCCGGGTCGGCATGCCCAACTGCAAGGAGAAGTCCCGCTCTGACCGGCGCTCCCGCCTCCGCGGCCTGGCGGACCACCACAACCCCGCGGATGTCCCCTTCAAGGGCGTGAGCATCAGTCGAGCCGGGATCCGACCGCCCTACACCCAAGACGAGATCGACAAGATCTGCAGGGTCGCCAAAGTGCAGCCGACCGCCGAGATGCGTCGGAAGATGTGCCTCTGCGTCGCCATGGGGGCCGGGGCCGGCATCGACTCACCCGAGCTGAAACTCCTCCAACGAGACCACGTGCTTGACGAGGGAGAGTGTGGGATCGCCCTCTGCGTGCCCGGCCCGCGTGCGCGCAAGGTGACTGTTCTCCGCGAGTACGAGGACCTGCTGCGTGAAGGACTCAAGGGACTGACCGGCAGCGCCCTACTTCTGGGCCGACTGTCGAACCGTCACAACGTGGCCTCCGATGTCTTCGCGCGGGCCACGCTCTTGGGGAGCGTCCCCCACCTCGAACAGAGCCGTCTGCGCTCAACCTGGATGGCTACCTTGATGACGCGGCCCGTCCCCCTTGCGGTCCTCATGGACGCCGCAGGGGTGCGCACCGCCGGCACCCTCGTTGAGCTGGTGCCCTACCTCGATGCCGCTCAGAACCTCGTCGACGGGAGCACCCGATGAAGACGGTCGAGCAGACAATCACCGATGTCGAGCACGCGCGATGGGTGGTCGACAAGGCTGGGATCGGTGCCCTTCTCGATGCCAACAGTCGACGAAGCAACCGTGGCCGAAAGCGCGAAGGGTTGGACGGACGCCTCTTCATGATCCTGCTCATCGCCGCTGCGATGCAGGGACGCGCCACCATCCAGCGCATGTGGGAGATCGCCACCGGTCAGCTCCCGCGGGGTCTCCAGTGGGAACTGGGCGTGCTTCGCAAGGACGGGAACACCGTCGCCCAGCTGACCCCCAAGCAGCTGTACGACATGGGCAGTGCGCTGAACAAGCACCTTGCGTGGACTGGCCCCCTCGCATCCTCCCTCTCCGAGGAGGAGTGCCTGCGGCGGGAACGGGTGGTGGCGGCGATCGCGGATGCCCTCACGGTCACGACTCACGTCGTGGCCAGATCGGGGTCGGCCCTTGCCGTTGACGAGTCGGGGGTGTGGGCGTGGACACGCGGACGACGGAAGCCCGTCGACGCGCCTCCCGTCCATCCGTCTGACGAGGACGAGCAGAGGTCAGGCCGACCCTTGGCCGCCTCTGCCGTCGAGGGTTCTGTGCCCGTCGAGGCGCTTGACCACGAGCCCGTGGACGAGGACTACGTCAAGGAAGTGCCCACGGTCGCTTCGGACTCACGTGGGCCATCCGAAGCCCGGGTCGAGGCGCCTGCGTCGAAGGCGCGGCGGTTCGACCCCGACGCCAAGTGGGGTGTCAAGACGCACAAGGACGGTGGACGGACCAGCTACTTCGGATACGCCCTGCACACGCTCGTCCGCATCCCCGATGTCGGTCAGACCAAGGACGCCAGTGCCGAGCCGCTCTTTGTGGAACGGTTTCGCCTGACGCCAGCGAGCACCGACATCGTGGATGTCACCGTGGGCATGATCGACGACGTCCTCGCGGCCGGCGTGGAGGTTGGCGACCTCATCGGGGACCGCCACTACTCGTACAAGAAGGCCGAACGCTGGGCCCTGCCGCTTTGGAAACGGGGTGTGCGGCTGGTCCACGATCTTCGCAAGGACGACCACGGAGCAGTCGACTACGAGGGCAGCAAGATCATCGCAGGTTGGCCACACTGCCCCGGCACGCCGAGCCACCTCGAGGTTTTGCTGCGGCCTGGGTCAACCGGTACGAAAGCAGAGATCGACACCTTCCGCAGCCAGATCGACGAGCGCTTCAAGTTCGCGATGCGCCGTCACAAGACGGTCCTGGGAGACGGGAAGAGCCGATGGGGCTGTCCCGCGCTCAACGGCAAGGTGGGCTGCCCCTTCATCGATGGAACCGTGGAGGTCGCCCGGGAGACCGGACAGCCGATCGTGGTGCCACCCGCGGCCAAGACTCCCTTCTGCAAGCAGACCACCGTGCAGATTCCACCGGGGCGACACATGAAGTACGCCCAAGAGGAGTACTGGGGAGATGGACGCTGGGAACCCTCGTGGGATAGGCGCACCTACGTCGAGGGCGTCTACGGCAACCTCAAGAATCCGAACACCGAGAACATCCACCGCGGCTTCTTCCAGTTCACCGGTCTGCCGATGGTCACGCTCGCGATGGCCGCGGCGGTCGCCTCCTACAACATTCGAGAGCTCAACAACTGGCATGAGCGGACCGGACTCGGCGACGCCGAACACCCGCTGCTGGCCAGCACACAGTGGGTGGATGGGTTGACGATGCTGACTCGCCAGCAAGCAGATGACGTGGATGCAGCCTACGGAGAGCAGCGCGCGGCATGAGCATGACGAAGGGGCCCGACCTGTTGGTCGGGCCCCTTCGTCATGTCCACCGTAGGTCCGGCCCCATTTCGGGGGACTGTTTCGGCCATTTCGGTGAATCCCTCGTGGGAGCCGGTGACGAGAATCGAACTCGCGTGTCCAGCTTGGGAAGCTGGCGCTCTACCATTGAGCTACACCGGCGCACGCCGCCCCGAAAGGGCGACGCGGCAGGCAGTCTAACCGACGCCACGCGGCATACCGGACACCCCGTCGCCGGGGGTCGTACGCTCCACTCGTGAGCGCCCTCAACCTCATCCCGCTCGTCCGGCGCATGGGCCCGCGCGACCCGCACGAGGCGCACCGCGTCGCCTCGCCCCTCGAGCTGTTCTTCGACCTCGTCTTCGTCGTCGCCATCGCGAGTGCAGCCGCCGAGCTGCACCACGGCCTGTCGGCGGCGCACTACGAGGCGATCCTCGGCTTCTCGTTGGTCTTCTTCGCCATCTGGTGGGCGTGGATGAACTACGCGTGGTTCGCGTCCGCCTACGACTGCGACGACGTCGTCTACCGCCTGCTGACCTTCGCGATCATGGCCGGTTCGCTCCTGCTCGCGGCCGGGGTGCCGGACCTGTTCGACGACGGCCAGTCCATCGCCGTCGTGACCGGGTATGCCGTGATGCGCCTCGCGATGGTCGCCCTCTGGCTCCGTGTGGCCCGGGGAGACACCCCCCACCGCACGACCGCGATGACCTATGCCGTCGGCATCACCGTGGTGCAGGTCCTCTGGATCGCGCGGCTGGCCCTGCACGGCGACGGCGTGCTGTACGCGACGTTCGGGCTGCTCGTCCTCGCCGAGGTCGCCGTCCCCGTGGTCGCGGAGCAGCGCGGCGGAGCGACGCCGTTCCACCCCCACCACATCGCCGAGCGCTACGGCCTGTTCACGATCATCGTCCTCGGTGAGGTCATCCTCGCCAGCGTCCAGGCCATCCAGGGCGTCCTGGCCGAGCCGGCCGCCGCGGGCAGCAACGCAGGGCACGGAGTGCTCCCGGCGGCCGAGGGCGGCGGTGGGTCGGGACTCACCCCCGGCCTGGTCCTGCTGGCAGTCGGCGGCCTGCTCATCGTGTTCTCGCTGTGGTGGCTGTACTTCAAGCGGGACCACGTCGACCTCATCGGCCAGGGGCGGACGATGACCTGGGTCTACTCGTACGCGCACGTGCTCGTCTTCGCCGCAGTGGCAGCCGTCGGGGCGGGGCTGGCCGCTGCCGTCGACGTGGTGCAGCACGACGCCGTGGCGTCGTCGCGAGCCATCGCCTTCGCGCTCGCGGTGCCCGTCGCGGTCTACGCCCTGGTGCTCGCAGCCCTGCACGCCGCTGCTGACCGCGACCCCAGGACGGCGGTCCCCGCCGTGGCCCTCTCGGTCGCCGTGCTCCTCGTCGCTGCCCTCGGTCTCGACATGCCGCTGGCCGTGCTGCTCATCGGCCTCGCCATGGCCGGCGCAGTCGCCCAGCACGTCGTGGTCGCCCAACGGCGACTCGCCGGAGCCGCGACCTGACCCACCTGACCGGTCAGCGGCCACGGGGCGGCGAAGCCGGTCACGCGGCACACCTCGGGCGTTAGTCTCTCCCCGTGCTGCTCAGCGACCGTGACATCAAGGCCGAGATCGACGCCGGACGGGTCGTCCTCGACCCGTGGGACCCCGAGATGGTCCAGCCGTCGAGCGTGGACGTGCGACTCGACCGGTTCTTCCGGCTGTTCGACAACCACAAGTACCCCTACATCGACCCCGCCGAGGACCAGCCCGACCTGACCCGCCTCGTCGAGGTGGAGAGGGGCGAACCGTTCGTGCTGCACCCGGGGGAGTTCGTCCTCGGGTCGATCTACGAGGCCGTCACCCTCCCCGACGACGTCGCGGCTCGCGTCGAGGGCAAGTCCAGCCTCGGTCGCCTCGGCCTGTTGACCCACGCGACCGCCGGCTTCGTCGACCCCGGGTTCACCGGCCACGTCACCCTCGAGCTGAGCAACGTCGCCACCCTCCCGATCAAGCTGTGGCCGGGCATGAAGGTCGGCCAGCTCTGCTTCTTCCGCCTCTCCTCCCCGGTCGAGAACCCCTACGGCAGCGCCAAGTACGGCTCGCACTACCAGGGCCAGCGTGGCCCGACGGCGAGCCGCTCGTTCCAGAGCTTCCGCGCCACCGACGTCTGACCCCACCCGCTCCGAGGGCGGAGGTGTGCTGAGGCGCACCTCACGGCATAGCTGCGCAGGCCCGGGCGTTGGACCGGGTGACGCGCCGAGCCATCCGGGTGCGCCCCCGGCGTCGAACACCAGACGTCGCCCCTGCACGAGGAGAACCCCGCATGCCCGCCGCCCGCCTGCTCTGGCCCACCGAGGTCGAGAACCCCCGCGCGATCGTCCTCGTCCTGCACGGTGGTCGGTCCAAGGGTCGTGGTCCGGTGCGTCCGTGGCAGGGAGCGGTGCTGCGTATGGCGCCCTTCGCCAAGGCCGTGGGTCGCGCCGGTGAAGGGGAGGTGGCCGTCGCCGAGCTCCGCTACGCCGTGCGCGGATGGAACGGTGCCGAGGCCAGCCCGCTCGCCGACACGCGCCTTGCGCTGGAGCAGATCGCGGCGAAGTACCCAGGCGTCCCGATCGGCCTGCTCGGCCACTCGATGGGTGGCCGCGTCGCCCTGCACCTCGCCGACGACGAGCGGATCCACGCCATCGTCGCGCTGGCCCCGTGGGTCGAGGGCCCGGATCAGCCGCGCTGGCACCCCGACCTGCACCTGCTCGTCCTGCACGGTTCGCTGGACCGGATGACGTCGGCCAAGGCGTCCCGGGCGATGGCCACCGCCATGGAGCGACTGGGCGCGGACGTCACCTACGAGCGCGTGGAGAACGACACCCACGCCATGCTGCGCCGGGCCGGCTACTGGCACGAGCGCTCCGCCGACTACCTCGTCCAGCACCTGCTGGTCGAGCCCTATGACGCCGGCCACCAGGCCGACGTGCGCGTCTCTCGGGATGAGCGCCGGTCCCGCTAGCGCTCCTGAGGGGTGCTCACGGCATACCCCTCGACGATGCGCTCGGCGATGACGAGCTCGGGGGACAGGTCGCGGTCCTCGAAGCCGGACGGCAGGCCCTCGCACCGCGCCAGCGCCACGGCGAGCTCACCCACCGGGGCGACCCCGCGCATGCGCAGGGCCCGCACGGCGCACACGAGCTCGACCGCGAGCATCCGGCGGTAGGCCGCCGTGGCCTCGCCGAGCCGTACCGCCGCCATCCCGGCGAACGACGCGTCGTCCTCGATGCCCGCCGACACCCCCGCGGTCTGGACGCTCGACGGGGTCGACGCGTGACCGCGGATCGTCGAGAGCGCCGACGCCGCAACGTATTCGGCGATGAGCACCCCCGACGAGCCCGCCGTCGCGTCCGAGAGGAACAGCGGCAACCCGCTCGCCGAGTCGGTGAGCACGTGGCTCACCCGTGACTGCACCGCCTGCGCCGAGCGCGTGAGGGCCAGGAGCGTCGAGTCCACCGCCAGGACGAGGTATGCAGCGTGGAAACCGCCGTGGTGGGTGACCCGCCCGCCGTCCTCGCTGACGGTGAAGAGCGGGTTCTCCGAGGCGGTGTTGGCGGCGGTCTCGACGACGGCCTTGAGGTCGGTGACCGTGTCGAGGACCGGACCGTGGACCTGAGGCCAGGTGCGCAGGCCGAAGAAGTCCTGGAGGTGCGCCGGCTCGCCGGGTTGGCCGTCGAGCAGCTCGCGCAGCACGCGGGCGACCTCGCGGGCACCGTGGAAGGGCGTGGCGTCGGCGGCCGTCGTGCTGACCGCCTCGGCATTGCCGCGCAGGGCGACGAAGCTCAGCGCGCAGACCGTGTCGGCCGCGCGGGCGAGGGCGTGCAGGGAGGCTGCGTGCAGCCCGGTCTCGGCGATGGCGAACGCATTCGACGACATGAGGGGGAGCGCGTCGGCCGAGCTGAGGGCGAGGTCGGCGCTGCGGTGGCCGCCGACCCGGTCGCGCTCGCCGATGAGGGCGAGGCCGACCTCGGCCAGGGAGGTCAGGTCGCCGGTGCCGAGGGACCCGTACCGGTGGACGACCGGGAGGTCGGCGGACGGCGCACCGACGAGTGCGGCCAGGGCGCTCGCCAGCTCGGGACTGGCGCCGCTGCCACCGGCGAGGAGTTGGTTCGCCCGGACGGCCAGGGCCGCCCGCACGACGTGGTCGGGGACCACGGCACCCCAGCCGGCGGCGTGCGACCGCAGCAGCCGCAGGCCGTGGTCGACGGTCGAGTCGGTGCTCTCCTCGCGCGCCGCACCGACACCGGTGGTGCGCCCGTAGACAGGGCGCTCGGCGCTGATCGTGGCGGCGAGCCGGTGCGAGGCCTCAGCCCTGGCAAGGGCCTCGGGGTCGGTGGAGGTGGGGGCACCCGCTGCTGCCAGGAGGAGTCCGTCGAGGTCGAGGCTGCTGCCGTCCAGCCGCAGGGAGTGGTCCACGGCGCCAGTATCGCGCTCCCGACCGGGAGGTCTCGGTCCGGTCTCAGCGGGACTGCGCTGGTCAGTGCGCTGCATTAGGTTGATGCGCATGATCGTCTTCGACGGTGTGACCAAGCAGTACCCGGATGGCACCGTGGCCGTCGACGAGCTGAGCCTCGAGGCGCCCACCGGGCAGATCACGGTCCTCGTCGGCCCCTCGGGCTGTGGCAAGACGACCTCGCTGCGCATGATCAACCGGATGATCACCCCCACCTCCGGCACGATCACGCTGGACGGCAAGGACACCAAGCGGATGAAGGAGGCCGAGCTGCGCCGCGGCATCGGCTACGTCATCCAGCACGCCGGGCTGTTCCCGCACCGCACCGTCCTCGACAACGTCGGCACGGTGCCCCGACTGCTCGGCATGGACCGCCGCGAGACCGAGAAGCGCTCGATGGAGCTGCTCGAGCGCGTCGGCCTCGACCCGGCCTTCGCCAAGCGCTACCCCGCCCAGCTCTCCGGCGGCCAGCAGCAGCGCGTCGGTGTCGCCCGTGCCCTCGCCGCGGACCCGCCCGTGATGCTCATGGACGAGCCGTTCAGTGCCGTCGACCCCGTGGTCCGCGAGCAGCTCCAGGACGAGTTCCTGCGCCTGCAGAGCGAGCTCGGCAAGACGATCGTCTTCGTCACCCACGACATCGACGAGGCCATCAAGCTCGGCGACCAGGTGGCCGTGCTGCGGGTCGGCGGCAAGCTGGCCCAGATCGCCGAGCCCGCCTACCTGCTCTCGCACCCCGTCGACGACTTCATCGCCGACTTCGTCGGTCGTGATCGTGGGTACCGTGCCCTGTCCTTCCAGAAGACCCCGCGCCTGCCCCTCGCGTCGGAGCGCACCGTCGCCATGGGGGAGACCGTCAGCGGCGTCGACTCCGACTGGGTCCTCGTCGTGGACGAGGGCAACCGTCCGCTCGGCTGGGTCGAGCCCCGCCGCATCAGTGGCGAGGTGACCAGCGAGGTGCTGCACCGCGGCGGCACCGTCGCCCGTGCCAGCGGGCCGCTGCGCGCTGCCCTCGACGCAGCGCTGTCGAGCCCCAGCCGACGCGGCGTCATCGTCGACGACGCCGGCGCCCTGGTCGGCACGGTGCGCGCCCACGAGGTGCTCACCGCCATCGAGGAGACCGATCGCCCCGAGCTCGAGGACCCCCAGCGTCCCGGGGCCGCCCGGGCCAGCCACGAGTCGTCAGGTGCCTGAGGAGTCGTCATGACCTGGTTCCTCGACCACCTGGACGACGTGCAGGCCCGGACACTGCAGCACATCTACCTCGCGGGCCTGCCCCTGCTCATCGGCCTGCTGCTGGCCCTGCCCCTGGGCTGGCTGGCGCGGCGCTTCCCGCGGCTCTACGTCCCCTTTACCGCCGGTTTCGGCCTGCTCTACACGATCCCCAGCCTCGCGCTGTTCGTCCTGCTCCCGCCCATCATCGGGACCAAGATCCTCGACCGGGAGAACGTCGTCGTCGGCCTGACGCTCTACACCGTCGCGCTGCTGGTCCGCACCGTGGCCGACGGCCTCGGCTCGGTCCCGGACGACGTGCAGCAGGCCGCCACGGCCATGGGCTACACGAGGGTCAAGCGGTTCTTCGCCATCGAGCTCCCGTTGGCGGTGCCGGTGATCTCGGCCGGACTGCGGGTCGCTGCGGTCAGCAACGTCAGCATCGTCAGCGTGGCCAGCGTGCTCGGGATCCCCCAGCTCGGGCTCTTCTTCACCGATGGCTTCAACCGCCAGTTCTACGACCCCCTCGTGGTCGGCATCGTGGCCTGCGTCGTCCTCGCCCTCCTCTTCGACGGGGTCATCGTGGCGGCGACCCGCGCGTTCACACCCTGGCTCCGGGCGACGGGAGCGCGCGCATGATCAACGACATCCTCAGCTGGTTCGCCGACCCGGCCAACTGGTCCGGTGAGAGCGGCGTCCCCCACCGACTCCTCCAGCACCTCGGCTACACCGCCGTCTCACTCCTCGTGGCCGCCCTCATCGCCATCCCCGTCGGGCTCGCCATCGGTCACACCGGCCGAGGGCGGTTCCTGGCCATCAACATCGCCGGAGCGGCCAGAGCCATCCCCAGCCTGGGCCTGCTCTACCTCATGGTGCTGTGGCTCTTCCCCAAGCTGGCCGGCGACTCCGCCCTCGTCGTGCCGTCGATCATCGTGCTCATCGTCCTGGCGATCCCGCCGATCATGGCCGGTGCCTACGCCGGTGTGGAAGGCGTCGAGCCTGCCGCGCGCGACGCCGCCAAGGGTATGGGCATGACCGGCATGCAGGTGCTGCGCCAGGTCGAGGTGCCGTGCGCCGCGCCGCTGATCTTCTCCGGCCTGCGCTCGGCCACCCTCCAGGTGGTCTCGACGGCCACGATCGCCGCCGTCGCCGGCACCGGCGGTCTGGGCCGCTACCTCATCGACGGCCAGAAGCTCTCGGACTACGAGCAGATGGCGGCCGGCGCGCTGCTCGTGGGTGGTCTGGCCCTGCTGCTCGACCTCATCCTGTCCATCGTCCAGCGCACGGTCGTCTCGCCCGGGCTCGGCGGCGGACGGGGCAGCGGACGCCGCGGTTCGTCCCGCGGCCGCGCAGGGGCCGGAGCCGCAGCACGGACGGGCACTTCCGGGAATACCCCTGTCGATGTAGAGATTGACTCCAGCGGGCGTACCGTTGACGCCCCGGCCCGTTGACACCCAGTCATCCATGAACGTCATCGTCACCACACTGAGGAGCAGGACCGTGAAGCTGAGTCGCATCACCCTGACCATCGCCACCGCTGCGGCCCTGCTGGCCACCGCGGCGTGCGGCAACTCCGGGGGCGACCCGCTCGCCCCCAGCAGCACTTCCGGTTCGGGCAGCGCTGCCGCCGGCGGCATCATCGTCGGCTCGGCCGACTTCCCCGAGAGCGCCCTGCTCGCCGAGATCTACGCCGGTGCCCTCGAGGCCAAGGGCGTCAAGGTCACCAAGAAGCTCAACATCGGTGCCCGCGAGGCCTACATCCCGGCCCTCCAGGACGGCTCGATCGACCTGATCCCCGAGTACACCGGTGTGCTGACGCAGTACTTCAACAAGGACGCCAAGGCGACCGACTCCGAGGGCGTCTACACCGAGCTCAAGGCAGCCGTCCCCGACACCCTCGCCGTGCTCGACAAGTCCGCGGCCGAGGACAAGGACGCGCTCGTCATGAAGAAGTCCCGCGCCGACGAGCTCGGCGTGAAGTCGATCGCCGACCTCAAGGGCAAGAGCCAGGACCTCGTCATCGGCGGCCCGCCGGAGTGGAAGACCCGCCTCACCGGCATCCCCGGCTTCAAGAAGTTCTACGGGCTGGAGTTCAAGCAGTTCCGTCCGCTCGACGCCGGTGGCCCGCTCACCCTGCAGGCGCTGAAGAACGGCCAGATCGACGCCGGTGACCTGTTCACCACCGACCCGAGCATCGCGGAGAACGACCTCATCGCGCTCGAGGACCCGGAGAACATGTACGCGGCGCAGAACGTCGTCCCGCTGATCACCAAGAGCAAGAGCAACCCGACCATCGAGGGTGCACTCAACGCGGTGTCGGCCAAGCTCGACACCGCCACGCTGTCCGCGCTGCTCAAGGAGGTCGTCTCCGACAAGAAGGACGCCGACACCGTCGCCAAGGACTTCCTGTCCAAGAACGGCCTCGGCTGACCGTCGAAGACCTCGCACCACGACAGCGGCACCCCGGCTCGAGCCGGGGTGCCGCTGTCGTTGATCGGGCCACCGGGCGCTGCGCGCAACGGAGGCCGGGTGCGTCCCCCTGGATCTGCACCCGGCCTCGGTCGTGGCCCCCCGGCCGACAAGCGCGGGATCCGTGGCTGCGGGACACGCCCCTCCACGTCTCCCGCGGCCACAGGTCCTGCTCGTGTCGGAACTCAGACTGTCGGGGCGCCGCGGACAGGGCATCGGTGAAACCACCGATATTGACCTGAGTGTCTGGGTAGCCTGATTCGGTGCTGACACCGTGTGTGGGGCGCGACGACGTTCTCGAACGCCTCCGGCTGCTCCTCGGGAGCCACCGGTGGGTGACGCTGACCGGCGCCCCCGGCTGCGGGAAGACGCTCGTCGCCCGGCACGTGGCGGCGGCCTCGACCACGGTCTGGGTCACCGGTCACGCACACCCCACCGCCGCGATCCTCGTCACCGCCTGCCTCGACGCCCTCGGCGCCGAGGTCGCCCCGGGCGACTCGACGACCTCGGCGCTCAAGCGGGCCCTCGACGGCCGCGACCTGCTCCTCGTCCTCGACGGCGTCGACTCGATCGACGGCCTCGGGGAGATCCTCGACGAGGTGGTCGAGGACGCGGAGACCTTCCGGTTGCTGTGCACGGCCACGACCGTCGCCGGCCGATCCCACGAGAACGTCCTGCGGCTGCACCCCTTGCCGGTCCCGACCGCAGCGATGCCGCTCGAGGGGCCCGCGGTCGAGCTGCTCCTCGCCCGGGTGGCCGCCGCCGGTGGCCACACCGTCGACATCGCCCAGCACGACCACACCCTGCGCCGCCTCCTGCGGGCCAGCGGCGGGCTGCCGTCCCTCATCGAGCAGCTCGCGGTCCAGATCGCCCTCATCGGGGTGAGCGACGTGGCACCGGTCGGCACGATGGCGCAGGCGGTGCGCGGCTCCTACGACCTGCTCGACGAGGACCAGCGCCGGTGCTTCCGCCGGTTGGCCGTGGTCGGTCGTCCCGTCGGCCTCGACGCCCTCGCCGACATCTGCGAGGTGTCGCGGCCCGCCGCGGTGCAGCTCGCCTCGGCCCTCGCGCGCCGCAGCCTCGTCGAGGTGCAGTCCGACGGTCGGTTCGACATGCTCCCGCCGCTGCGCGAGGTCGGCCGCGAGCTCGCCAGAGGCACGGTCGACGAGACCGGCGCGATGGAGGGGCTGCTGCGCTGGGTGGACCGCACCATCCCTGCCGGCTACTTCACCGGGGCCGGCGACGCCGCCTGGCTGGCAGAGGTGCAGCTCGTCGCCGCAGCGGTCCGCCACGCTGCCGCTCACGACGAGCGACGCCCCGAGGCGTACGACCTGGCCAACCGCGCCTTCTCAGCGCTCTACACCGCCATGCGGGCCAGGGACGCGGTGGACCTGCTCGAGGCGGTGCTCGACAGCGGCGACGGACCCGCGGGCATCGGCTCCCAGCTGGCCCGCCGAGCGGGGATTTGCGCCTCCGAGGTCCGCGGCACCTACGAGGGTCTGCGCCTCCTGGACCGCGCCGAGCAGCACGCGTCGGGTCTGGACGACGGCGCCCGCAGCCTCGAGTTCGCCCGCAATGCGGCCATCCGCGCGGAGATGCACCTCGACGCCGGCAACCTCGCACAGGCGAGGTCCGACGCCGAGCGCACCCTGCTGCTCGGCCAGCGCGACCCGTACGTCGTGCGCCAGGTGCGGCGCACCCTCATGGACGTGTGCGTCTCCAGCGGTGACCTCGCCGAGGCAGAGCGGCTCGGCGCCCTCATCGTCGACGCCCCTCCGGCCGACGAGCTGTGGATCGCCTTGTCGGCGCGCACCCTCCAGGCCAAGGCGGCGTGGGAGCAGGGCCGGCTCGTGGAGGCGGAATCCCTTGCCCTGTATGCCCTGGCGAAGGCCAAGGAGCTGCGCGAGGACCGCATCGCGTTGCTCGCCGACGTCGTGGTCCGGCTGGTCACCCGGCGTCCCGGCGAGCCCCTCGACGTGGACATCGAGAGCCTGCCCTGGGCGGTCCGCGTCTGCGTCCAGCTGCAGGACGCGCGCGACCTGCTGGCTGCGGGCGAGCTCACCCGGGCCGCCGGCCGGGCTGCCGACACGGTGGTGCTCGCCGACAGCGCCAAGCTCGGTCGCGACGGCGTCGAAGGGCGGCTGCTCGTGGCCGACTCACTGATGGCCATGGGTGACCCGACGCAGGCCCGGCCGTCCTACCTGTCCGCGCTGCGTCGTGCCGGTGAGGTCCCGATGCCGCTGCGGGCCGCCGACGCGCTCGACGGCCTGGCCGCGTCCGCGGAGCCGGGCACGGCGGCATACCGGCAGCTCACGGGGGCAGCGGCAGCGCTGCGGGTGCCCCGCGCCGCCGTGGGCCGGTCCCGCCCGGGGGTCCCGTATGCCGCGGGCTCGCCTCGCGACTGCCCGCCCACCTGGGTCGCCTCCGGACACCTCACCCGCGAAGGGCTTGCGGCGGTGACCGCCCTCGCCCCCGGCGAGGAGCCCGAGGTCACCTCGCCGCTGGGCGTGCTGACCAAGGCGGAGCGCGCGGTCGCCGAGCTGGTGGCCGAGGGCCTCACGAGCCGACAGATCGCCGAGCAGCTGTTCGTCTCGCCGCGGACGGTGGACGCGCACCTCTCGCACATCTTCCGCAAGCTCGAGATCAGCACCCGCGCCAAGCTCGCGGCCCTGATGGCCGAGGTGGCGTGAGGCCTCCAACCGCGACCGGGCGCCGCTCCGAATGACTGCCGTGCACGACCTCACGTACCGCCTCGTCATCCGCGCCTGCCACGTCCTGTTCCGGGCGCTGGGGCTGCGGATCTCCATCGTCGGCGCCGACCGGCTGCCGTCGACCGGGCCGGTGGTGGTGGCGGCCAACCACAGCAGCTTCATCGACTTCATGTTCGTGGGGGAGGCAGCGCGCTCGCAGGGGCGGCTGGTGCGGTTCATGGCCAAGCAGTCGGTGTTCGACGCGCCCGTGTCCGGGCCGCTGCTGCGCGGCATGCACCACATCCCCGTCGACCGCGCGCACGGGGAGACTGCCGCGCGTTCTGCGTACCGCGCACTGCGGGCCGGTGAGGTGGTGGGCGTCTACCCGGAGGCCACCATCGGTCGTGCGTTCGTCGTCAAGGACCGGGCCGACGTCAAGCGCGGAGCCGCCTACCTGGCCCTGCGGACGGGTGCGCCCATCGTCCCGGTCGCCCACTGGGGGGTTCACCGCATCTTCACCGTCGACGGCCGCTACAGCCTCCGGCGTGGCACCGCGGTCCAGGTGCTCGTCGGCGAACCCATCCACCCGTTGCCGGGGGAGGACGCCGACGCCCTGACGACGCGGGTGCACACGGTGCTCGTGTCGATGGTCGACGAGCTCATCGACACGTACCCGCAGAAGCCGGCCGAGCCGCATACCGCCTGGTGGTGGCCGGCCTCGCGCGGAGGCGGCGCCCCCGCAATGCACGAGGCGCGCCTCCTCGACGAGGAAGCGCGCCTCAAGGCCGACGCCGGCCGACGCCGCGGCTGAGCGCAGGGGTCAGGCCACCGGGGCGGGCTCGGGGTCGGGGGTGGGCTCGCTGGCCTCCGCCTCGGCGGGAGCCTCGGGGCCGGGGCGCTTCACCGCGGCGAGCAGCATCTGCGCGACGTCGACGACCTCGACCTCTTCGGCCTTGCCCTCGGACTGCGCAGCGGTGAGGCCGTCCGACAGCATCACCCGGCAGAACGGGCAGCCGATGGCGATCCGCTCGGCGCCGGTGGCGATGGCCTCCTCGGTGCGGTTGGTGTTGATCCGCGTGCCGAGCTTCTCCTCCATCCACATGCGCGCGCCACCGGCGCCGCAGCAGAACGACTTCTCCTTGGTGCGCTCCATCTCCTTGAGCTCGACACCCGGCAGGGCGCCGATGAGCTCGCGCGGCGGGGCGTAGACGCCGTTGTGCCGACCCAGGTAGCAGGGGTCGTGGTAGGTCACGGTCTCCGCGGTCGACGCGACGTTCTTCAGCGAGGACTTCGGCGACGCACCCGGCCCTCCAGCGGGGCGGGCCACCGGGACGAGCTTCTTCTCGCGGACGAGGCGGTTGAGCAGCTGCGTGTGGTGGACGACCTCGTACTTTCCGCCGAGCTGCGGGTACTCGTTCTTGATGGTGTTGAAGCAGTGCGCGCAGGTGACGACGATCTTGGTCGCACCGACCTCGTTGAGCGTCTCGACGTTCTGCTGCGCGAGCATCTGGAAGAGGAACTCGTTGCCGGCGCGGCGGGCGGAGTCACCCGTGCACGACTCGCCGTCACCGAGGATCGCGAACGAGACCCCCGCCTGGTCGAGCAGCTCGGCCACCGCGCGGGTGGTCTTCTTGGCGCGGTCCTCGTAGGCGCCGGCGCAGCCGACCCAGAACAGGTAGTCCACGTCGTCGGCCGAGTCGACGTCCTGACCGAGGATCTTCACCGGGAACGGCAGGTCCTTGGCCCAGTCGAGGCGGGCGCGGGCGGCCATGCCCCACGGGTTGCCCTTGTTCTCGAGGTTCTTGAACAGGCCACCGAGCTCGTTGGGGAACGCCGACTCGATGAGGTTCTGGTACCGGCGCATGTCCACGATCGCGTCGACGTGCTCGATGTCCACCGGGCACTGCTCGACGCAGGCGCCGCAGGTGGTGCAGGACCACAGGACGTCCTGGTCGATGACCGCGTCGGGGCCGTGCGGGTTGTAGGCCGCGAGC
Source organism: Pedococcus aerophilus (assembly GCF_039532215.1). Taxonomy (NCBI): domain Bacteria; kingdom Bacillati; phylum Actinomycetota; class Actinomycetes; order Micrococcales; family Intrasporangiaceae; genus Pedococcus; species Pedococcus aerophilus. The sequence continues at coordinate 2,056,668 of NZ_BAAARN010000001.1, read as the reverse complement.
GGGTCGGTGATCGAGTAGCCGGTGTCGCCGATGAGCGGGACCTCGGACAGCGCCTTGGCCTCGTCGCCGAGTCCCTCACGCTCGGACTCGGACGCGAGCAGCCACGGCGACTTCGCCTGCGCGTGGTCGCGCAGCGTCATGATGAGCATCTTCGGGGAGAGCGGCTTCTCGGTGTTCCAGGCCGGGCACTGGCTCTGGCAGCGACCGCACTCGGTGCAGGTGGAGAAGTCGAGCAGGCCCTTCCAGGTGAAGTCCTCGACCTTGCCGACGCCGAGCGCCGCGTCCTCGTCGAGCTCCTCGATGTTCTCGAAGTCCACCGGAGCGCCGCCGACCATGAGCGGCTGGAGCTCGCCGAGGGAGGTGCGCCCGTCGGCGTGGCGCTTGAAGAAGATGTTGAAGAAGGCGAGGAACCGGTGCCACGCGACACCCATGGTCGGGGTGAGCGAGATGGTGATCATCCACGCGAAGGAGATGAGGATCTTCACCGCCGCGACGACGACGATGACCGTCTCGAGCGTCGACACCGACCCACCGAACCCGGCGCCGAGCCAGGCCGTCAGCGGGTAGTGCAGCGCGGTCGCGTGCTCGTCACCGGTCGCCTGCCCGAGGGCGTACTCCAGCGCGCGCAGGCTGATGATGCAGATCGTGACGCCGAGGATGGTCGCCTCGACGTAGTAGGCCTGCCAGAAGTTCGAGCCGAAGAAGCGCGAGCGCCGCCCGCCCTCACCCGCGGCGCTCCGGGGGTGGTTCTTCTGCCGGATCGCGATCAGGGCGACGATGCCGACCAGCCCGGTCCACGCGAAGAACTCGGTGATCCACTCGTAGGGGAAGAAGTGCCCGATGAGCGGGAGCGCGAAGTCGGGCTCGACGAGCTGCCCGAAGGCGTTGACGAGCGTCAGGAACAGCACGCCGAAGCTGATCATCGTGAACCAGTGCGCGACCGCGACGACGGGCAGCCGCGACATGCGGGTGTGTCCGAGGAACTCGCGCAGCAGCGTCATCGTGCGGGTGCCCTTGTCGCCGGTGCGCGTCGCGTCCGGCTGGCCCAGGCGGAACACGGACAGGAAGTGGCGGATCACCCGGGCGAACAGGGCGATGGCCACGAGGGTGACCGCGCCGCAGACGACGAGCGCGATGATCTGGAGGGCAGACATGGCGGTCATGCTACCCGCGGGTAAGCGTCCGCTTACCGGTTTGTGACCCTGCTCAACCGCGTGGCGTCGTACCGACCCACGGGTCGCGTCGCGGACCTCCGTTGCACCCGACATAACGATCTGTTGGAATATCCATAACGCGTTCTTCGCTTGCTTGGGTGAAGACACGACTGCCTGCCCAACGTCCGCGCTCGAGGTGAGCCCGCGGCATACCGAAAGTAGAGGCGCATGCCGATCCACGACGACGTGACCCAGCTCATCGGCAACACCCCGCTGGTCCGCATCAACCGCCTCATCGAGAGCGACGCGACCGTCGTCGCGAAGCTGGAGTTCTACAACCCGGCCTCGTCGGTCAAGGACCGCATCGGCGTCTCGATCATCAACGCCGCCGAGGCGTCCGGCCAGCTGAAGCCCGGCGGCACCATCGTCGAGGCGACGTCCGGCAACACCGGCATCGCGCTCGCCATGGTCGGCGCTGCCCGCGGCTACAACGTTGTGCTGACCATGCCGGAGACGATGTCGAAGGAGCGCCGCGCGCTGCTGCGTGCCTACGGCGCCGAGCTCGTCCTCACCGAGGGGGCCCTCGGCATGAAGGGTGCGGTCACCAAGTCCGAGGAGATCGCGGCCGAGCGCGGCGGCGTCCTGGCGCGCCAGTTCGCGAACGAGGCCAACCCGGAGATCCACCGCAAGACCACGGCCGAGGAGATCTGGAAGGACACCGACGGCGAGGTCGACATCGTCATCGCCGGCATCGGCACCGGTGGCACGATCACCGGCATCGGCCAGGTCCTCAAGCCCCGCAAGCCCGGGCTGCAGATGATCGCCGTGGAGCCCGAGGAGTCGCCCATCCTCAACGGCGGCCAGCCCGGCCCGCACAAGATCCAGGGCATCGGCGCGAACTTCGTGCCCGACATCCTCGACCGCGAGATCTACGACGAGGTCATCGACGTCAACGCCGAGACCTCGGTCGAGTGGGCCCGCCGGGCCGCCCGCGAGGAGGGCCTGCTCGTCGGCCTCTCCTCAGGTGCGGCACTCGCCGCCGCCGACCAGGTGGCCCGTCGCCCCGAGAACGCCGGCAAGACGATCGTCGTGATCATCCCGTCGTTCGGTGAGCGCTACCTGTCGACCATCCTCTTCTCCGACCTCCTCGACTGACCGGCGGCGCACCCCTCGTGACCCTTGCCCTGTATGCGCGTCGCGCGCGGAGCCGCATCGTCGACGACCTCGACGCGGCCATCGCGCGCGACCCCGCAGCCGCATCCCGGCTCGACCTGGCGCTCAACTCGCCCGGTCTGCACGCCATCTGGGTGTACCGCGCGGCGCACCGGCTCTGGGCGCGAGGGGGTGCGGCCAAGCCGGTCGCCCGCCTGCTGTCGACGGTCGCCCGGTCGCTGACCGGGGTGGAGATCCACCCCGGCGCGACGATCGGCCGCCGGTTCTTCATCGACCACGGCATGGGCGTCGTCATCGGCGAGACCGCCGAGGTCGGTGACGACGTGATGCTCTACCACGGGGTCACCCTGGGCGGTCGTTCGCTGCAGAAGGTCAAGCGGCACCCGACCGTCGGCAACCGCGTCACCATCGGTGCCGGGGCGCGGGTCCTCGGGCCCGTCGACATCGGCAACGACGTCCAGATCGGCGCCAACTCGGTCGTCGTCAAGGACGTCCCCGCCGGTGCCATCGCGACGGGCATCCCCGCCGTCATCCGGTTCCCCGAGGGCCGCGAGGACCCCTACGAGGCGATGTTCAAGGATCCCGCGATCTGGATCTGAGCGTCCGTGGCCTGTTGCGTGGCAACGCCCTTCAGGCGTGGGTGTGCGGCGTGGCCCAGTCCGCGCCATACAGGCAGAAGGCGCGTGCCCCGGGGTGACCGGCGACGGTGTCCGCGAGGGCTCGGGCTGCCGGCACCCCGGTGCTGAGCTGCCGGTGGTAGTCGACCATCGCGAGCGCAGCGACCTCGTCGGGCACCGGCGCCACCGCGGCCACGACAGAGCGTGCGCCGAGCGAGAGCAGGGCCGCCGTGAGGCCGAAGGGCTCGTCGCCGGGACGCAGGTCGGACTGGCCGAGGTCGCAGGCCGACAGCACCACGTGGCGTGACCGCAGCGGCCTCGGCAGCTCGTGGGCGAACACCGGACCGTCCGCCAGGTGCAGCGACGAGAAGAAGGGGTTCTGCCGTTCGTGCGTCCCGTGCGCGGCCACGTGCACCACGGTGTCACAGGCGAGAGCCGCGACGAGCAGCGCGCTGTCGTCGGTGCCGTCGGGGGTCGAGGTGCTGCGCGCACCCCACATGGCGGCCACGGCCTGGGCCTCGGACACCGCGCGACGCAGGCTGGGTCCTGCGAGGGACGCGACGGTGGTGGGCCCGTCCGCGGGGGGCTCGGCGGTGGCCCACCGGGTCAAGGAGACGGCGACGGTGACGGCACGACCGGTGGCGCTCGGCATTGCGGTCCACGGGACGCTGGCCAGCGCCCTGCTCGGTGCCACGACCAGCCCGAAGCCGTCGGGGATCGTCAGGTCGCCGAAGACGACCCGGTCCAGCTCTGTCAACGACACGTCGACGGCCCGGCCGATCGCGGTGGACAGCGCAGGGTTGAGGGCGGCGAACGCGTGCGCCCGCAGGTCGCGCACGAGTCGGTCGGCGAGCGCTGTCACCTCGGCGACGGTGCCGAGGTGACGCAGCCGGCTGCGTCGGTGGCCGCCGACCTCCAGCGAGTACTGCTGGCCCGCGTGCGCGAAGAGCACCAGGGCGACCTCCTGACGCTGGCCGAGAGCGGTTCGCGTGTGGGAGAAGCCGGCAGCCGACCCGACCTGCGCCGCAGCGCCGGGAGTTGAGCGCGCGGGCTGGGTGCGGCCCGTGGCCGACCAGTCGCGGGCGGCGATCCGCCCCTCGAGCGAGGCGATCTGCGACCGCACCGCCGACTCACCCTCCCCGGGAGCGGTGCTGCCGAGGCGTAGCCGTGCCTGGCGCAGGTGCGCCATCAGCTCGGCGGTCTCGGGGTCCGCGGGAGCGGAGACCGGCGGGAGGCGGTGCGACACGGCCCGCCACCGCTCGATGCTGTCGAAGACCCGTCGGGCGGACCCGCTGGCCAGGGCGTCACCGAGGTCGAACTCGCTGAGCCGACGGCCGTGCAGCGCCAGGGCGGCCCGCACCTCGAGGCTCTGCGTCGGAGCCTGCGCGCGACCCAGCCGGCGGGCGGAGGCGCGCACCTCACGTCTCGCGGTACGCGAGTCGCCTTGCGCCGCAGCCACCTTCGCGAACAGCAGCCGGTCGTGCAGGTCCCCGGCGAGGCTCTGGCGGGCCGCGCCGCGCAGGCGCTGCGCGGCATACGTGGCAGCGCCGACGTCGCCGCGCAGGAGGTGGGTCTCGACGCGGACCCGGGCCGCGAGCCGCTCCTCTCCGGTGACGGGCCGCTCGGTGTCCAGCCACGGGACGAGCAGGTCGTCCACTCCTCGCGGCACCCGGCCGTTGCCGAGGTCGACGGCGGCGCGCAGCAACGACGTGCTGCGCTGGCGGCCCTCTGCGCCCCTGGCGCGGTAGACCCGGATGGCCGTGCCGAGCTCGCTCCTGGCCGTGGCCGCGTCGTCCTCGACGATGGCGCAGGCGGCGAGGTCGAGCCGGATGTCGGCCTCCTCCAGGGCGAGCCGTTGCGACCGCGCCTCGTCGAGCGCCTCGTGCAGCGTCTGCCTGGCCTGGCTGAGCAGTCCGGACTCCAGCAGCACCTGGGCGAGGTCCTGCCGGGCGCGGGCGCGAGCCACCCGGGCGTCCACCTCGTCGGCCGCCCGCATCAGGGAGATCGCCTCGGGGAGGTTGCCGGCGTAGAACTCCAGGCACCCCAGGTTGTGCCGCGCCTTGAACTCCTGCTCGGGCACGTTCTCGGCGACGGCGATGTCCAGGGCGTCGTGCAGCTGGGCGCGGGCCTCGTCGAGCTCGAGGAGCGAGAGGTGCGACAGGCCCCCGTTGAGCAGGGCCGACGTGCGCTCGCGCGAGGTGAGCAGGTCCATCGACGCGTCGTCGACGTGGGCGAGGGCGGCCAGCGCCGCCCGCCAGTCGGACAGCGACACGTGGACGACGGCCTCCTGCACCCTGCTCAGGGCGTGCAGCCGGGGGGAGTCGGTGAGGGTGCGGACCTCCTCGAGCAGGGCCAGTGCCTCGTCCCTGCCGTGCAGCGCGACCGTCGTCCAGGCGAGGGTGATGAGGATGCGCGAACGAGTCGCTGCAGCCGTCGCGGGGTCGGCGCCACCCGCCGTCGCGAGGGCATCCGCACGACGCAGCGCGGACTCGGCGTCACGGAAGCGGCCGATCCCGTTGAGGTGGCGGGCGTGCAGGACCAGCTCCTCGACCGCCGGGTCGACGACCTCGATGGTGCCCCCTAGATCTCGATGGCAGGGGTGATGACGGGGCGGCTGTCGGGCTGGTCGATTCGGCGGAACAGCAGGTGGACCAGGCCGCGTTCGACCTCCGCGAAGCTGAACCGTCCCTCGGCGTCGGTCTCGGTGGTCTGCGTCCGCGAACGTTCGCGCAGCTCGACGGCCGTGGGCCTGTCGCTGACCCAGCCGCTGAGCTTCGCCCGGGCACCGTCGATCGACTCGATGGTGATCATGGCGCTGAGCGCGTCGGTGGAGAACGTCACCGTCCCGGCGCGGTCGTAGACCTTGGCCCGCACCCCGACGGCCTCGGCGCTGGTCTGCATGATCTCGGCGACCTCGGCCTCGAGGGCTGCGACGGTCATCGCGAACTTGGCGCGATCGGCGAGGCCGGGTGGCACCGGGTCGCTGGCCGCGAAGATGCTCCGCACCGTGGCGAGGGCCCGCAGGTCCTGGTCGTCGAGGGGCTCGGCCGCGAGGCGGTCGATCTCGGGGTCGGACTCGCGTTCGGCGGAACCGCTCATGACGCCACCTCCCAGGCCGGGTCGTGGGTGAGCGCGGCGCGGAGCTTGGCGAGACACCGACCGCGGGTCGGGCCGATGCTGCCGACCGGCATGCCGAGCGCCTCGGCGACGTGGTGGTAGTCGGGACGCTCGGCGAGCGCCACGACCCGCAGCAGCTGCTGGCAGCGTTCGGACAGGGCGGCGAAGTGTCGCCAGAGCACGACCTGCTCCTGGCCGCGGACGAGGACCTGCTCGGGGCCGTCCACCTCGGTCGGGGCGCCCTCCAGCAGCTCACCGACCTCATCGCGGGCGTCCTCCCGGCGGGCGCGCCGTGAGACGGTCCACGCCTCCCGTCGGGCCGTCGTCGTGAGCCACTTGAGGACCGCGAGCGGGTCCTGGATCGAGTCCTGGTGCCGGACCAGCGACAACCACGTCGACTGCACGACGTCCTCAGCCGCGGCGCTGCCCAGCCCCTGGGCGCGGGCGGTGTGCCAGAGCAGGGGCGTGGTCGCGTCCACGAGGTCGGACATCGCCTCGGGGTCACCGCTGCGGTATGCCGCGAAGGCGAGGGCCGCGCGCTCGGCCAGTCCGCCGGTGGTGCCGTCGGTGTGCATCACGAGCCACCTTCCAGGGTCGCGGTCACCGCAGCTGCGGCAGCCTTGGTCCGAGCGGCGGGGTCGGTCGCCAGTCCCTGCTCGCGGGTGTCGAGCAGCCGGGCCGCGACATCGCCCGCGAGGGCTGGTGCGGCGAACGAGGTCCCGCTCCACTGCCCGAACCCGCCCGAGTAGTCGTCGAGGTCGATCGAGCCACGTGTCGGGTTGGTCGAACCGGGCAGGTTGAGCACGCTGCGGATGCTGCCGTCGAACGTCGTCGGCATCGTGCTGACGACGGCGGTGCCGCAGCGGTAGGCGGTGACCCAGGACCCGGTGTTGGAGTAGACCGAGACGGTCGGCCCACTGGGGTTGAGCCCGCCGGGGTTGTGGGCGCCGACGCTGACCAGGGGCACGTCGAACCCGGCTCCCGCGGCGAAGGCCGCCGGGAAGAACTCGACGTCGCTGGACCCGTTGCCGGCTGCTGCGACGACGGCCACCCCGGTCGAGCTGAGGGCGCGCAGCGCCGTGACCAGGGCGCCCTCGTCCTCGAAGGTCCCCGGCGTCTCGTGGTAGTAGCCGAGCGACAGCGACAGCACGTCGATCGCCGGGCCGTGGGTATCGGGATCGCGCAGGGCCAGCAGCTGGCGCGCGTAGAGGAGCTGGAGGGCGTCGATGACGTCGGCCTCGTCGGCGACGCCGTCGCCGTACATCACCGGGATCGCCATGATCGTGGCCTCGGGGCAGTGCTGTCGGACGACCCCGGCGACGAACGTGCCGTGCCCGGCGAGCCGGTCGAGGACGCCGTTGACCCGGTCGATGGTGACGCCGCTGCCCTCGGGGTCGTCGTCGGCGGTGAAGACCAGGCCGACCGGGACACCCCCGACCTCGACGTCCTTGATCACCCCGCGCTCGAACCACGGGTGTGTGCCGATGCCGGTGTCGAGCAGCGCCACGACCGGGCCGTCCGGGAGCTCTGGGGGGCACGGGTCAGGGGCAGCCCAGGTGACGGGCGAACGTCCGGAGGGGCCACCGCCCGGCAGGCCCGCGAGGCCGACGCCGTCGCCGTAACCCACGCCGTCGCCGTACCCGACGCCGTCCCCGTAACCGACCCCGTCGCCATACCCGACGCCGTCGCCGTAGCCCACACCGTCGCCGTAGCCGCTGCCCACCATGACGTGGCACAGCTCGACCGCGGAGGCGAGCTTCGGGTGGGCGCTGCGGAAGTCCTGCAGGATCGCCCACGCGTCGGGCGGCGGGACGGACTCGCCGCGCAGCGGGGAGATGAGCACACTGGTCGTGCCTGCCCGGTCCAGCTCGTCGCCGAGCTCGAGGCGGCGGAACACGTCGCCGAGCCCTGTCTCGCGGCGCTCCTGCACCGAGTAGCGTCCCTTGAGCTGCTCGCGCAGCGCGGCGATCGGCCCTTCCGCGCGGCCCTCCAGCAGGCCTCGGACGAGGAGGGTGTCGCCGACGTAGATGGTCGGGCTGGGCGCGGGCTGCTCGCCGAGGCGGGTGCAGGTCGCCGGATCCAGGGCCCGGGCTCCGAGGCGGCGGACCGCGCTGCCGGGCACCGCGAGACGCGGGATGCGGCGGCCGGGTCCCCTGCTGGGCGTGGGGGTCGCGTGTGCCATGGGCTCTCCTGAGGGCGGGGCCGACCCGGTGCGTGTGGGTGCGTCCGGGGTCAGCGTAGTGAGGCAGGTCCGTCACACACAGGAGTTCGCAGCGTTCTTCCTGATACGTCCGGGCCCGCAGGAAGCCGTAGCCGACGTCCCGCGGGCACCCGTGGCGCCCGGGGTCGGCCAGGAGCTGGTCAAGGGCAGCCCAAGAAACTTTCACGAACGGTGTATCAGCAGCGACGCCCGCCGCTCTTCTCCGGTGTCAGGCCCGATCGGGGGAACGGGCCCGATGCAAGGAAAGGAGACCTCATGCCCTGCCGGAAAGACGCTCGCCGACGGCGCCGTTCCGGTGTGGCTGGGGCGCTGGCTCGGGGGTGCCAGCGTGGAGGTCGGGGGCGCGGGGGATTGCGTCGCTGGTCTGCCCTTCGGGGCACGTCACCGGGTCGGCCCGGTCTGAGCAGGTGCTGGTCAGGGGTTTCCGGCACACGTTCGACCAGGGCCACCCGGGGGCGTCCGTGAACGGCAGTGGCTGAGCCGCAGGGGGTGCACGAGAGCCCCCGACACGCAAACGGATGAGGTATGCCGCGTCGCGGGCTCTCGTCGTCACCCGCCGGGGTTGGGGGGCTCGTCCGCGTGGGGAGCACCCGGGTCCGGTGGGCCCGGGGTGGTCGGTCAGGGCAGCTTGTCGCCACCGGGGCCGAAGCCCGAGGTGTCGGCGTGCAGCTTGCCGTCGGAACCGCGGTGGATGGTCTCCGGGAGGTCCTCGCCCGTGAAGCGGTCCTTGGAGTGGGCGCCCGCGCTCAGCGCGCTGGATCCAGCCGTCTTGGCCGCGTCGCCGAGCTTGGCGCCGAGGACGGGGGCCTGCTCCTTGACGGCTTCCTTGACGGTGTCGACCCGGGTCTGGACGGGGTCGCTCGACCAGACCTGGCTCGCGCGCTCACGGATCTGCTCGTAGCGCTTCTGCCCTGCCTTGGCGCCGAGGACGTAACCGGCGGCGACGCCGGCGATGAAGGACAGCTTGCCCATGGTGAATCCTTTGTTCGATGTCCGTCGACACTAACAAAAGCCCTGCTCAGGGGCCTTCCGGGCGAGTCAGGCGATGGCGCAGGCGCAGCGGGAGCAGCACCCAGGCGGCGACGAACAGGACCACCCCGAGGCACGCGGCGACGACGCCGGCCGTCTGGTCGAGGACGAGGGAGAAGGTCAGGGCCATCACGCTCACCACCGCAGCGGCGAGGATGAACAGGCCGGAGATGGCGACCCGGTGGGCGACGTGGACCAAGGTCGCCTTGCGCTGCTGCCGGAACAACCAGCGGTGCATCGCGACCGGGGTGATGAGCAGGCAGGTGGCGAGGATGCTCGTGCTGATCGCGGCGATGTAGGCGCTGCGCTCGAAGTCGCTGATGTCCTGGAACGCCGGTTGGATCGGCAGGGTCAGCAGGAACCCGGTGAGGATCTGGACACCGGTCTGGGTGACCCGCAGCTCCTGGAGCAGCTCGTCCCAGTTGCGGTCGAGGCGCTCGGCCTCGGTTTCGCCGTCGCGTTGGTAGCCGTCCACGGCGTGACGATACCGTTGGGCCCGGTCCGGCGATGGTGCGTCGCCAGGCCTGGAGGGCTCGCATAGTGGCCTAGTGCGGCGGTCTTGAAAACCGCTATGGCGGCAACGTCATCGTGGGTTCGAATCCCACGCCCTCCGCCGACGCTCCTTGGGCGCGGAGCGCCCTCGGAGCTTCGGCGCGGGGCGGGGGATGAAGGGGAGCGAACTCGCGAGGGACGAGCGGGTCCGCGGAGTCCCACGCCCTCCGCCGACGCTGCTTCAGCTCCAAGCGCCCTCGGAGCCCCGGGTGTCGGGGATGGGCGGTTTGCCCACGCGAACGCGGGAAAGCGGTCTTTGCAGTACGCGAATTGCACGATCCTGTCGACGCGGGGCCGCGCCTAGCGTGGGAGCCGACCCCGTGAGGGGAAGAGCGTTCGCCTTCGGGCGGCGGGCCGGAGGCCGGGCAACCCTGCAGCCCGGCCTTCGTGCCGCCCGGGCCCGGGCCGCTGTCAGGGTCAGGGCGGGCGCAGGCGGGGTGTCTGCAGAGTCTTTGAGGGATCGGACGGGTCGGGACCCTGCAGATCACTCAAAGACCGGGGAGTTGGGGAGTGGCGGCGGGATCAGCGGGCGCGACCGCTCCAGCCAGCGGTCTGTGCGGCGTCGGCGAGCGCGTCGGCCAGTCCGTCGAGGGCCCTGTCACCGTCCGCGGCGAGTCCGACGGTGACCCGGATGTGCCCGCCCTCGCCACCGGGACCGATCCGGAACGGTGTCCCGGGTGCGACGCCGATGCCCTGGCTGGCCAGGCGGACCACCGCGGCGGTCTCGTCCTGCACCGGCACCCAGATGTTGATCCCCTCGGTTCCACCGACCTCGACCCCGCGCTCGCGGAGGCGGTCGACGACGCGGGCCCGCCGCGCGGCATACGTCCGGGCAGCGGTCTGGACCTGTGCGGTGGCGACGTCGTCGGTGAGCAGTCCGAGGAGAACCTGCTGGAGCAGTCGGCTCGACCAGCCCTGGCCGAGCTGCCGACGACCGTTGACCGCACCCCGGACCGCGGTGGGGGCGCTCACCGCGGCGAGGCGCAGGTCGGGTCCGTGGGACTTCGAGAACGACCGGATGTGGACGGTCTGCTCGGGTCGCCACTGCCCCAGGCTGACCAGTGGCGAGGGGGACAGCCCGGCGGCGGAGTCGTCCTCGACGACGATCGTGGCCGAGTCGGCGAGCAGGCGGGCGATCGCACCGGCCCGCCGTGAGGTCATGGTGACGCCGGTGGGGTTCTGGGCGCGGGGCTGGACGAAGATCGCGGCGACGGGTTCGCGCAGCGCGGCCCCCAGCGCGGTGAGGTCGAGGCCCTCCTCGTCGACGGCGACGCCGACGAGCTGGACACCGACCGACTCGAGCAGGTCGACCAGCGGCGGGAACCCGGGGTCCTCCACCACGACCCGGTCGCCGAACCGCAGCTGGGTCCGCACGAAAAGGTCCATCGCGTCCATCGCCCCGTCGACGACCGCGACCTCCTCCACGGCGAACGGCCAGTCCGCGACGAGGGCCTCGGCGAGCGCCGGCAGCACGGGGTCGTCGAGGTAGCTGCCCGTGGTGGGCGCGGTGCGCAGCCCGGCCAGCGCGCGGCCGAGGTCGGGGAGCAGGGCCGGGTCGGGGACCCCGGTCGACAGGTCGTGGTCGAACGTCGAGGGCCGGTCGAGGGCAGCGCGGTAGCGCACGGTGCCGCCGGCGCGGTGGTCCAGGACCGTGGTGCCGCGCCGGCCGTCGGTCGCGACCGTGCCCGAGCGGGCCAGGAGGGCCCAGGCCGCGCTGACCGTGGTGGGCGACAGGGCGAGCTCGGCCGCGACGGTGCGGATCGGGGGCAGCCGGTCGCCGGCGACGAGCAGCCCGTCGCGGATCGTCGCGGAGACCGCGTGGGCCAGACCCTTGGCCGAGGGCGAGTCCAGGCGTGCCTCGAGGGCCGTGAGGGTGGCGTGCGGCATCTTTGCACCATAGCAATACTTCTATTGTGTTACCAGTGAGTGGATCGTATGGTGTGACGCATGACGACGCGCATCTCCCACTGGATCGACGGCCGCCTCACCGAGGGCACCTCCGGACGCACCTCCCCGGTCTACAACCCGGCGACCGGTGCGGTCACCGGCGAGGTCGACCTGGCCTCCCTCGAGGAGCTCGACACCGCGGTGGCGAGTGCGTCGGCCGCCGCGAAGGAGTGGCGCAGCGCCTCCCTGTCGCACCGCAGCGCCGTCCTGTTCGCGTTCCGCGAGCTGCTGCACCAGCGCACGCCCGAGCTCGCGGCGATCATCACGTCCGAGCACGGCAAGGTGCTCTCCGACGCCGCGGGTGAGATCGCCCGCGGCCTCGAGAACGTCGAGTTCGCCACCGGCGTCCCCAACCTGCTCAAGGGTGGCTTCACCGAGCAGGCCGCCACCGGCGTCGACGTCTACAACATCCGCCAGCCGCTCGGCGTCGTCGCCGGCGTGACGCCGTTCAACTTCCCCGCGATGGTGCCCCTGTGGATGTGCGCGAACGCCATCGCCTGCGGGAACGCGTTCATCCTCAAGCCGTCCGAGAAGGACCCGTCCGCGGCGCTGTTCCTCGCCCAGCTGTGGAAGGAGGCCGGTCTGCCCGACGGCCTCTTCACCGTCCTGCACGGTGACAAGGTCGCCGTCGACGGCCTGCTCGACCACCTCGGGATCGCCGCGGTGAGCTTCGTCGGCTCCACCCCGATCGCCAAGTACATCTACGAGCGCGGCACCGCCAACGGCAAGCGCGTCCAGGCCCTCGGCGGCGCCAAGAACCACGCCCTCGTCCTGCCCGACGCCGATGTCGACATGGCCGCCGACTCGGTCGTCTCCGCGGCCTACGGCTCCGCCGGTGAGCGCTGCATGGCCCTGTCCGTCGCCGTGGCCGTCGGCGACGTCGCCCAGCCGCTCGTCGACGCCATCGCGGCCCGCCTGCCCAAGCTCACCGTCGGCGACGGCACCGACGCCGACACCGACATGGGCCCGCTCATCACCGCCGAGCACCGTGACAAGGTCGCCGGTTACGTCGGCGCCGGCCAGGAGGCCGGAGCGACGGTGGTCGTCGACGGCCGCGAGGGCGACCTGCCGACCGACGGGTTCTTCCTCGGCACCACGCTGCTCGACCACGTCACCCCGGAGATGACCGTCTACACCGACGAGATCTTCGGCCCGGTGCTCTCCGTCGTCCGCGTGGACACCTACGAGGAGGGCCTGGAGCTCATCAACTCCAACCAGTACGCCAACGGCACCGCGATCTTCACCCGCGACGGTGGCGCGGCCCGCCGGTTCCAGTTCGACGTCGAGGTCGGCATGGTCGGCATCAACGTCCCGATCCCGGTCCCGGTCGCCTACTACTCCTTCGGCGGCTGGAAGGACTCGCTCTTCGGTGACACCCACATGTACGGGCCCGAGGGCATCAACTTCTACACCCGCGGCAAGGTCGTCACGCAGCGCTGGCCCGACCCGGCCACGTCGAGCGTCGACCTCGGCTTCCCCCGCACCCGCTGACCACCCGCCCACCGGTCCGCACCCGCTCAACCCCCAGCCTCCGAGAGAGAGCCATGACCGACATCTCCGTCCAGCAGGGCGTGCTCGACGCCGTCACCGGTGCCACCGAGGAGCAGGTGCGCCGTGACGACCGTGGCCACGTGTTCCACTCGTGGTCGGCGCAGGGGCTGATCGACCCGTTGCCGATCGCCTCGGCCCTCGGTTCGTACTTCACCGACTACAGCGGCAAGCGCTACCTCGACTTCTCGAGCCAGCTCGTCAACGTCAACATCGGCTACCAGCACCCCAAGCTCGTCGCCGCGATCCAGGAGCAGGCCGGTCGCCTGACGACGATCAGCCCGGCCTTCGCCAACGACGCCCGGTCCGAGGCCGCCCGCCTCATCACCGAGCTCGCCCCCGGCGACCTCAACCGCGTGTTCTTCACCAACGGCGGGGCCGAGGCCAACGAGAACGCCCTCCGTATGGCGCGCCTGCACACCGGCCGCCACAAGGTGCTCGCCGCCTACCGCAGCTACCACGGGGCGACCGCGGGATCCATCGCCCTGACCGGTGATCCGCGCCGGTGGGCGTCCGAGCCGGGTATGCCGGGCGTGGTCCGGTACTGGGGGCCGTACCTCTACCGCTCGGCGTTCCACGCGACGACGGAGGAGGAGGAGACGCAGCGTGCGCTGCAGCACCTGCGCGACATCCTCATGGTCGAGGGCGCGCACACCGTCGCCGCGATCATCCTCGAGTCCGTCGTCGGCACCAACGGCATCCTCGTCCCGCCGCCGGGGTACCTCCAGGGTGTCCGCGACCTGTGCGACGAGTTCGGGATCGTCATGATCGCGGACGAGGTGATGTCCGGGTTCGCCCGCTGCGGCGAGTGGTTCGCCGTCGACCACTGGGGCGTCGCCCCCGACCTCATCACCTTCGCCAAGGGCGTCAACAGCGGCTACGTCCCGCTCGGCGGCGTCATCATCTCCGAGCGCATCGCGCAGTCCTTCGACACCAAGCCCTTCCCCGGTGGCCTCACCTACTCCGGGCACCCGCTGGCCTGCGCCTCGGCTGTCGCCTCCATCAACATCTTCAAGGAGGAGGGGATCGTCGAGCACGCCCGAGCCCTGGGCGAGGACGTCATCGGGCCCGGCCTGCACGAGCTCGCCGAGCGGCACCCGAGCATCGGCGAGGTCCGCGGCCTCGGCACGTTCTGGGCCCTGGAGCTCGTCCGCGACCGCGACACCCGGGAGCCGCTCGTGCCGTTCAACGCCGGTGGCGCCGACGCCAAGGCGATGAACGACTTCGCCGGAGCCTGCAAGGAGCGCGGCCTCTGGCCGTTCACCCACTTCAACCGGACCCACGTCGTGCCGCCCTGCACGACCACGGCCGACGAGGTGCGTGAGGGGCTGGCGATCCTCGACGAGGCCCTCGACGTCGCCGACCGCTACACGACCGGCGCCTGACCCGATGCCCGTGTCCCCGCTGACGGGTGGGTCGGCGGGGACGCTCAGCGCTCCCGTGGCCCACGCACTGGCCGACGCAGCGCCCTCGGTGTTCTGGCTGGACCGCCCGGACCGCCCGGCGCCGCGTCCGGCGATCGGCGCCGCCGAGTCCGCCGACCTCGTCGTCGTGGGTGGTGGCTACACCGGCCTGTGGACCGCGCTGCTCGCCAAGGAGGCGAACCCCCGCCGGGACGTGGTCGTCGTCGAGGCGGGCCGCATCGGGTGGGCGGCCTCGGGACGCAACGGTGGGTTCTGCTCGGCGAGCCTCACCCACGGTGAGGCCAACGGTCGCGAACGCTGGCCGGCAGAATACGAGCAGCTGCACCGGCTGGGCCTCGCGAACCTCGACGCCATCGCGGACACCGTGCAGCGCCACGGGATCGACTGCGACTTCCAGCGCACCGGCGAGCTCACCGTGGCCACCGCGCCACACCAGGTCGAGTGGCTGCGCGAGGACCTCGGCGCCGGCACGTTCCTCGACCGCGACGCCGTGCGCGCCGAGCTCGACTCGCCCACCTACCTCGCCGGGGTGCACACGCCCGACGAGACAGCCATGGTCGACCCCGCCCGTCTGGCGTGGGGGCTCGCCGCGGCGGCGGAGTCACTGGGTGTCCGGATCGTCGAACGCACCAAGGTCACCGGTCTGGAGCGCGACGGAGCCGGTATGCGGCTCAGCACCGATCGTGGGCACGACCTGCGCGCCGCACGGGTGGCCCTGGGCACCAACGCTTTTCCCTCCCTCTTGCGGCGCACCCGCCTGCACACGGTGCCGGTCTACGACTACGTCCTGATGACCGAGCCGCTCTCGGAGCAGCAGCTGGCGTCGATCGGCTGGAGGAGTCGGGCGGGGGTCGGCGACATGGCCAACCAGTTCCACTACTA
This sequence comes from Pedococcus aerophilus, assembly GCF_039532215.1. Taxonomy (NCBI): domain Bacteria; kingdom Bacillati; phylum Actinomycetota; class Actinomycetes; order Micrococcales; family Intrasporangiaceae; genus Pedococcus; species Pedococcus aerophilus. The sequence goes on along the minus strand of NZ_BAAARN010000001.1, from coordinate 2,041,004 downwards.
CCGGATCACCGAGGACAACCGGATCCTCTGGGGCGGCTACGACGCGATCTACCACCTCGGCCGCCGGGTCCGCCCGACCAAGGACCAGCGGCCCCAGACCTTCGAGCGGCTCGCCGCGCACTTCTTCGAGACGTTCCCCCAGCTCGAGGGCCTGCGGTTCAGCCACCGCTGGGGCGGAGCCATCGACACGTGCACCCGCTTCTGCGCGTTCTACGGGTCGGCCCACGACGGGCGGGTGGCCTACGCGCTGGGCTACACGGGTCTCGGCGTCGGGGCGTCGCGGTTCGGGGCGGCGGTCACCCTCGACCTGCTCGATGGCGTCGACACCGAGCGCACCCGCCTGCAGATGGTGCGCGAGAAGCCGCTGCCGTTCCCGCCGGAGCCGTTCGCCTACGCGGGCATCCAGCTCACCCGGTGGGCACTGGCCCGCGCCGACGAGAACGACGGCAAGCGCAACGCCTGGCTGCGCACCCTCGACCGGCTCGGCCTGGGCTTCGACTCCTAGGGAGGCGGGCACCGGGCACGGATGCTCCGGAGGTAGTTTGGTCGCCTGCCCGTGACCACACCGGGCCGGCACACCGACGAAGGGCACGACCGTGATCGAGATCCTGAGCCCCACCGAGGTCGCGCGGGGCAAGGAGACCGGCGCCCTCGTCGCCGACATCCTCCAGTCGCTCCGGCAGCGCAGTGCGGTGGGCACGAACCTGCTCGACATCGACGGCTGGGCCAAGGCCATGATCCTCGAGGCCGGGGCGCAGTCCTGCTACGTCGACTACGCCCCCTCCTTCGGGCGCGGACCGTTCGGCCACTACATCTGCACATCGGTCAACGACGCCGTCCTGCACGGTCTCCCGCACGACCGCACGCTTGCCGACGGCGACCTCGTGTCCCTCGACCTCGCGATCTCCCTCGGTGGTGTCGTCGCCGACTCGGCGATCAGCTTCGTCGTCGGGCATTCGCAGCCCGCCGAGAGCCTCGCGCTCATCGAAGCCACCGAGCAGGCCCTGGCCGCCGGGATCACTGCCGCCGTGCCCGGCGCCCGCATCGGTGACCTCTCCCACGCGATCGGCACCACGCTCCAGGCGGCCGGGTACACGGTCAACACCCAGTTCGGCGGCCACGGCGTCGGGTCGACGATGCACCAGGACCCCCACGTGGCGAACAGCGGTCGTCCCGGCCGCGGGTTCCCGCTGCGACCGGGGTTGCTGCTGGCCCTCGAGCCCTGGGTGATGGCCGACACCGACCGGCTCGTCACCGACGACGACGGCTGGACCCTGCGCAGCGCCACCGGCTGCCTGACCGCCCACAGCGAGCACACCATCGCCATCACCGAGGACGGCGCCGAGATCCTCACCCTGCCGAGCAGCTAGTCACGTCTGCCCGGCCCGTGGTCCCGCCCGCGCCCGGGCGCTGTCAGAGCCGGGACAGTGCGCGCTCGACGAGCAGCGGCACGGAGTCGCCCACCCGGTCGTACCCCTCGCCCAAGGACTTCCCGGCGAGGAAGCGCGCGTGAACTCCTTCGAGGATGACCGCGAGGCGGAAGTCGGTGAAGGCCCGGTAGTAGTCGAGTCCGGACACGTCGCGACCGGTCGCGGCGGCATACCGCGCGGCGATCTCGTCCGTCGTCGGGAAGCCCTCGTGCGCGGTCAGCCCGGCAGCGACGGGCACGGCACTGCCGTCCTCACCGGGGCCGGAGTAGTAGGTCAGCCACGTCGCGAGGTCGGCGAGCGGGTCGCCGAGGGTGCTGAGCTCCCAGTCGACGACGGCTGCGACCTCGAGCCGGCCCCCGACGTCGGTGACCAGGGTGTTGTCGAGCCGGTAGTCGCCGTGCACGAGCGTCACCTCGCCGCCGTCGGGGCGCTGGGAGTCGAGCGCCCGGACCAGGTCGTCCATCGCCGGCAGGTCGCGGGTGCGGCTAGCGTCCCACTGCCCGCCCCAGCGGCGCACCTGCCGCTCGAGGTACCCGTCGGGCTTGCCGAAGTCGCGCAGCCCGGTCGCGTCGAGGTCGACGGCGTGGACGGCGGCCAGCACCTCGACGAGGGAGTCGGAGAGCTGATCCCGCTGCGCCACAGCAAGTTCAGCCGTCTGGGCGGGCTCGCGGTAGACCGTGCCGTCGACGAGGGCCATGACGTAGAACGGTGCCCCGACGACGTCACGGTCGGTCGTGGTCGCGAGGACCTCGGGGACCGGCACGGCGGTCGGCCACAGCGCGGAGAGCACCCGTGACTCGCGAGCCATGTCATGGGCGCTCGGCAGCAGCGTGCCCATCGGGGGTCGGCGGACGATGACCGTCGCGGTCGGCCCGGCCACCCGGTACGTGATGTTGGACAGCCCGCCGGAGATCACCTCCGCGGTCCAGTCGGGGCCCAGCTCGGGCACGGCCTCCGCCGCCCATGCCGTGAACGACTCACGGGGCAGGCCGGGGACCTCCTCGCGTCCTGCGCCGCTCGCCTCCGCGGCCTGCGGTATGCCGCTCGCGGCACTCATGCTCGCGCCTCACGGTCGGCGGTGCGCTCCGCGGCCCTGCGGGCCGCGCGCTTGGCGATCGACATCTTGTGCACCTCGGTGGCACCGTCGTAGATGCGGAAGGACCTGATGTCACGGTAGATCCGGCCGAGCACGAGCTCCTCGGACGTGCCCATGCCACCGGCCAGCTGGACCGAGCGGTCGACGACGCGGCAGGCGGCCTCGCTCGCGAAGACCTTGGTGCGCGAGGACTGCTCGCTGCTGCGCTGCCCCTCGGCGATGGCCCAGGAGGCGTGCCAGATCATCGAGCGTGCGGCATCGAGGTCGATCTCGTTCTCGGCGATCAGGGCCTGGGCCATGCCGAGGTCCGACAGGGTGCTGCCGAACAGCTCGCGGCCGACGGCCCGCTCGACGGCGATGTCGTGGGCGCGCCGAGCCGCGCCGAGCCAGCGCATGCAGTGCGTCAGCCGCGCCGGCGCCAGCCGCACCTGCGCGCTCTGGAACCCCTTGCCCACCTCGCCGAGCACGTGGTCGTCGGGGACGAAGCAGTCGCGCAGCGAGACGCGGCAGTGGCCGCCGACCCCGGTGGCGTCGATGGTGTTGAGGTGCTCGCCCACGACGAACCCGGGGTTGTCCGCATCGACGAGGAACATCGTCGCGCCCTGCGGGACGTCGTCACCCTCGTTGAGCGCCATGACGATCGAGAAGGCCGCACCGTCGGCACCGGTGATGAGCCACTTGTCGCCGTTGATCAGCCAACCGCCGTCGGTCCGGCGGGCGCGCGTCCGCAGGGCGGACGGGTCGGAGCCGGCGCCGGGGGGCGGCTCGGTCATGGAGAAGCAGGACCGCACCTCGCCGGCGACCAGCGGCTCGAGGTACTTCTCCTTCTGCATCGCCGACCCGGTGACGTGCAGGAGGTGGATGTTGCCCTCGTCGGGGGCGGCGCAGTTGAGGGCGAGCGGCCCGAGCAGCGAGTAGCCAGCCTCTTCGAGTAGCACCGCCGACTCGTCGAACCGGAAGCCGCCACCGCCGAACTCCTTCGGCGCCTGGGGCGCGAAGACCCCGGCAGCCTTGGCCTTCGCCTGGAGCTCGACGCGCAGGGCGTCGGTCATCCCCTCGGTGAACACTTTCTGCTCGAGCGGCACCACCTCGGCCGCGACGAACTCCTCGACCCGACGGCGTTGCTGCTCGACGGCTGGGCTCATGCTGAAGTCAAAGGCCACTCCCCGACACTACCGAGCGGGCTCCTCCTCGGCTCGGGGACGCGGAGTGTCGGAGCCCGACTCGTGGGTCAGGAACTCCCGCACGGCACGGACCACGACCTGCTCGGAGGTGATCTGGTGCGCCGCTGCATACGCGGCCGTGTCGGCGGCGAGGTCTGCGGGGAGGAGCGAGGTGCCGGGAGCGCCACCGTCCTCGGCCCCGTCGAGACGTCGCCGCTGGGTGTTGCTCGCCGAGGGGCCGAACTTCACCAGTGCCGCGACGACGACCGTGCCGAGGACGTCGAGGATCGCGACGACCCCGAGCACCCGGAAGTAGGTGTCCTCGTCGGGCTCGTAGCCGAGGACGAGCAGGCACGTGAGCAGGGCGAGCAGACCGGCGAGCGCGAGGGTGGCGGTGAGCAGCCGTCGCACCACCGCGCGGGCGCCGTCGCAGAGTGCGAGGAGCAGGCTGGCCTGGGCGAGGGTGGCGGCGAAGATCGACCCGACGCCGAAGGTGCGGGCCAGACCCTCGCCGGGACCGCGGTCCCAGTCGGCGCCCCAGATCATGAGCAGGGCGCAGACCAACGGCACGAGGACGACGACGCCACCGGCCACCCCGACGGGCTGGGAGCGGCGGCCGGCGGTGGCGAGGTAGCAGAGGACGGCGATGCTCACGACGCCGACGAGGAGTGTGGTGAGCAGGATGCGGCCCTCGAACTCACCGAAGTCGCCACTGCCGAGGAGGGCGATGATGCCCATGAGTGCTGCGAGCGAGAACGAGCCGATGGTGGTGCGGACGATCCACCGGCGGATCGGTGCGGTGGTAGGGGTTGCCATGGCTGATCGTCCCACCGGGGTGGGCGCGCGCACACGGGTATGCAGCCCCTTGCCGAGGGCCGGCGGAGGCGAGTACAAGGGGAGCCGTCGGCGCCGGGCACCGCGGTGCGAGGATGACGCGGTGACCAGTTCGGATCCGCAGCCGTTCGACCTCCCGCGCACGCCGCCGCTGGTGCTGCGCGGCCGGACGTTCGACGCGTCGACCCCGGCGGTGATGGGCATCATCAACCGCACGCACGACTCGTTCTTCGCAGGCAACCGGCACGCCGACCTCGATTCGGCCAAGCGTGCCCTCGACGACGCGGTCGACGCAGGTGCCGACATCGTCGACGTCGGTGGGGTGCGGGCGGGTCAGGACGGCGAGGTGGTCTCCGCCGAGCAGGAGCTGGACCGCGTCCTGCCGTTCCTCGCGCACGCCCGCACCACTTACCCCGAGCTCGTCCTCAGCCTCGACACCTGGCGCAGCGAGGTCGCGCGCGAAGCCGGCCGCATCGGCCTCGACCTCGTCAACGACACGTGGTCCGGCCACGACCCCCAGCTGGTGCACGTGGCTGCCGAGATCGGTGCAGGAGTGGTCTGCTCGCACACGGGGGGCCTGCCGCCGCGGACCGACCCGGTGAACGTGACCTACGGCCCCGACCCGCTGGACGTGGTCCGCGACGTCCTCCGGACGCTGGCCGACGGCGCCCGGACCGCGGTCGACGCCGGCATCCCGGCCGAGCGCGTCCTCGTCGACCCGACCCTGGACTTCGGCAAGACCACGGCTCACTCGCTGGTCGTGCTGCGGCACACCGCCGACCTCGCCGGACTGGGCTTCCCCATCCTGCAGGCGTTGTCCCGCAAGGACTTCGTGGGCGAGTCGCTCGGCCTGGAGGCGAACGACCGGCTCGAGGGGACCCTCGCCGCGACGGCGGTCGCTGCCTGGCTGGGGGCGACCGTGTTCCGTGCCCACGACGTGCGGGCCACGCGTCGCGTCGTGGACATGGTGGCGACGATCCGCGGGGACCGCCCGCCGGTCCGCGCCATCCGTGGGGTGTGACCTCGACCGAGCCCCTGAGGGACCCACGAGACCGCGCCCCGCATGGTGAGAAATTGACTCTGGTTGGTCTCCACGATCAGCAATCTGCGTGCTAGCGTCTGTCGCGGTTGCATCAAGCAGTTCCTCGCAAAGGTCGACGAAGTGCCCGCCCTAGCACCATCAGAGCGGGCTTTTCTCATCTGAGGCGGGCATGTCTCGTCGGTGGGGTTGTGTACGGCAGCCTGGTGTTTCGCAAAGTGCGTGGCACCAATGGCTACGAAGGAAAGAGTTACCCCATGGCACAGGGAACCGTTAAGTGGTTCAACGCTGAGAAGGGCTTCGGCTTCATCGCCCAGGACGGCGGCGGCCCGGACGTGTTCGTCCACTACTCGGCGATCGACTCCTCGGGCTACCGCTCGCTGGACGAGGCGCAGCGCGTGGAGTTCGAGGTCACCCAGGGACCCAAGGGTCCCCAGGCTGACGCCGTTCGCCCGATCTGACGAGGACTGCTCAACCACAGTCTTCAGCGAGGCCCCCACCGGATCCCGGTGGGGGCCTCGTTCTGCACCAACGGTGCCCGGCTACCTCGCCAGCGCCGTGAGGAAGTCCTTGGCCACCGGTGCAGCTACGGTGCCGCCGCTCTTGCCCTTCTCGACGAGCGCCGCGAACGCCACACCGTCCTGGTACCCGACGAACCACGCATGCGTCTCCGGCGGGTTCTTCGAGCCGAACTCCGCGGTGCCCGACTTGCCGCGCACCGCGCCACCGGGGGCGTCGCGGAGGACCGTGCCGGTGCCGTCGGTGACGACCTGCCGCATGAGCTCGCGCAGCTGCCCGACGGCGTCGGCGTCGAGCGCCTTGGGCGCGCGGTCCGCACCTGTCGGCGCGGGTTCGGTCACGAGCGCCGGCGGTATGGCGCTGCCCCGTGCCACCGACGCGACCATCGTCGCGAGGGCGAGCGGGGAGGTGAGGTTGCGACCCTGCCCGATCGACGCCGAGGCCTTGTCGGTCTTGCCGTTGTTGGTGGGGATGCTCGCGTCGAACGCGTTGCCGACGCCGAGGGTCCTGGCCCAGCCAGTGAGGCCGAGGGCGTCGGCCGCCTTGGACAGGTCGCCGTCGCCGAGGTCGGTGGAGAGCTTCACGAACGCGGTGTTGCAGGAGTGCGCGAAGTCGGTGGCGAAGTCCGGGTTGCCGAGCGACTCACCCTCGTAGTTCTTGTAGGAGCGACCGTCGACCGCGAACGTCTTGGGGCAGTCGACCGAGGTGCTCGGCGTGACCTTGCCGCCCGTGAGCAGGGCGTAGGTGCTGGCGATCTTGAAGGCCGACCCGGGCGGGTACTGACCCGTGAGCGCCCGGTCGAAGCCGAGCGCCGGGGAGTTCGCCGAGGCCAGCACGTCGCCGGTCTCCACGTCGACGGCGACGAGGGCCGAGGGCACCTCGCCGGTGCCTGCCACGGCGGACTCCGCCGCGGTCTGCACGTCCGGCGACAACGTCGTCTTCACGTCCGTGCCGTCCACGGCGTCCTTGCTGAACAGGGGCGTGTCAGGGTTCGCGCTGGAGGTGACCGCGATGCCGGGGGTTCCGCCGAGCTGGACGTCGTAGCGCCCTTGGAGGCCACTCACGCCGGCGTAGTCGCCTGCGACGTAACGCCCCTCGCTCTTGGCGACGCCCTCGGCGCTCACGGCACCATACGTGCCGAGCAGGGGCTGGCCGAACGTGCGGGTGCGGGCGAGCGGCTGCTCGCGGGCCGGGTAGATGACGCCCTTGAGGTCGTCGAGGGCGGCCCGTCGCTCCTGGAAGTCGGCCTCGCGGTAGGTGATCACGGCGATCGGGGCCTTGCTCCCGGCCTTGGTGGCGGCCTCGAGCTTGGCCACGAGCGAGCCGGCGGGCTCGTCGACGATCTTCTCCAGCGCCGTGACGGTCGCCGTGGTGGCGCGGCCCGGGTCGATCTGGACGGGGTAGACCTTCCCGATCGGCATGAGGGGCTCGCCGTCGCGGTCGAGGAGATCGCCGCGCTGGCCCCACGTGCGGGTGGCGGTGAGGGTGTCGGCGGCCTGGAGCTCCGGGTGCCACAGCGAACCGGATGCAGGTGGCGCGACGGCCCACTGATCACCGGTGCGCTGCACGGTGACCGGCACGTCGTACGCCCACGGCACGTCGCCGCCGAGGGTCCAGGTGGTCCGCAGGGTCGAGGTGGCGCGGTCCCCGTCGCGGGCGACGTCACCGGCGCTGACGGTGACCGGACCCGAGCCCAGACCGTTGGTGGCCTTGGTGAAGCCGTCCTGGACGGACTGGGCGGTCGTGCCCACGAAGGCCGCCCCCGCCTTCGGGAAGGACCGCTGGGACCAGCCCTTCGCGAAGGCTGCCACAGCCGCCGCGGACTGCTCGTCGGCGTCGCGCTCGGCCTTCGTGTGGCGCCACCACAGCCCGCCTCCCACGAGAGCTGCCACCACGGCCGCTGCAGTCAGGGCCCCCACCAGTGCTCGCTTGCTCATGGCCCCATCAAACCCCACCGGGCTGGGAGTCCTTGTCCCATTTGTCCGCGGGTCCGCCCGACCGTGCGCGGCGGCGAGTGACCTCGCGGCGACGAGTTCCCCGCCGGGGACAACCGATCGGCCATGTGGGGCGTCAGGGAAGTAGGCGCATTGTCATCAGCACGCTCAGGTTTCGCCTTTACACTCGCCGAGACGATGCGTCGCCCCGCCCACCCGCTGGCGGTGCAGTCGAGCCAGAGAGGTCCACGTGAGCGAGCCCACCAACGGCTCTGCGCAGGGCAGCACGCCCGGCCAGGACGCCAGTGCCCCGGGGGGCGGCACGCCACAGGACGACGCCGGTGTCGGGCGCAGGTCGCAGCGCCACCAAGGGAGCTCGCACCGTCACCCGTGGCTGCGCCGCTCGTTGTTCGGCGTCGCTGCCCTGCTCGTGGTGGCCCTCGTCCTCGGGATCGCGGCCTACGTGAAGCTCAACGGCAACATCAGCCGACTCGACATCAGCAGCGCGCTCGGTGACCGCCCCGAGCCGGCTGCGACGACCGATGCCGTGACCAACCTCGCGCCGGTGAACATCATGGTGATGGGTTCGGACAGCCGCGAGGGGACCAACCTCGGCAAGGGGCAGACGGAGTACGGACTCGAGGGTGCCCGCTCCGACACCAACCTCGTCGTCCACCTGTCGGCCGACCGCAAGTCCGCCATCGTCGTGTCGATCCCGCGCGACTCCATGACCATGGCCCCGCGTGACTGCAAGAACCCCAAGGACAACGTCGAGAACGGCGTCATGCGTCAGTGGAACCAGAACTTCACCCTGGGTGGCCCGGCCTGCACGATCCGGACCTTCGAGGGCCTGACGGGCATCTTCGTCGACCACTTCGTCGTCATCGACTTCCGCGGCTTCCAGAAGATGGTCGACGCCCTCGGTGGCGTGACCGTCTGCACGCCCGACCCCATCAACGACGAGGACAGCCACCTCGTGCTGCCCGCCGGCAAGAGCAAGGTCAACGGCAAGCAGGCGCTGGGTTACGTCCGGGTCCGCAAGACCGTCGGCGACGGGTCGGACCTCGGCCGCATCGACCGCCAGCAGGCCTTCCTCTCCTCGGTCATCCAGGAGGTCACGAAGTCCTCCCTGCTGCTGCGTCCCGACAAGCTGTTCCGCTTCCTCGACGCCGCCACGGGCTCGATGACGACGGACAAGGGCCTGGACATCGGCGAGATGAAGGACATCGCGCAGAGCGTCCAGGCGATCGGCACCGACCAGATCCGGTTCGTGAAGCTGCCGACCACCGTCTACGAGCCCGACCCCAACCGCGTGCAGTGGCTGCCGTCCGCCGAGTCGATCTGGAAGGCGATCCGCGAGGACGACGCACTGCCGGGCACCAAGAAGCCGTCGACCACGACGACGGCGTCGCCCACGACGACCGCCCCCGCCCTCACCGTCGCGCCCAGCGAGATCTCGGTGCGCGTGACGAACGACTCGGGCATCGCGGGCCTGGCCAAGCAGGCCGCAGGTGACCTGGGCATCCAGGGCTTCAAGGTCGAGACCTACCTGACCGGCACCGGTGAGAAGACGACCGGGGTGCTCGTGCGGTACGGCGCCGGCCAGAAGGAGGCGGCGCGGACCGTCGCCGCCGTCTTCCCGGGTGCCAAGATCAAGTCGGACTCCACGCTCGGGTCGACGATCGAGGTCAGCATGGGGCTGGACTCGCCGGACGCCGTGGAGATCCCGAACCGTGAAGGCACCGAGCCGCTGCCCAAGCCGTCCGTGACGGCGACGAGCAACCCGACCGACACCGCCACGATCGCGGCCCGCACCGCCGACCAGGACATCTGCAGCTGATCCGGGGGCGGGCCTCCCGACGGGTTCGCGTCCCGTCGTCGGGGGGTCGCTTTGCTCCGGTGCGCGGCGTCCGGATACCCTGTGCGGGCTCGGTCGACCTGTCGTCCGGGCGTGGAGACGTCGCCTAGTCCGGTCTATGGCGCCGCACTGCTAATGCGGTTTGGGTTTATCGCCCATCGAGGGTTCAAATCCCTCCGTCTCCGCCAACAGGTGAGGCCCGATCACGCTCAGCGTGGTCGGGCCTCACCTGTTGGCGGAGACCCCCGGATTCGGGAGGAGCGAGGAACGAGCGACGGCGTCCCTCCGTCTCCGCGTGGTGGGCCGAACCGCTCAGGCAACGCGGCTCGTCACCTCGGGTGAGACGTGGGAGGGGGCCGCTTCGGTATGCGGCGTGGTGGCATCGCGCAGACCTCCACCGCGCGCCGTGGGTGGGCGGAACATCCAGGACCGCATCGCGACGAACCGCACCGCCGTCGAGGCGGCGGTGGCCACGGCCACGACCCCGGTCTGCGCCGCGGTCGGCGGCGCCGCGGCGACGAGGTGGAGCAGCCCCAGCGCACCGGCCGTCATCAGCCAGGTGATGCCGAAGACGGCCAGCCCCTGCGCCTGGTGTCGCGCTGCGCCCCGGCCACCCTGGATGCCGAACGTCCAGCGCCGGTTCAGCGCCGTGTTCGCGACGGTGGCCACCAGCAGGGCGAGGAGGTTGGCGACCTGGGCGGACGCCATACCGGCGCTCAGTGCGGCGAACAGGCCGAGGTGGACCACCGTGCTGGCGACTCCCACCGCGGCGAACCTTTGCAGCTGCTGCCACGTGCTCCCACCCGGCGTACCCCGGCCCAGGCGGGCCGTGATGTCGGTCAGCGGCAGCGCGCCCGAGGCCAGGGAACGCCGCACCCGCCGGACGCCACGCAGGTCGTCCAGGGCGGTGCCCACGACGTCGACGCGCGAGTCCGGGTCGTCGAACCAGTCGACGGGCACCTCGTGGATCCGCAGGCCGCAGCGCTGGGCCAGGACGAGCAGCTCGGTGTCGAAGAACCACGTGGTGTCCTCGACGAGGGGCAGCAGCTCGGCTGCGACATCGGCCCGGATCGCCTTGAACCCGCACTGGGCGTCCGTGAACCTCGCCCCCAGGGCTCCCCGCAGGATCAGGTTGTAGCCCCGAGAGACCACCTCGCGCCTGGCACCCCGCACGACACGCGATCCGCGAGCCAGTCGCGACCCGATCGCGAGGTCCGAGTGCCCGGACATCAGGGGTGCGACGAGCGGCCAGAGGGCGTCGAGGTCCGTGGACAGGTCGACGTCCATGTAGGCGAGGATCGGTGCGTCGGAGGCGAGCCAGACCGCTTTGAGCGCCCGCCCCCGTCCCTTCTCCGCGAGGCGGACGAGGGTGACCCCGGGCAGCTCGGCCACCAGCCCCGACGCGACGGCGGCCGTCGCGTCGGTGCTGGCGTTGTCGGCCACGGTGATCCGGAACGGGTACGGGAACGTCTGCACGAGGTGCTGGTGCAGCCGCCGCACGCACGCGGCCACGGTGTGCTGCTCGTTGAACACCGGGATGACGACGTCGAGCACGGGGACTGGGGCGGTCAGGTCGCTCATCTCGGTCCCCTCAGGTGGTCTGGGTGGTGGTGCCGGTCGACGCCGCGGCCGACAGTGGTTGGGTGAGGTCGTAGAACGTCGAGCCGCCGATGGTCACGGAGGTGAAGTTCGCCGCGACCCAGGTGGAGATCTCCGAGCCGGTGCCGGAGCCGCCCAGGCCGCCCATCCCGCCGCGGCCGCCGCCCTGGCCACCGCTGGCCGCGAAGTAGTGGATGTCACCGTTCGCGACGTACGCCTGGAACTGCGCCAGCGTCGGCGACGGGTCGCTGCCGTTGAAGCCACCGATCGCCATGACCGGCAGGCCGGTGCCGAGCTGGAGGCCTGCGGCGTTCTGCGAGCCGACCGCCGCGGCGACCCACCGGTAGGAGCCGGCGTCGGCGGACAGGGCCGAGACGACCTCCGTGGTGGGGGTGCTCGCGTCGAGCAGGCCGCCCATTCCGCCGCCACCCTGGGGTGCGCCGGTGGTGCCGCCCTGCGCGGTGCCTCCCGGCGCCGTACCCGTCCCGCCCTGGGTCGTGCCGGGAGGCATGCCGCCGGGGCCACCGCCCGGCATGCCCCCACCGAACCCTCCGCGACCCGTGGACGGGCCCGCGGTGACGATGGAGCCGGTGTGGGCGGTGCCCACCGTCTGGATGCTGTAGGCCGCGGGGCCGGCGAGGACTGCCACGAGCGCGCTGGCGACGACCACGGGCACGAACCGCCGGTGCAGCTGGGTGATGACCAGCAGGAGCAGCGCGCTGGCCATGCCGACGACGAGGACGCCGATGCGCAGCCAGTTCTGCCAGTCGGTGCGAGACAGGAGGATGAACGACCAGGTCGCGGCAGCAGCGGTCGCGGCCGCCAGGGTGATCGAGCCGATCGAGCGGGTCCGGTGCTCCCACGCCTCACCGGTACCCATGCCGACGACGGCGGCGACGGCCGGGGCGAGGGCGACGGTGTAGTACTCGTGGAAGATGCCGGCCATGAGCGAGAAGGTCAGCATCGTGACCAGGAGCCAGCCGCCCCAGACGACGTAGGCGGCGCGACGACCGTCGGTGCGCGGCGCCCGTCCCCGAAGGAACAGGCCGACCGCGAGCAGGATGAGCGCCGAGGGGATGAGCCAGGAGATCTGGCCTCCGATGCTCGAGCTGAACATGCGGCCCAGTCCGGTCGTGCCCCAGCCGTTGCCGCCGCCGACCGACCCGGTCTCGTTGCCGCTGATGCGGCCGAGGCCGTTGTAGCCGAAGGTGACCGAGAGGAACGAGTTGTCCTGGCTGCCACCGATGTAGGGGCGCATGCTCGCCGGGACGAGCTCGACGACCGCGACCCACCAGCCGGCCGACAGGACCATCGCGGCGACACCGATGAGGGCGCCGGTGATCCGGCGTCGCAGCGTCGTGTTCGCGAACAGCAGGTACGCGAGCCCGAACGCCGGCACGACGAGCAGCACCTGCAGCGCCTTGGTGAGGAAGCCGAGCCCGATGAGGACGCCGACGATCGCGAACCACTTGTGCGACCCCTCGTCGATCGACTTCAGCGTCGCCCAGGCCCCGAGGGCCATGAGCAGCACGAGCAGCGCGTCGGGGTTGTTGAACCTGAACATCAGGACGGCCACCGGGGTGAGCGCCATGACGAGGCCGCCGACGAGACCGGCTGCCGCACCGAAGTGGCGGCGCACCGTGGCGTGGACGACAGCGACGGTCGCGACCCCCATGAGGACCTCGGGCAGCAGGATCGCGAACGAGCTCAGCCCGAGGACCCGCACCGACAGCGCCATGATCCACAGCGAGGCCGGGGGCTTGTCGACGGTGATGGAGTTGCCGGCGTCGGAGGACCCGTAGAAGAAGGCTTCCCAGCTCTGGCTGCCGGCCTGGACCGCGGCGGAGTAGAACGAGTTCGCGTAGCCGCTCGAGGTCAGGTTGTAGAGGTAGAAGAGGGCGGTCGCGAACAGCAGACCCAGCAGCGCCGGACGGGCCCAGGACGGGTCCTCCTCGTTCCCGCGCCAGAGGCGCTGGAGTCGGCTGGGTGCGGTCGGGCCCGCCTGCACGGTGGTGGCGCGGGGGAGGGCCGGGGGGCTGTCGGCCGCGCTGCGGTGGAGGGTCATGGTGTCCATGGCTCCAACGGTCGGGCCGCTCGCTGTGCGCCTCCTGTGCCACCCCTGAGCCTGGGTGATGAGCTGGGGCGCGTGCCTCAGTGGGCGGGGAGCAGGACCGTGAAGGTCGTGTCGCCGGGGTGGCTGTCGAGCTCGACGCGTCCGCCATGGGACTTGGCCACGGCGTCGACGATGGACAGGCCGAGGCCCGTCGACCCGGCCGCGCGGTTGCGGGAGTCGTCGCCGCGGGTGAATCGCTGGAACACGTTGCGCTGCAACGGTTCCGGCACGCCAGGGCCGTCGTCGGCCACGCTGACCCGGACCCAGTCGCCATCGGGGCGCACCGAGGTGACGACCTTGGTGCCCTCGGGGGTGTGGGTGCGGGCATTCGCGAGGAGGTTGGCGACGACCTGGTGGAGGCGGGCCTGGTCGCCGGCGACCTCGATGGGCTCGTCGGGCAGGTCGAGCTCCCAGCGGTGGCCGGGCGCGGCGGCGTGGGCGTCGCTCACGGCGTCCATCGCGAGCAGCGACAGGTCGACCGGCTCACGCTCGAGCGGTCGACCCGCGTCGAGGCGGGCCAGCAGGAGCAGGTCCTCGACGAGGCCCTGCATCCGCAGCGCCTCGGACTCGACGCGGGACAGCGCGTGGGTGACCGTCGCAGGAACGGGCTCGTGCTCGCGACGGGACAGCTCGGCATACCCCCGGATGGAGGCGAGCGGGGTCCGCAGCTCGTGCGAGGCGTCGGCGACGAACTGGCGCACACGCTGCTCGCTCTCGTGCCGGGACTGCAGGGCCCCCTCGACGTTGTCGAGCATGTTGTTGAGGGCGAGGCCGACCTGGCCGACCTCGGTACGCGGGTCGGTGTCGTCGGCGGGGACGCGTTCGGCGAGGGCGACGTCGCCGGAGTCGAGCTTGAGCCGCGACACCTGGGTCGCGGTGTGCGCGACGCGTTGCAGCGGTGCGAGGTTGCGGCGCACGAGCCACAGGCCGCCGGCCCCGACGACGATGAACCCGATCACCGTCCCGCCGACGATGAGCGTGACGACGGTGTTGATGGTCTCGGTGACGCCGGCCATGGGCAGCCCGCTGATGACGGTGCTGCCGTTCGCGGTGAAGACCGAGACCACGCGGTAGGCGCCGAGGTCGTCGATCTCGACCGTCTGGGGGGTCTGTCCGATGCCCGCGGTCTGGAGCTGGGAGATCTGCTCGGCGGTGAGCTGGCCGTAGGTGCTGCCGTCGGCGACGCGGTTGGTGACGGCCACGCCATCACGCAGCGTGAGGTTGAGGAAGGCGCCCCCGCCGCCGGGTGGACCGCCGCCCCCGGGCCCCCGGCCGTCGCCGTCGAGGTCGGGGCGGCCGCCCTCACGGGCGACGCTGGCGGTCACGTCGCTGTCGAGCTGGTCCTGGAGGTAGTTGTGCAGCAGGAGGACGGTGAGGGAGGACGTCGCGAGGGTGACGGCGAGGAACAGCCCGACGACGGTGGCGACGAGCTTGGTGCTGAGCGACCACACGGCCGGTCGGAACCGGGTGCGGGCTGCTCCGGCGGCTGCGGCGGGACTCATGACGCGGGCTTGAGGACGTACCCGACGCCGCGCATCGTGTGGATCATCGGCTCGCGGCCGGCGTCGATCTTCTTGCGCAGGTAGGAGATGTAGAGCTCGACGACGTTGGCCTGGCCCCCGAAGTCGTAGTTCCAGACGCGGTCGAGGATCTGCGCCTTGGACAGCACCCGCTTTGGGTTGCGCATGAGGTAGCGCAGCAGCTCGAACTCAGTTGGGGTCAGGGCGATCTGGACGCCGTCGCGGGTCACCTCGTGGCTGTCCTCGTCCATGGTGAGGTCGCCCACGACGATCACGGACGAGGACTCGTCGGTCACTACGGCGGTGCGCCGCATGAGGGCACGGAGCCGGGCGACGACCTCCTCGAGGCTGAACGGCTTGGTGACGTAGTCGTCGCCACCCGCGGTGAGGCCGGCGACCCTGTCCTCGACCGCGTCCTTGGCCGTGAGGAACAGCACCGGCACGTTGGGGGAGTCGGCGCGCATCCGCCGCAGCACCTCCAGGCCGTCGAAGTCCGGCAGCATCATGTCGAGGGCCACCGCATCCGGCTGGAACTCGCGAGCCGCCCGCACCGCGTTGGCGCCGTTGGACGCCGTGCGCACCTCCCAACCCTCGTAGCGCAGGGCCATCGAGAGGAGCTCGGTCAGGTTGCTCTCGTCGTCGACGACGAGGACCCGCACCGGGGAGCCGTCGATGCGCTGGAGCTTGGCGGAAGCGGACTGCTGCGTGTTCATGGACCTAGACAACACCCGGTGGCTGGGCAAAGGCCACGCACAGACTGTGCGAATCCTGTGAAGCCACTGTGCCGGTCGCCGAGCGCGCGATCCGCTTCGCCGGGATACTTCTGCAGGTGGCGGGCAGCGGCGACGACGTGAGGGCGCACCCCGAGCTCTACCGCGTGGGGCGCGGCGAGCAGGGTGTCCTGACCGTCCAGCCCTACAAGGGTGAGCTGCTGCCGCTGTGGCGCTTCAAGACCCCCGATGTCGCACAGGAGAGTGCGACCGCGATCCGGGCGGCGTTCGACGACTACCTCGCCGCAGGTGACCTGGTCGGCGCGGACATGGCGCGCAAGTTCCTCCAGATGGGTTTCACCCGGGCCCGGCGCTACGCCAACCACCCGGGCGGGAAGAAGTACGACGGCCCGGTCCCGGTCGACAAGCGCGGGGAGAGTGGCGCCCACGGTCGGGCAGAGCTGCCCCGCGGCCCCGAGGACCCGGTCAAGGCGGAGTCGGCGCGGATCTTCAAGGCTGCGTGGGACGAGGTCGAGCAGGTCGAGGAGTACACGTCCTGGCGGGCCGCCCACAAGGAGGAGCACGGCTAGCCGTGCTGACCGCGGATGCTCAGTCGTCCGACACCCCGGCCACAGGCTGCGCACAGCCCCCGCCCCGACGCTCGAGGGACCAAGCACCCCATCTCGCCGGAGGCGTCCGATGACGAACCCCACCACCCGCAACGACCGCGACCCCAGCGGCGACACCGCACCGATCGCGTGGGCCACCACCCAGACCATGCCGTATGCCGCGTCGCCGGCTCCCGAGGCGCCGGCGGCGGCCGCGCCCGCCCAGCCCTTGCCGCCCACGGTCGCCGCCCCCAGCCCGGGTCAGACCATCGCCCCCAGCCCGGCTCCGACCACCGCTCCCGCCCTCAATCCTCCGGTGTGGTCCGGTCGCAAGACCGCCATCGCCGCAGCCCTGGCGATCGGCATCTCGGCGATGGGTGCGGTCGGTGCAGCGGCAGCCCTCCCGGCCGGCTCGACCCAGGGTGGCACCGGGCAGTTCCAGCCCGGCGGCTTCGGTGGTCGCGGCCAGGGTGGCTTCGGTCAGCAAGGGACGCAGCAGGGGACCCAGGTCCCGGGCGGCACCCAGCAGCAGCTTCCCGGCCAGCAGGGTGCCCAGCCCCAGGCTCCGGGAGGCATGCAGCAGCTCCCGGGTGACGGCCAGCAGCTCCCCGGACAGCCGGCCCTTCCCGGCCAGGGCTTCGCGCCGGCCGACCCGAACGCGAGCACGACGTGAGCCCGCTGGCGGCGACGCGCTCGGTCCTGGGGTCGCTCGCGGCGCACGCGCACGCGCCATACCCGCATCCTCGGATCGGACGCCGAGCACCGTTGACGGGTTCGCAGGACCCGGTGCAGCGCAAGGACTTCGGCGCTGTGCCGGTCTGCGGCTCGGTGAGGCCGCTGGCGTCGCAGCGGGAGCTGCGCGACCGCGGCTAGACGCCGGGGCGGATCTCCCCGGAGCCGCGGACGACGAGCTCCGGGGCGAGCACGACGTGCTGGGGGGCGGAGGTGTCGCCGTCGATGCGGCCGAAGAGCCGCTTCGCGACCTCGAAGCCGATCATCGCGACATTCTGCTTCACCACGGTGAGCGGCGGATCGACGATGTCGGCGAGGGGGAAGTCGTCGAACCCGACGAGGGCCACCTGTCCTGCAACTCCGCGCTGGTGCAGGGCGCGAATCGCCCCGATGGCCAACGAGTTCCGCGCTGCGAAGACCGCCGTCGGCGGGTTGGGGCCGTCGAGCAGCCGGACGAGCCCGGCGACCGCGTCGTCGGGGGAGCGCAGCGACAGCGCCTCGAGGCTCGGGTCGCGGGGGAGGCCGGCGTCGCGCATCGTGGCGAGGTAGCCGTCGTGCCGCGTCTGCGCCGTCTGGATGGTGGGCAGGTCGCCGAGGATGGCGATGCGCCGGTGGCCGTGGGCGAGCAGGTGCTCCACCGCCATCCGCGCCCCGAGGGCGTTGTCGACGGTGACCGAGTCGGTGTCCACACCGTTCGGCCGCCGGTCGACGAAGACGATCGGCAGGCCGCTGCGGAGGTCCTCGGCGAGGTAGTCGTGGCGCTGGGTGGCCGGCATGAGCAGCAGGCCGTCGACACGTCGACGGACCAGGCCCTCGACCAGGGCGCGCTCGCGCTCGGGCTCCTCGTCGAGGCTTGACGCCACGATGGCGACGTCGCGGTCCCGCGCGGCGTCCTCGAGGCTGCGCAGCAGGCTGGAGGAGAACGAGTTGCTGACGTCCTGGAGCAGGGCGCCGACCATGGCGCTCTTGCCGTGACCGCGGCGCAGGTTGCTGGCGGCGAGGTTGTGCCGGTAGCCGAGCTGGGAGACCGCACGCTCGACGCGGGCGACGACGTCCGGGGACACCCCCGGCTCGCGGTTGACGACCCTGGAGACCGTCTTGAGGCTGACGCCGGCGAGCGCCGCCACCTCACGCATGGTGGCGCGCGGCGGCCGACGGCCCTCCTCTGACAACGATGTCACGATCACGTGGCTAGTTGTACATTACCCGTTGACAAATGCACAACCGCGGGCTAGAAACATCCCTGACAACGTTGTCACGCGGCGATGGAGCCGCCTGAGAAGGGGAGCACCCACATGCCTCGTATGACCCTGCAGAACCCGTCCGTGCGCCGCAGCCTCGCCGTGACGGTCGCCGTCTCCGCCGCCTTCGGCCTCAGCGCCTGCAACCGCGCCAGCACCACCGACACCGGCAGCAGCGGCGGCGGAGGTGAGGCCACCGTGGGAGTCACGCTCATCACGAAGGACTCGACCAACCCGTTCTTCGTCGCCATGCAGAAGGGCGCCAAGGCGGACGCCGCCAAGAACAACGTGAAGCTCACCGTCGCCTCCGGCAAGCAGGAGGGTGACGACCAGGGCCAGATCACCGCCATCGAGGACGCGATCGCCCGCGGCGACAAGGGCATCCTCATCACGCCGATGAGCGACGGCGTCAACGCCGCGATCAAGAAGGCCCGCGACGCCAAGCTGTTCGTCATCGCCCTCGACACCCCGCCCGACCCGGCCGACACCGTCGACATCACCTTCGCGACGGACAACCGCAGCGCCGGCAAGCTCGACGGTGAGTGGGCCGCAGCCCAGCTCGACGGCAAGCCCGCCGTGATCGCGTTGCTCGACCTGTTCAGCGACAAGATCGTCTCGGTCGACTACAACCGTGACCAGGGCTTCCTCGAGGGCATGGGCATCGATGTCGCCGACGGCAAGAAGAACGGCGACGAGGCCAAGACCGGCAAGTACACCGGTGGCAAGGGCGGCGACTACACGATCGTCTGCAACGAGGCCAGCAACGGCGCTGAGGACGGCGGCCGCACCGCGATGGAGAAGTGCCTCGCGAAGAACCCGAACATCAACCTCGTCTACACGATCAACGAGCCCGCCGCGGTCGGCGCCAACGCCGCCCTCAAGGCCGCCAACAAGACGGCCCTCATCGTCTCGGTCGACGGTGGCTGCGCTGGCGTCGACAGCGTGAAGAGCGGCGTCATCGGTGCGACGGCCCAGCAGTACCCGCTGAAGATGGCCACGCTCGGCATGGAGGCCATCGCCAAGATCGCCCGTGGCGGCGAGGCGCCCAAGGTCACCGAGGGCCTCGACTTCTTCGACACCGGTGTGGCCCTGGTCACCGACAAGAAGGCTGACGGCGTCGACAGCATCTCGTCCGAAGAGGGCGCGAAGATCTGCTGGGGCAACTGACCATGACCACCGAGGTGACCTCTGCTGCCGCCGAGTTCGCTCGGCGGCAGCAGTCCCCACTCCAGCGGGTGCAGCACCAGCTGCACGGCCGGCCCTGGCTGAGTCCGCTGTTCCTGCTCTTCGTGGCGTTCGTGTCCTTCTTCATCGCGACGCCCACGTTCCTCACCCCGAGCTCGATGGGCATCCTGCTCCAGCAGACCGCGGTCGTGGCCGCTTTGGCCGTCGGACAGACGCTCGTCATCCTCACCGCGGGGATCGACCTGTCGGTCGGTGCCGTCATGGTGCTGTCGATGATGGTCATGGCCACGCTGTCCAGGGATGACGGGATGCCCGGCATCCTCGGCCTGGCGATCGGCCTGCTCCTGGCCACCGGTGCGGGTGCCCTCAACGGCCTGCTCGTGACCCGGATCAACCTGCCTCCGTTCATCGTCACCCTCGGCACGCTGAGCATCTTCACCGCCATCGCGCTGCTCTACTCCGGTGGCGAGAGCATCCAGGCCAACCACCTGCCCGACCTGCTCAACTTCCTCGGGCAAGGGTTCGGCATCGGGTCGTTCAGGCTCACCTGGGGAATCGTCCTGGTGATCCTGATCTACGCGGTGATCGGGTTCGTGCTCTCCCAGACCGCGTGGGGGCGCTACGTGTATGCCGTCGGCGACGACCCCGAGTCGGCCCGCCTCTCGGGTGTCCCCAGCAAGCGGATCCTCCTGGCCGTCTACACCGTGGCCGGCCTGATCTACGGTCTCGCGGCGTGGATCCTCATCGGACGTGCCGGCGCGGCGACCCCCAACGCGTTCCCGGACGCCAACCTGGCCAGCATCACCGCCGTGGTCATCGGTGGCACCAGCCTCTTCGGTGGCCGCGGTCGCCTCGTCGGGACCCTCATCGGTGCCCTCATCGTTCAGACGTTGCAGTTCGGCCTCTCCCAGATGGGCGTCGACCAGCAGTGGCGCGTCCTCGCGACCGGCATCCTCGTCATCATCGCCGTCGCCGTCGACCAGTGGATCAGGAAGGTGAAGGCATGAGCACCCCGACGCTCGAGGTCGCCCACGGTGGCATCCCCGCCGGCAAGGAGGAGATCTACTCCAAGGAGCCCGTCCTCTCGGCCCGCAAGCTCGTCATCACCTTCGGTCGCGTCGTCGGCCTCGACGGGGTCGACCTCGACCTCTACCCCGGCGAGGTGCTCGCGGTCATCGGCGACAACGGTGCCGGCAAGTCCACCCTCATCAAGTGCCTCACCGGGGCGTACGTCCCCGACTCCGGTGAGATCACGATGAACGGCAAGCCGGTCTCGTTCCGCAAGCCGCAGGACGCCCGCGAGGCCGGCATCGAGACGGTCTACCAGCAGCTGGCCGTCATCCCCGCGCTCGACATCGCGAGCAACCTCTACCTCGCCCGCGAGGAGCGTCGCAAGGGCCCGCTCGGCTCGGTGCTGCGCATGCTCGACAAGAAGGGCATGGAGAAGCGCGCCGGACAGTCGGTGCAGGACCTCGGGATCCAGACGATCCAGAACATGAGTCAGGCCGTCGAGACGCTGTCCGGTGGACAGCGCCAGGCGGTGGCCGTCGCCCGTGCCGCGGCGTTCGGGAGCAAGGTCGTCGTCCTCGACGAGCCGACCGCCGCCCTCGGCGTCAAGGAGTCGGGCATGGTCCTCGACATGGTCAAGCAGCTGCGCGACCGCGGCCTGTCGGTCATCCTCATCAGCCACAACATGCCGCACGTGTGGGAGGTCGCCGACCGCATCCACATCCAGCGGCTGGGTGGGCGGGCCGGGGTCATCACGCCGCAGACCCACGACATGGGTGAGGGTGTCGCGATCATGACCGGGGCCAAGCGGCTCGAGGGTTCCTCATGACCGGCACCGTGGTCGTCGGCTACATCCCGAGCCCCGAGGGGATCGCGGCCTTCGAGCGCGCCAAGGACGAAGCCGTCCTGCACGGCTCACGGCTGGTCGTGGTGAACACCGGGCAGAACGGCGACTTCGCCACGCCGAGCTTCGCCACCCCCCAGGACATCGACGCCATCCGGTCCGAGCTGGAGCAGACCGGCCTGGACCACGACGTGGTGCAGGCCACTGGTGGCCTCGCCGCCGCCGAGGAGATCCTGCGCGTGGCCGACGTCGAGAACGCGACGCTCATCGTCATCGGCATGCGGCAGCGTTCGCCCGTGGGAAAGCTCTTCCTCGGCAGCACGTCCCAGCAGGTCCTCCTCGACGCCCAGTGCGCCGTGCTAGCGGTGAAGGCCCCCCGGGCCCGCTGACCGCAGGAGGGCCGACACCACGACTGCCCGGCGCCGACCCTCCATCCCCCAGCAGAAGTGCCGCGCAGCCCAAGGGGCCGCGCGGCACTTCTGTCGTTCTCCTCCTGAGGTCAGCGGCGCAGGACCTGCACCTCGCTGACCGCGACCTTCTGAGCCCCCGCGTACGCGGTCGTGCAGTCGGTGGCGTTCGCCGGGTCGGCGTCCTGCTCGCCCTGGAACGCCGGTCCGCCCTGGCACTGGTTGGTGACCAGCTCGAAGCGCAGGTGCGTCGCCGCGGTCTGCGGGATCTCGAACGAGCGCATCTTGAGCTCCGGGGCGACCGGCCGCGGCGCCGTACCGGGGAACGCATCCGGTGCCGAGGTGAAGACCGCGCGGTAGTCGGCGTCCTGGTCGCAGAGCACGCGGCCCTTGGCGTCGCAGGCCCAGACCTTGAACTGGCGCAGGTTCTGGAAGCGTCCTGCCGAGCCGGGCTCGGGCAGGGCGCTGAGCTGGACCTTGCGCACGACCTGGCGGCCACCGACGAGGTCGACGGTGAACACCTTCTGGGCCGCGGTGGGCGCATCGGTCGTGGTGGCCGTCGTGCCCTCGTCGCCGTCGACCATGGCCGGGACCTTGGTGCCGACACCGGTCACCGTGGCGCCCGCCTGCGTGCTGGCGAGGTTCGTGGTGAGGGGGGCCGGCATGTTGCGGGTCTGTCCCGGCTTGGACGTGAACGTCAGCTGCTTCTGGGCGTGGCCCGGAGCCGTCACCGTGTACGTCGTCGTGCCCGGCACCGTCGTGAACGTCTCGTCCAGGCTCGTCGCCGGGTCGGTGTCGGCGACCGGGCGCGAACGCGCGGTGTACTCGCCGACGAACACCTTGGCGCCGGCCACCGGTCGGCCGTCCTCACCTGTGGGCACGAACGTGAGGTTCGCGTTGCGGCTGTAGGGCGACTCGAACGACGGGATCGGCGCAGAGTCCGCGCTGCTCGTAGAGGAGGCCCCACGCCCCATACCCCTGGCGGCGAAGGCGTCCCAGAGGAGGTCCTGGTTGGCGCCACCGAAGCGGAGCAGGTCGGCGGCCAACATGGCGTCACGGGCGTCGAGCATGCTCACGGCACCTGACGGCATGAGCAGCCAGGCGTCGAAGACCAGCTGGATCCAGCGCCGGTTGCCCGGGCAGGACTCGACGTCGGTCGCACCGGTCGCGCAGCTCTTCTGCAGGGCCGCGTCACCGCCGCCGTAGCGCGTGATGAACGCGCTGCGGACGTCACTCTGCGTCGCCGACCAGATCTCACCGTCGGCGTGGACCTGCGGGCCGGTCTGGTCGTAGCCCACGTTGGAGTAGTTCAGCGGGCTCTTGCTGAAGTTGTAGTTGCGGATGCCGTGCTCGGCGTTGCCGGTGACGTACGCGCCCATCGGCGTCGCCGTCGAGCTGAACGGCACGTAGCCCTGCTCCTGCAGGTACTCCGTCGCCATCAGGTCCGACCAGCTCTCGCCCATGGCGCCGGCCTGGAGGCCGGACAGGCCGCGGTCGGGACCGCCGGCCATGCGGTTGCTGATGCCGTGGCCGTACTCGTGGCCGATGACCGACATGTCGTAGTCGCCGTCGACGCACGGTGCGTAGAAGGAGCCCGCCAGCGGCTGCCAGAGGTACATGTTGCTGTAGCCGCTGATGCCGTCGGGCGGGGTGCCCTGGTTGGCGTTGTTGCGCGAGCCGGACTTGGCGCCGGACTGGCTGTAGCCGAGCTCGGGGTCGGCGCCCAGGCCGCCCTTGCCGAAGTTGTCGCGCTGCATGTTCCAGGCCGACTCGGTGTAGCCGAGCTGGTAGGACCAGTCGTGCATGCGGTTGTGCATCGCGAACAGGTTGGCCGTCGCGGCGTCGATGTCGTTGCGCTCCGGGCTGGAGTAGTTCGCCGGGTTGCAGCGCTCCTTGGTCCACTGACCGGTGAACGGGTAGGTGTAGTTCCGGTCGCTGCGCAGCGTGGCCGGGGTGACGACCCCGCCGGCGACCCAGCGCTCGCCACTCGTGGCGTTGTTGCCGCTCGTGGTCGTCGTGGTCGCCTTCGTGACCGGGTCGACGTCCCAGGCCAGCGGTGACGCCGGGTTCTGGACCGCCTCCGCGCAGCCGGTGGTCGTCGTCCAGCACCACTGCACGCGGGTGTCGGCCGGGGTCGGGGAGACCTCGGGGACGGAGGTGAAGACCGACCAGCGCGGGTTGTCGCTGTCGTGGTCGACGAGGCCGTCGCGGGCGAGGACCTCGCCGGTCGCGGCGTCGACGTAGACCGAGTAGCCCTCGTCCTGGGCTGCGCGGGTCACCACGTGGTACGCCGTGCGCGTGGCGCCTCCGGGCACAGGGACGGCGACCTGCTTGACCTGCTGCTCACCCACGAGACCCTTGGCCTGCAACGAGGTCCACCCCGTCGCGGCGGTGCGGGCGTTCGCTGCCCCGGCCCTCTTGACCTCGGAGATCTCGTGACCGATGTTGTCGGCCGCACGCCCGAGGGCCTGCTCCGGCGTGAGCTTCGGCGCGGCCAGTCGCGCCGTCGCGGCACCACGGGTCGGCGAGAGCGAGGACGTGAGGTAGCGGGCCGAACCGTCCTGCACCGCCACGACGACGAGGCCGTCGAGTCCGGCGGGGACACCGCCGACGGTCTGGCGCAACATGACGACGCTGCTGTCGCCGATGCGGTTGGTCGTCACGTGCTCCATCGCGGCGACGTCGTCGGCGGTCACGCCGAGCACGCTCGCCTGGCGCACGAGATAGGCGCGGGCCGCGGCGACGGCGTCCTTGCCGAGGCCGGTGGCGAGCGCGGCCTTGCCGGTCGGCGTGATCGTGGCCGCGGAGCCGAACCGGTTCCAGGTCACGGTGGCCGGTGCTGCGCCGCGCTGGCTCCCTGAGCGGGTCTGCTCGGCAGCTGCCTTCTGCGCCGCCGACGGCTGGGCCTTGTCCTTGCGGGTGTCGAGGTCGTCGAGGTGGTGGCTGTCCTCGCCGAGGAAGGCCGAACCCCCGGCCTTCGGTGCGGATTCGGCGGCTGCTGCGCCCGGCATGGCGGAGGTGACCGCCACTGCCAGTGCCGCGGTGGCCGACACCACGGCTAGTTGTGTGCGCCTACGGGTCATCGTCGGGCTCCCTTCGGTCACGGGCTCCCGCGGCGCTGCGGATTCGCCGTCACGGGGGAGGCCGTTCCCCCACCCAACGTGACGACCCACGAGTAGGGGTCAGGCGCGGGTCTGGGTTGGTTCAGGAAACGACAAATCACCCCGAATCGGCCTCGGGACCAGCGAGGACGTCAGCCGCGCGCGGAGCCGAGCCCCAGGACGACAGCCAGTCCCAGCGCGCTGCGCGGGTCGTATGCCGTCCGCCAGAGACCGCCGTGAACGGCACCGTCAGCCTCGTCCTGCCACGGCGAGCGTCCCTCCGTGTTGCCGCTGCGCAGGTCGTGGACGAGCAGGGCGGCCATCAGGGTGTTGCTCGTGGCCGGCTCGAAGACCTCGATCCCGAACCGGTGGGCACCGGCGTAGGCCGAGGCGAGCGCACGGTTCTTGACCACCGAACGGGTGCGGGTCGGGGGTGCGAC